>DASZIL010000185.1:0-60007 GCA_035949255.1 Beijerinckiaceae bacterium | reverse complement strand
CTATCGCGGGCACGCGCCCTATGTCGCTTATTTGTTCTTTCGCATGGTTATGCCGATCGCCATGCTGCTGCTGGCGCTGTTTTATGTTTTCGTCGTGATCCAGCTCGATCCGCCGACCTTGATCAAGCTCGGCATCGGCATCGGCGCCGCCTATTTCGGCATGTTGAGCCCAAACCTTTACCTGAAGAACAAGATCCAGCGGCGGCAGACCTCGATCAAGCGGGCATTTCCCGATGCGCTCGATTTGCTCCTGATCTGCATCGAATCCGGAATGTCGGTGGAGGCGGCGTTTCAAAAGGTCAGCGACGAAGTCGGCACGCAATCGGTCGAGCTTGCGGAGGAATTTACGCTGACCACCGCCGAGCTGTCCTATTTGCCCGATCGCCGGCAGGCTTACGACAATCTTGCGCAACGGGTCGGCCTGGAAGGTGTGAAGGCGGTCTGTCTCGCCTTGCAGCAGGCGGAACGTTACGGCACGCCGCTCGGTACCACGATGCGGGTGCTGGCGCAGGAGAACCGCGACATGCGCATGTCGGAAGCGGAAAAGAAAGCTGCCGCTTTGCCGCCGAAGCTCACCGTGCCGATGATCCTGTTCTTCCTGCCGGTGCTCTTCGTGGTCATCCTCACGCCGGCCCTGATCCAGATCTTCAACTGGGACTGACGCCGGAACGGCGCCGCGCCTGGCGGGCCCTTTGCCGTGAAGCTACGGTTATTGCGCTGCCGCCTGCGCCTCGCTCGCCTGCGCGGCGAGTTCGGCGGGTGTCGCGCGCGCGACCGCCGTCACGGATGTGCCCTTCGCGCCATCCTTGGCGACGCTCTTGCCGCGGATCGCATTCCACGTGTTGGGCTGGGCGATCATGGAACGGATGTCGGCGACGTTCTTTTCGGCGTCCGACGGCGAGAGATCGTGCCGCAAGGCTTGGGTCGCATTGTCGAAGCGCCCTTGCAGGGCGAGCACCAGCGCGAGGTTCTGCCGCACGCGCGGATCCGCTTTCGGGTTTTGCGCCGCCTCGGTCAGCACCCGCTCGGCTTCGGGCAGCTTCTT
Organism: Beijerinckiaceae bacterium; assembly: GCA_035949255.1. Lineage (GTDB taxonomy): Bacteria > Pseudomonadota > Alphaproteobacteria > Rhizobiales > Beijerinckiaceae > GAS188. The sequence goes on along the minus strand of DASZIL010000185.1, from coordinate 58,962 downwards.
CGAGAGCGCGTAGGAAAGGCCGAGATTGGACAGAACACCCGGGTCGCCGGGCGCGATCTTCAGCGCCGAAAGATAGAAGGATTGCGCACGATCATGCAGCCCCATGCCGTCCGAGGCGATGCCTTGGGCCGAGAGGATATGCCAGTCGGGCTGATCGGGAGAATGGGCGCGCGCCAGCACCTCGAGCGCCTGGTTGTAGTCGCCGGTGTCGACCAGCGCCTTGCCATAGGCGGCGAGGATTTCCTGATCCTTCGGGGACTTCACGGCCGCCGTCTGCAGAACGGAGGCCGCTTGCCCCTTCTGGTCGAGCGCGGCGAGCGCGCGCGCATAGCCGAGCGAGACCGTCTTTTCGCCCGGATTTGCGCTGTAGCGCTTGCTCCAGCTTTCGAGCTGCGCGTGCAAGGTATCTTGTTGCGGCGCAGCCGGGTCGGTGACGGATGCGGTAATGTCCTTGTCGCGCAAGCAGCCGGTGAGCGAAGCCGCGAGCACCACGGCCGCGACCGCGGAGGCAAAGGGGCGCCGCCATCTGGTTTGGACCACCGGGCGTTCAAAAGATAACATCATGCAAAACCCCGTCTCGATGCGCTTCGACGAACTTGCACGCAGCCCGGAGATTTTCTACGAACGGGACGAAGGCCGGGTCCTTCCGTCCGGCATCATTCGTAAAATGTTAACTTTAACGACGCGTTAACCGCGCCGCCGCCAGCGCCGCGAGGCGCGGCCGCCTTGTTGGGGATCGCCATGTCCACGCTCATCGCCGACGACGCAGCGGCGTCAACGCCGATCCATGCCCTGAGAGTGGCCGATTGGCCGAGCTTTCACGGCCGGCTGTCGCCCGCGGCCCGCCGCTTCGTCGAGGCGGTGCATTTCGAGCCCAAGCCCGGCCGCCATTTGCTGCTCCCCGGCGAGACAGGGGCCCTCGAAGGCGTGGTGTTCATCGAGGATCCCGGAAAGAGCGAGGCCGAGCGCGCCTTCGCGCGCGGCGGGCTTGCAAGCCTCCTCCCGCCCGGCACTTATCGCTTCGAGGGCAATAGAGGCGATCTCGCGCTTTCAGCCTTCGCCTGGCTCGCGGATGGCTACCGCTTCGAGGCGTATCGCTCGAAGGAGAACGGGCCGGGCGCGAGACTTGTCGCGCCGAAGGGCGTGGACGCGGGCCGCGCGGAGCGACTCGCCGGCGCCATTGCCTTCGGCCGCGACCTCATCAACACGCCCGCAAATGATCTTGCTCCCGATGGGCTCGAAGCGGCGGCGCGCGAGCTCGCCTCGAAATTCGGCGCGAGCTTTACGGCCACTGTCGGCGACGCGCTTCTCGATGCGAATCTGCCGATGATCCACGCGGTCGGGCGCGCCTCGGTCACAGCGCCTCGGCTCATCGATTTTTCCTGGGGCGATGGCGCCGCGCCGAAGGTGACCCTCGTCGGCAAGGGTGTCACCTTCGACACCGGCGGGCTCAACATCAAGCCGGACGCCGCGATGCTTCTCATGAAGAAGGACATGGGCGGGGCGGCGACCGCGCTCGCCGCCGCACGCATGGTGATGGCCGAGAATCTGCCCGTGCGCCTGCGCGTGCTCGTGCCGGCAGTCGAGAACGCCATCTCGGGCTCGGCGTTTCGCCCGGGCGATGTGCTGCGAAGCCGCAAGGGGTTGAGCGTCGAGATCGGCAACACCGATGCGGAAGGCCGCCTCATCCTCGCCGACGCGCTTGCTCTCGCGGATGCGGAGGCTCCCGAGCTCATGGCCGATTTCGCGACGCTCACAGGCGCGGCGCGCGTCGCGCTCGGTCCGGACCTACCAGCCTTCTATGCGACGGATGATGCCTTCGCGGCCGAGGTCATGGAGCTTGGCGCTCGCATCAATGATCCGGTTTGGCGGCTGCCCTTCTGGGCGCCTTATGACGAGATGCTCGCGTCGCGCATCGCCGATGTGAGCCACATCTCGAACACGCCCTTCGCGGGGTCCGTCACCGCGGCCTTGTTCCTCAAGCGATTCGTCGAAAAGGCGAGCATCTACGCCCATTTCGACCTTTTCGCCTGGACACCGTCGGCGCGGCCAGGGCGTCCGCAGGGGGGCGAGGCGCAAGTCGCGCGCCTGATCTTCGAGACGATCGAGCGTCGCTTCGCCAAATCGGGCTGAGGCGCATCCGATGCCACGGTAGGCGCGGTGGTTCGCGCTTCACGCGGCTCCCCTGATTCCCCTCGCGTCGATGCCGCCTTAAAAGGGGCGTCGCCGCGATGCGGCACGATGCTTGCTCGTCGGCAAAAGCCGCCGCCATTCCATGAGGGCTCCCATCGCCTCCTTGCCGCAACCCGCCCCGCTCGATGCCCGCGAGATCCGCTCGATCTTCACGGGCATCATGCTCGCCATGTTCCTGGCGGCGTTGGATCAGACGATCATCGCGGCGGCGTTGCCCCTGATCTCACGCGATCTCGGCGATGTGCAGAACCTGCCCTGGGTCGCGACAGCCTATCTCCTCGCCGCGACCACCGCGACGCCGCTCTACGGCAAGGCGAGCGATATTTATGGGCGAAGGGTGATGCTGCTTCTCGGCATCGCGACCTTCGTCGCCGGATCGATCGCCTGCGCGCTCGCGCCCTCGATGCTCGTTCTCGTGCTCGCGAGGGGGCTGCAAGGCCTCGGGGGCGGCGGCTTGATCTCGCTCTCGCAAACGATCATCGCCGATATCGTGTCGCCGAAGGAACGCGGCCGCTACCAGGTGCGCATCGCAAGCGTATTTCTGGCCTCCGGCCTCGCCGGGCCTTATCTCGGCGGCTTCCTGGCGCAGAATTTCCACTGGTCGGCGATCTTCTGGATCAATGTGCCGCTCGGGCTTCTGGCCTTCGGCCTCACCAACAGCTTGTTGCGCAAGCTGCCGCGCCATGACCGGCCGCATCGCCTCGACATTCTGGGCGCCGCCTTGATGGCGCTCGCCACCACCCTGCTCATGCTCGCTCTCAACGGGGAGGGGGCGGCGATCGGCAAGGGGTCGTTCTGGTTCGCGGCGCTCATCGGCGCCTCGGTCCTGATGTGGGGGCTTTTCGCCTTGCGCATCCGGCTCGCCGCCGAGCCGCTCGTGCCGCTCAGGGTGCTCGCCAATCCGGTCGTGCGCACCGCCGCCATCGCCTCGAGCCTGGGGGTCGGCACCAATGTGGCCATGACGATCTACGTGCCCATTTACCTGCAGGCCGAAATGAATCTCACGGCGAGCCAATCCGGCATCGCGCTCATTCCCTTGATGGCGGGCGGCGTGATCGGGGCCATGATCTCGGGCCGAACCATGGCGCGGGTGCGTCATTACAAGCGCCTTCCGCTCTTCGGCCTCCTGCTGGCGACGCTCGCCATGGCCCTCGTCGCGATACTCGGAACGCGCCTCACGCTGACTGCATTCGTGGCGGTCATCGGCATCTCGGCGGTCGCGCTCGGCACTTTGTTTCCGGTGGCGACGGTCGCCATCCAGAACGCCGTCGCCCATCAGGATCTCGGCATCGCCACGGCGGCCATGAACTTCTTCCGTCAGCTCGGCGGCGCCATACTGGTCGCGGTCTATGGGGCGATCATCGTGGGTGGCGCGAGCGGTGCGAGCGCGACCTCCGTCGAAGAGCTCGCGCGCAACGCTGCCGCGAGCGGGACCGACCTCGCATTCCTGTTCCAGATGGTGTTCGCGGTGGCGGCCGTGGGCTTCGCGCTAGCGCTTGCCGCCTTCGCGGTGATGGAGGAGCGCCCGCTGCGCGTCACGCGGCCCGGTGCCTCCTCGACGGCCGATTAGCGCTCAACGGGCGGCGCATTGGCGCGCGCAAGGCTTCGCCAATCGCTATTCAAATGGCGTAGTCGGGCAAGGCGCGTGTTTCGCGCGGGGCGCTCAGCGGAGACGTCGCGCCGCGCCGTGTCATATTCGCATACATCCCCTTGATGGCGGTCGAGGCCGTGGTGACGAACAAGAACGGCAGGAGAGCGTGCACCAAAGCGGCGCAGGAAGCCGCGAAGAGCCTTCCAGAATACGACATCGCCACCCCGAAATGCTCGCCATAGCTTTCGCCCACGGCATGCGGATGGGAGGTGAACAGATCCTCGAGTGATTGGCGCATGACCCGCTCCTTATGGATGATGCCGCAAAGCTAGGACTCATTCGGGAAAAAGGCATCGCCAAAATCTGGCTCTTTTGCAAAAATTCGGGTAAATAATCCCGCGGTTCACCTGGATCACGGGATGAAATCTACAACCATCGATGCAACGGACAAACGCTTGCTCGCTGAGCTTCAGCGTGACGCGACTTTGTCGCTCGACGAGCTCGGCGCGCGGGCAGGCCTCTCGCGCAACGGCTGCTGGCGGCGGGTGAGCCGGCTCGAGGAGATGGGCGTCTTCAAGGGCCGCGTGGCGTTGCTCGAGCCGACGGCGGTGAATGCGAAGCTCATGGTGTTCATCGCCGTGCGCACGAGCCGCCACAGTGCCGATTGGGCCGAGCGCTTCCGCGCCGCCGTGAAGGACATCCCTGAGATCGTCGGCGCCTTCCGCACGGCAGGCGAGATCGACTACATCCTGCAAGCCCGCGTGCCCGACGTTGCCGCCTATGACGCGCTCTACCAGCGGCTCATCGCCCGTATCGACATGCTCGATGTCTCGGCGACCTTCGTCATGGAGACCATGAAGGAAACGACCGAAATTCCGCTCGGCTATGCCTGACGATCCGCAACCGTGTTGCGCCGCTGCAACTTGACGCTTTCTTTACCTTAACCGGCCATCAACGGACGCGAACTTCGGCGAATGGCCGGATCAGCGCCCTTGTTTCGTCGCATTGTCAGCCGAGTGACTGGCACGGGACGGGTTAGTCGGGTCGGCGTGGTCGGCGCGCGCTGCTCATGGGGTTTAGTGGACGGGTCAAATTCGATGAATCCAGCCGATGTCGCGCAAACCGCGCTCCCAAGCTTCGATCCCAGCCTCTCGATCTGGACCTTGTTCTGGCAGGCCCACATCGTCGTCAAGCTCGTGATGATCGGGCTCATCTTCGCTTCGGTGTGGTGCTGGGCGATCATCCTGAACAAGGCCCTTCTCTATAGGCGCATCGCGAGCGCGATGGACCAGTTCGAGGATGTGTTCTGGTCGGGACAATCGCTCGATGAGCTCTACCGCGATCTCTCCGAGGCCCAGCCGACCGGCATGGGGGCGGTGTTCCTCGCCGCCATGACCGAATGGAAGCGCTCGCTCGAAGGCACCGGAAAAGCCTTCGGCAGCTTCGCCGGGCGCGTCGAGAAGGTGATGGACGTTGCCATCCAGCGCGAGACCGAGCGCTTGAACCGAGGCCTGATGGTGCTCTCCAATATCGCCTCGGCCGGCCCCTTCATCGGGCTCTTCGGCACGGTGTGGGGCATCATGAACTCCTTCATGGCGATCGCGGCCTCGAAGAACACGAGCCTCGCGATCGTCGCGCCGGGCATTTCGGAATCGCTGTTTGCGACCGCGATCGGCCTCGTGGCGGCGATTCCCGCCGTCATCGCCTACAACAGCTTCCATGCGCGCGTGCTCAATCTTCAGACGCGGCTCGAGGGTTTCGCCGACGAGTTCTCCGCGATCCTGTCGCGGCAGGTCGATCAGCGGCTCGCGGCCTGAGGCGACAGGGGTCTTTAGGCAATGGCCGGAAAAGTTGCGGCGGCCCTGAGCGGAAAGGCCGGCGGAAGACGGCGCCGGCGTCATCATTCGGCCATCGCCGAGATCAATATGACGCCCTTCATCGATGTGATGCTGGTGCTCTTGATCGTATTCATGGTGACGGCGCCCTTGCTCACCGCGGGCGTGCCGCTCGATCTGCCCCAGACCGGCGCCAAGGCGCTGAATGTCGACAAGCAGCCGGTGACGATCTCGATCGATGAAAACGGCAAGGTGTACCTGATGGACAAGCCCGTCGAGGACGCGGCTCTGTTGGATACGTTGAAGGGAATCGCGGCGAATGGCGCCGACGAGCGCATCTACGTGCGCGGCGCCAAGCAGGTCGGTTACGGGCGCGTCGCTCAGATCATGTCGTTGATCACCGCCGCCGGCTACAAGCGCGTGGCGCTGGTGACGGAGCCGGAGCCGAGGCCGAGGAACTGAGGGCGAGGTTGAGGTGAAGATCGACTGGTCCGAGCCCGGCTTACCGCTTTCCGTCACCGCCCATGCGGTGGTGCTGGTGGCGAGCCTTATCGGCCTCTCTTCCGCACGGCCCTTCGCCGATGGGGAAGAGACGCTTCCGGTCGAGATCATCACGACCGATCAATTCAACGCCATGACCAAGGGCGAACGGACCGCGAAGGATGTCCAGCCGACGCCGAAGCCTCGCATCGACAAAGTCGCCGAGGTCGAGCAGCTGAAGCCGACACAAGGCACGGATCAGACGGACGTGCCGACGCCGCCCGCCCGCGCGCCCGAGATCTCGGACGCGACAAGCGCGCCGCCCTTGCCGCCGCCGCGCCCGCCGGACCCCGTGAAGCCCGAGCCGAAGCCGGAGCCGCAAAAGGCGGTCGAGCCGCAAAAGCCCGAGCCGCCGAAGCTCGATGCGGAGATTCCAAAACCTCCCGAAAAGCCTCAGCCGCAGAAAGTGGCAAAGACGCAAGAGACACCGAAGGAGGTCGAGAAGCCGAAGCCGCAACCGCCGCAGTTCGACAAGATCGCCCTGCTTCTCGAGCAGAAGAAGCTCGAGGAGCAGCCGAAGCCTGCAAAGCCGCCGGCGAAAGAGAAGGGTGAGCCGAGCTTTTCCGTGACCGCGATCGAGAAGCTGCTCGTCTCGAAGGAGAAGCCACAAGCGTCGGGGTCGGTCGGGGCGCAATTGGAGAAGACGGCTTCGCTCGGCCTCCCCACCGGCGACGCTCCCAAGCTTTCGCCCTCGATGCGGGACGCATTGGCCGGGCTCTTGAAGGAGCAGGTGCAAAAGTGCTTCGATATTCCGCCCGGAATGGACGAGACCAAGATTCAGCAAGCGCAAGTGCGTGTGGTCTTCAAGGAAGACGGCAGCTTGGCCGAGCGTCCTCAGGTCGCGAGCTCATCCTCCGATCCCGGTGTGCGCGCGGTGGCAGGCGCCTTGCAGCGCGCAATCATGCGCTGCGCCCCCTACCGGATACCGGCTCAATTCCTTCCCACCTTCAACGATTGGAAGGATACGCTCTTCACCCCTCCGGAGTCTTTGGGATGAGCGTTGCCCGTCACAGTCGGGCCGCATCTTGAAGCTAACCGAAATCGGCATTTCCGCGAGCCGCAGCAGATCATGACCCCATTCATTTCCCGTCGCTCTCTCGCCCTTGGCCTTGCCGCGACGCCGCTCGTGGCGGCCGCGGCGCGGGCCGAGCTCGTCGTTTCGCTCGATCGCGCCAATTTCCAGCCCATGCCGATCGCGATTCCCGATCTGCAGGGGGAAGGTGACCTCGGGGCCCGCGTCGCCGCCGTCATCGCCAATGATCTGCAGCGCTCGGGCGTCTTCGCGCCGATCGACAAGAGGGCATTCATTGACAAGGTGGTCTCGCCCGATGCGATGCCGCAGTTCGATTCCTGGCGGGCGATCAACGCCCAGGCCTTGGTCACCGGCCGCGTGCAGCGCGATTCGGCGAGGATGCACGCGGAGTTTCGCTTGTGGGACGTCGCCTCCGGCGAGCAGGCGACCGGCCAGCAATACACGACGGACGCAAATAACTGGCGCCGCGTCGCCCATCTCATCGCCGACGCCATCTACTCCAAGATTACCGGCGCCGGCGGCTTCTTCGATACGCGCGTCGTCTTCGTCGATGAGACAGGCCCGAAGCAGGCGCGCCGCAAGCGCCTGGCTCTCATGGACCAGGATGGCGCCAATGTGCGCTACCTCACCGAGGGCAATGAGCTCGTGGTCACGCCGCGCTTCTCGCCGACGAGCCAGGAGGTCACCTACATGGCCTTCGCGCCGAACGGCGATGCGAGCGTGCGCCTCCTCAATATCGAGACGGGCCAGCGCGAGATCGTCGGAAACTTCCCTGGCATGACCTTCTCGCCGCGCTTCTCGCCCGATGGGGTGCGCGTCGTCATGAGCCTCGAGCAAAGCGGCAACGCCAACATCTACACCATGGATTTGCGCTCGCGTGCCACCACCCGGCTCACCGATACAAATGCGATCGACACCTCCCCCTCCTATTCGCCAGACGGGTCACAAATCGTCTTCGAGAGTGATCGCGGCGGCGCGCAACAGCTTTACGTGATGGGAGCGAGCGGCGGCCCGGCGCGACGCATCTCCTTCGGGCAAGGTCATTATTCGACGCCGGTCTGGTCGCCGAAAGGCGACTACATCGCCTTCACACGCCAGACGGCCAACTCGTTTGGCATCGGCGTCATGAAGCCGGACGGGTCGGGCGAGCGCATCTTGACGGAAGGCTTCCACAATGAAGGGCCGACTTGGGCGCCCAACGGACGTTATCTGATGTTTTTCCGTGACCAGGGCGGCGCCAAGATCTTCATGGCGGATGTGACCGGACGGGTCGACGTCGCCGTGCCTACCCCGAGCTTCGGCTCGGATCCCGCCTGGAGCCCGCTCCTCGGCTGAGGAGAGACGCCAAGCGCCGGCCATGCGGTATCCACGATCGACGGCGAAGAATTTATCCGTCACGCTCTTGGGGCCGCGCGCCGCTCGAGCACATTCGTGTGAAGCCGGATAAAAATTGTGATCGCGCGCCGTGATGCCTAAAATTTGCCATTCACCCCCCGTTTACCCTGACGGTAAGTTTAGCGCTTCAGACGCTTTTTCGGCGTCCGCCTAAGCTCTCATCAAGGTTGACGGAACCTTGGCTTAACCGGCGCCGGTTATTCGAGGCCCGATTGTCGCATTCACTCTATCCGGAGGTCCGGCATGTTTCATCTTCCCGTCTCGGCCCGCGCCATGAAATTCGCGCTTGCCGTCGTGGCGGCGCTCGCCGCGTCCGCTTGCGCCAAGAATGGCGACGAGAGCCAATTCGGGGCCGGCGCGGGCACGCCCGGCAGCCAGCAGGATTTCGCCACCAATGTCGGGGATCGCGTCTTCTTCGAGACGGATTCGTCGGAGCTGACGTCGACCGCGCAGGCGACGCTGTCGAAACAAGCGGCCTGGCTCACCCGCTACGCCAATTATTCGTTCACGGTCGAAGGCCATGCGGATGAGCGCGGCACGCGCGAGTACAACTTCGCGCTGGGCGCGAGGCGTGCCCAGGCCGCACATGACTTCCTGGTCTCGAAGGGGATCTCGGCCTCGCGCATGCGCACGGTTTCCTACGGCAAGGAACGCCCGGTCGCGACTTGCGACGACATCTCCTGCTGGTCGCAGAATCGTCGCGCCGTGACGGTGCTCTCCGGCGCTCCCGCCTCCTGAGGCTGTGAAGGGCGCTGCGCGGCCCTTCCCCGCCAAGGTCGGCTTTCGGTCGCCGGGCTGCCTGATTCCTGCCGTGCTCCCTGGTATTGTGGCGTCGGGCAGCGTCCGACGCCGATCCGTCGGCGCGGCGCTGCATGATGGTCGATAAGGGGCTTCTCCACCATGATGCGTCCTGCGACGTTGGTTGCAATTCTCGCCGGGATGGCCGTCGGCCTCCAGGCTCTTCCGGCGCGCGCCCAGGACGAATCCGACGTGGTCGTGCGCTTGTCGCAACTCGAGGCGCAGATGCGGCAAATGTCCGGGAAGATCGAGGAGCTGCAATTCCAGAATCAGCAGCTTCGCGACCAGCTCAAGCGCTTCCAGGAAGACACGGAGTTCCGTTTCCAGGACAACGGCAAAGGGGCAGGCGCGGCGGCTGCGTCACACGCGCCGGCACCTCATGAGAACGCCCCGCCCCGCCAGATCGTAATGGCTCCGCCCGCGGCCTCGGCGCCAGCGCCAGCCCCCCCTCCCGTGACGCCTGCCCCACGCGCGGCGACGCGAGGTGATGTCTTCGACCCCGATGCCGATCCGGGCGCGCCCGGCGCACCCCGGCCCCTCGGCTCGCCGGAGAGCGCGGCGCCCCCACCGATGCGCCGCCCCGCCGCTCCCGGCTCTATCATGAACGAGCCGGACGGGGTTCCGGGCGACCCGTCGACGCCGCTCGACATCGCGGGCATCGGCAATCAACCCGGCGCCCCGCAGGCGCAGCCGCGCCAGCCCGAGACCTCGATCGCGGCCACAGGCACCGATTCGGTGCGCGCCGATTTCGACAATGCCTATACCTATATCCAACAGCGCCAGTTCGAGCAGGCCGAGATGGGGTTCCGCAGCTTCCTGCAATCCCACCCGCGCTCCAAGCTCGCTCCGGACGCCACTTATTGGCTCGGCGAAAGCTATCTGCAGCGCGCGCGCTATCGAGAAGCCGCCGAGCAGTTCTTGAAGATCACCACGAGCTACGGCGGCTCGCCCAAAGGGCCCGACAGCATGCTCAAGCTGGGCGTTTCCTTGCGCGGGCTCGGCGCCAATGACCAGGCCTGCGCCACTTTCGCCGAGGTCGGGCGAAAATACCCCTCGGCGCGTCCGGCTCTGCTGGCTGATGTGCATCGCGAGCAGCAGCGCGCCAAATGCCCGAGCTGAGCCAGGCGGGAAAGCGAAGAAAAGCCTCGGCTCGCGAGGGGTTGAAGAAAGGACGGCTGCGCCGGAATACGGCCGGCAAGCCGCCGATCGGCCTTGCTGAGGCAAAGCTTCTTCTTTTGCCGCTCCTCGGCTCAGCCAGACGCGCCCTGCTCGCCGTCTCCGGCGGGCCGGATTCGGTTGCGCTGATGCGGCTTTCGGCGCTCGTCGCCAAAGCCGAAGGGATGGCCGCGCTCGAGGTCGCGACCGTGGATCACGGGTTGCGGGAGAATTCGCGCGACGAGGCCGAGGAAGTCGGCGCCTGGGCGCGCGATTGCGGTCTCGCGCACGCCGTGCTGAGCTGGGAAGGGCGCAAGCCATCGACGCGTATCCAGGAGCGGGCGCGGGCCGCGCGCTACGCCTTGTTGCACGCGCGGATGCGCGAGAGCGGCGCGACGCTCCTCATCACGGCCCATACGCTCGATGACCAGGCCGAGACCGTGCTGATGCGGATGGCGCATGGAACGGGCATCGCCGGTCTCGCCGGCATGCGCCCCCTCTCCGAGCAGGACGGGTTGATCCACGCCCGACCGTTTCTCTCGGTCCCAAAGGGACGCCTCGTTGCCACTTGCCATGCCAACGGCTGGCCTTTCGTCGAGGACCCGTCGAACGAGAATTTGCGCTTTGCCCGTGCGCGGTGGCGCAAGCTGGCGCCGGTCTTGGAAAAGGAGGGCCTGACCATGGCGCGCCTCGCGAAGCTCGCGGAGCGCGCGGCTTCGTTCGAGGAGGCGCTCGGGTCGAAGGCCGAGGCGGCTTTCGCGGCCGTTTGCATCGAAGAGCACGCCGATGGCCTCGTCCTCGACATGGAACGGATGGTGCGGGGTGAGCCCCGTGAGGTGGCGCTTCGCCTTTTGCTGCGTGCGGTCAAGGTATCGGGAGGCGGCGAGCGCTCAGCTCCGATCCGGCTCGAGCGGGCCGAGAACCTTCTGAAGGTGTTGTGCGAGGCCTTCTCGACCCGCAAGCCTCTCAAACGCACCCTGGGCGGCGCGCTCCTCGCGTATGACGGCGCCGAGCGCCTCTTCTTGCGGCGCGAAGCTGCGCGCCGCCGCGGCGGCAAACGGGCAGGGGGCGCCTCCAAACCCGCCCTGCCGGCGCGGGTTCGGGATGCTTCCCCCGCAAATCAGAGTAACTCTATTGCATTATCGGCGCTGGTTTGAGGGACGATTTCGCTCTATGGTCGATGCCGTGGCGAACTTGGCTTGGAAAGAAAGCGTCGCGCCCCTACATTAAAATTGCTTCGGTTGTGGTCGGCCCTCGTGAACGCGGCTGGAGCATCGCGCTGGAACACATGTGAAGCGATGAATCCGAACCTCCGCAATTTCGCGCTCTGGGCCATCATCATTCTTTTGGTGCTTGCGCTCGTGACTCTTTTCCAGAATCCGGGCCAGCGCGCCGGTTCCTCGGAAATCCCCTACAGCCAGCTCCTCGTCGAGGCGGACCAGGGTCGCATTTCCAATGTCGTGATCTCGGGTCAGGAGGTCACCGGCACCTTCACGGACGGCAAGCCCTTCCAGACCTATATGCCGAACGACCCCGACTTCATCCGCAAGCTTACGGCGAAGGGCGTGCAGATCACGGCGAAGCCGCAGTCCTCCGAGACGCCGTGGTTCATGGCGATCCTCCTCAATTCCTTGCCTTTCCTGCTCATCGTCGGCGCCTGGTTCTTCCTGTCTCGCCAGATGCAGAACGGGGCGGGGCGCGCCATGGGGTTCGGCAAGTCGAAGGCCAAGCTCCTCAACGAGGCGCATGGGCGCGTCACCTTCGAGGATGTCGCGGGCGTCGACGAGGCGAAGGAGGATCTTCAGGAGATCGTCGAATTCCTGAAAGACCCCCAGAAGTTCCAGCGGCTGGGCGGGCGCATTCCGCGCGGCGTGCTTCTCGTCGGCTCGCCCGGCACGGGCAAGACGCTGATCGCGCGCGCGGTCGCGGGCGAAGCCAATGTTCCCTTCTTCACCATCTCGGGCTCGGATTTCGTCGAGATGTTCGTCGGTGTCGGCGCCTCGCGGGTGCGCGACATGTTCGATCAGGCAAAGAAGAACGCGCCTTGCATCATCTTCATCGATGAGATCGACGCGGTCGGCCGTCATCGCGGCGCCGGCCTTGGCGGCGGCAATGACGAGCGCGAGCAGACACTGAACCAGTTGCTGGTCGAGATGGACGGCTTCGAGGCGAACGAGGGCATCATCATCATCGCCGCCACCAACCGGCCCGATGTGCTCGATCCGGCGCTCTTGCGGCCCGGCCGCTTCGACCGGCAGATCGTGGTGCCCGCGCCCGATGTGCTCGGTCGCGAGAAGATCCTCAAGGTCCATGTGCGCAAGGTTCCGCTCGCGCCCGATGTCGAGCTCAAGACCATCGCGCGCGGCACGCCTGGCTTCTCCGGCGCCGATCTGATGAATCTCGTGAATGAGGCGGCCCTGCTCGCGGCGCGTCGCGGCCGGCGCCTCGTCACCATGGCGGAATTCGAGGACGCCAAGGACAAGGTGATGATGGGCGCCGAGCGCCGCAGCCTCGTCATGACCGAGGATGAGAAGCGGCTCACCGCCTACCACGAGGCGGGACATGCGCTCTTGGCGCTCAACGTGCCGGCGACCGATCCGGTGCACAAGGCGACGATCATCCCGCGCGGACGTGCGCTCGGCATGGTCATGCAGCTCCCCGAGCGGGACAAATTGTCGATGAGCTATGAGCAGATGACCTCGCGCCTCACCATCATGATGGGTGGAAGGGTCGCCGAGGAGCTCGTCTTCGGTGCCGACAAGGTGACCTCGGGCGCCGCCTCCGATATCGAGCAGGCGACGCGCCTTGCCCGCATGATGGTGACGCGCTGGGGGTTCTCGAGCGAGCTCGGCACGGTCGCTTACGGCGAGAACCAGGAAGAGGTGTTCCTCGGCTATTCAGTCTCGCGGCAGCAGAACATCTCGGAAGCTACGGCCCAGAAGATCGATGCCGAAATCAGGCGCCTCGTGGAGCATGGCTATGCGGAAGCGACGCGCATCCTCACCGACAAGAAGGATGACCTCGAGAGCCTGGCTCAGGCGCTCCTCGAGTTCGAGACGCTGACGGGCGAGGAGATTCGCGACCTTCTGGCGGGCAAGCGCCCGGTGCGCGAGCAACCCGAGGAGCCGAAGCCCCAGCGCGGCTCACCCGTGCCCCAGGCCGGGCGCGGTCGTCCGCGGCCGGAGCCCGACGCGGGGCTCGAGCCGCAGCCGCAGACCTGACGACCTCATCGCTGGATGATGACGGAGGCGCGCGAGCGCCGCTTCTCCCAACCTTGGCGCTCGAGCTCCGGCGTCTCGCATTCGGCCTCCGGATAGCCGATGCACAAATAGCCGATGAGCTTCCAATCGGGGGGTGTGTCGAGGATCGCCGCGACACGCGCGGGGTCGAGGATCGACACCCAGCCGATGCCGATGCCCTCCGCGCGCGCCGCGAGCCATAAGGTGTGGATCGCGATGACGCCCGAATATTCGATCATCTCCGGCATGGAGTGCCGTCCAAGGCCATGGCCTTGGGGCGTCGTCCTGTCGGCGAAGACCGCGAGCTGGGCGGGTGCCTCCTCGAGGCCGGCGAGCTTGAGGCGGGCGTAAAGCCCGGCTCTCTCGGCTTCTTGGGCGCGCAGCGCTTGCGCGTTGCAGGCTTCGAAACAGGCGCGGATCGCGGCCCGTCGCGCTTCCTCCTCGACGATGACGAAGCGCCAGGGTTCGCTCAAGCCGACCGAGGGTGCGAGTGAGGCGATGTCGAGAAGCCGGAGCAGCGTGCCGCTCGGGAGCGGCGCTCGACGAAATCGCCGCACATCGCGCCGCCATCTGAAGAGATCATGAAGGCTTGCGCGAAAGCCCGCGTCGAATTCAGGTACGATATTTTCGGCGCGCAGGGGCTGGGCGGTCATCGTGCCAGCTCCCTGAGTCCGAGCTTGATGAGCTGCGAGGCTGCCGGATTCTCGCCCGCCGCCTTGAGCGCCGCGGCGATCGCCGCGCTCGCCTGCGGTTGCCCATAGCCGAGGTTGGTGAGGGCCGAGATCGCATCGGCGACGGGCTGCGGCAAGCCCGCCTTGGCCTCGACCGCGCCGGCGAGCCGCGCGACGAGCGGATCGATCGGCGCGAAGGCCGGCGCCTTGTCCTTGAGCTCGGTGACGAGACGCTCGGCAAGCCTGCCGCCGACGCCCGGCGCGCGCTGAAGCTGCGATTTGTCGCGGCTCGCGACCGCGCTCGCGAGCTCGCCCGGGTCGAGCGTCGAGAGGATCGCGAGCGCAACTCTGGCGCCCACGCCTTGCACCGTCTGCAAAAGCCGAAACCATTCCCGCTCCGCTTCCTCGCGAAAGCCGAAAAGGCGGATCGCATCCTCACGCACCTGGGTCTCGATCAAGAGCGAGGTTTCTTCTCCGGCTCGCGGCAAGGCCTGCAAGCTGCGCGCCGAACAATGCACGAGATAACCGACGCCATTCACGTCGAGGATGACGAAGTCCTCGCCATAGCCGTCGACGAGGCCTCTCAGCTTGCCGATCATGCGCCTTATTTCCTGCGGCGGGTGGGGTCCGTCCCATCCATAGCGGATTTCGTGCAGGGAAGGCGAGCCGGCGATTCGTCGGAGCGTCGCCCGGCCCCCTCTGTCGCACGCGCCTCAGGCAGGTCGGCTTCGGTGATGGGCGTGCGTGATGGCGACCGCGAGCGCATCGGCCGCATCGGCGGCGCGCGGGTCGGCCTTGGGGAGCAGGAGGCGGATCATGGCCTCGACCTGATGCTTCTCGGCATGGCCCACGCCGACCACTGTCTTCTTGATGAGGTTTGCCGCGTATTCGGCGACCGGAAGCCCGAGAAGCGCCGGGACGAGAAGCGCGACGCCGCGCGCGTGGCCAAGCTTGAGCGTGGCGCGTGCATCCTTGCTGACGAAGGTTTCCTCGACGGCCGCTTCGCGAGGCGCATGCTCGGCGATGATCGTGCTCAACCCCTCATGAAGTTGCAAAAGCCTCTCGGCAAGGGAGCGCTTGTCGTCGCTCGTGATGACGCCGCAGGCGATGAAGGAAAGTCGCGACCCGTCCACACAGATTACGCCCCAGCCGGTTCGCCGCAAGCCGGGGTCGAGGCCGATCAGGCGTAGATGTGCCAGCTCATCCCTCCATCTTCGCCATCAGCGCGTCGGAAATCTCGAAATTGGCATAGACCTTCTGCACGTCGTCATTGTCTTCGAGCGTGTCGACGAGCCGGATCAGCTTCTCGCCGCTCTCGTCATCGACCGCGACCGTGTTCTGCGGACGCCAGGTGAGGGAGGCCTTGCGCGGCGGGCCGAATTTCGCTTCGAGCGCCTTTGCGGTTTCAGCGAGGTCCTCGGCCACGCAGGTGATCTCATGCCCCTCTTCCGAGGAGGACACATCGCTCGCGCCGGCCTCGATCGCCCCTTCGAGCATCGCTTCCTCGCTCGCAACCTTGGCGTCATACTCGATGAGGCCGATGCGCTGGAACATGAAGGAGACCGCGCCGGTTTCGGCGAGATTGCCGCCGCTCTTGGTGAAATAGGAGCGGATTTCGGAGGCGGTGCGGTTACGGTTATCGGTCAAGGCCTCGACGATGAGCGCGACACCGCCCGGCCCATAGCCTTCGTAACGGACCTCGTCATAATTCTCCGCATCGCCGCCTTGGGCTTTCTTGACGGCCCGCTCGATATTGTCCTTCGGCATGTTCTCGGCGCGCGCCGCCTGGATGGCGAGGCGAAGCCGCGGATTGAAGGCGGGGTCCGGCTGGCCGATCTTCGCCGCGACCGTGATCTCGCGGGCGAGCTTCGCGAAGAGCTTGGCGCGCACGGCGTCCTGCTTGCCCTTGCGGTGCATGATGTTCTTGAACTGGGAATGACCGGCCATGAAGGTCTCCGGCTGGCTGGAACGGCGATGATCATCGCAAGCTGATGCTGAAGGCTCGCGCTTATAAGGCAGGCGCGGCCAGGGAGGAAGCTGTGCCGTAACACTGTCGTGCGCACACGGGTTGTCCGGGTCAGGGCGCACGAGTTGTCCGGCTTGGGTCCTCGAAGGCCTGCCCCGCAGCTTCGTTTGCCCTTACCCATTTTTAACCATAAGCACCCCTTAAATGGGCCCCATGCCGAACGTGATCTTTCTCCTGCGACATCGCTTCCTCACCGCCCTTCTTTTCGGAGCGGTCGAGCTCGCGAGCTTTGCCGTCTTGACCCCGGCCCATGCCGAACAGGATTTTGCCGCCTGCCTGCAGGGCATGCGGGCGGCTGCGGAGGCCAAGGGCGTATCCGCAGCGACCTTCGATTCGCAGACGAGCGGGCTTTCCCCCGATAGGACCGTCCTCGACCTGCAGCAGCAGCAGCCCGAGTTCAAGACGCCGATCTGGGATTATCTCGCCGCTCTCGTCGATGATCAGCGCATCGCGGACGGCCGAGCCATGCTGGCGCAATGGCGCTCGACGCTCGATGCGGTCGAAGCGCGCTTCGGTGTGGATCGCCATGTGGTGGTCGCCGTCTGGGGGGTCGAATCCGATTTCGGCAAATCCATCGGCAAGCGTCCCTTGGTGCAATCGCTCGCGACGCTCGCCTGCTATGGCGAGCACGCGTCCTATTTTCGCGGCGAGCTGATAGCGACGCTGAAGATTATCGACGAAGGCAACGTCAATCCGGCCCATCTCGTCGGCTCCTGGGCGGGCGCTTTCGGCCACACTCAATTCATGCCGTCGACCTTCATGCGGCTCGCGGTCGACATGGACGGGAGCGGCAAGCGCGACATCGTCGATTCGGTGCCGAACGCACTCGGCTCGACGGCGAATTTCTTGCGGAAATCCGGCTGGATGACAGGAGAAAGCTGGGGCTTCGAGGTCATCTTGCCGGCGGGCTACCACGGCCCGACGGGTCGCGGCGCGAAGCGACCGTTTTCCTCCTGGGCGGCGGTTGGTGTCAGGCGCGCCGACGGGCGCGCTCTGCCGGCGGCGGGCACGGCGGGGCTCATCATCCCGGCCGGGCGCGAAGGGCCGGCATTTTTGGTGACGCATAATTTCGATGCGATCTATTCCTACAACGCGGCCGAATCATACGCGCTGGCGATCTCGCTCCTTTCCGACAGGCTGAAGGGGGCAGGTCCCCTCGTCGGCACCTGGCCGACGAACGATCGCGGCCTCTCGCGCGCCGAGCGCAAGGAGGTCCAGGCTCTCCTGACGCAGCGCGGCTATGATGTCGGCACGCCCGACGGCGCGGTCGGCGCCAAGACGCACGAGGCCATCAAGTCGTATGAGGCCAAGCTCGGCTTGCCGCAGACCGGCCGGCCCGGCGGCGTGGTGCTCGACGCGCTTCGCGCCGGGAGATAGCCTCCGGGGAGCCCAGCGGGCGAAGGCCGACAAGGCCTTCGAAGACCCGCAGGGGCAGGAATAGGGACAGAGCGCCATTGCGTCCGCATGCGGGCTTGGCGCTCGACCGGGGAGCGCCGCGATGGATTACCGCAAAGAGCTCGTCGTCAAGCCGGGCGCGCAAGTGCGGCTCGACCGCATCGACCCGCGCTTCCCGGAAGTGCCGCATGACAGCCGAGAGATCGACGAGCGGGTTGAAAAAAATCGCGCTCGCATGGCCGATCAGCAGCTGCGCATTTATGCCGAACGTCGCCATTCGGTGCTGATCGTGCTGCAAGGCCTCGACGCCGCCGGCAAGGACAGTGTCGTCAAGCACATCCTGTCGACGATGAATCCCATGAGCTGCACCGTTACCGCCTTCAAGGTACCGACGCCCGAAGAAGCTTCGCATGACTTCCTCTGGCGCCATCACAAGAGCGCGCCCGCCAAGGGCTGGGTCTCGATCTTCAACAGGAGCCACTACGAATCGGTGCTGGTCGAGCGCGTCCACAAGCTCGTCCCGAAGAAGGTCTGGTCGAAGCGGTATCAGATGATCAACGCCTTCGAGAAACTCCTGCAACGCAATGGCACGACCGTGGTCAAGCTCTTCTTGCATATTTCCAAGGAAGAGCAGCTTCGCCGCTTCAAGGACCGGCTCGACGATCCCGACAAGCGCTGGAAGATCAGCGAGGATGACTATACCGAGCGCGCGCTTTGGGACGATTACATGAAGGCTTACGAGGATGCGCTGTCGAAGACGAGCAGCGCGCGCGCGCCTTGGTATGTCGTGCCGTCCGACCGCAAGCACGTGCGTAATTTCGTGGCTTCCGAAATCATCGCCGATTCGCTCGACGACCTGAAAATCTCGCGGCCGAAGCCCACGGTCGATCTCGACGCGATCCGAAAGAAGTATCACGAGGCGCAGGAGTCCTGAATGGAGAGCCGCTGGTCCGACGCGGAGGCGAAGCGCGCCGTCGCGCAATATACGGGGAGGGGCATCGGCGAGGACGTCGCCTTGCGCACTTATAGCGCTCGTCTTCTCGGCTCCGACTGGAGGCTCGTGCTCCATGGCGGCGGCAACACCTCCGTCAAGACGAAGATGCGCGACGTCTATGGCGATGAGGTGCGCGTTCTCTGCGTCAAGGGGAGCGGTTGGGACCTCGCCACCATCGAGCCTGAAGGCCATCCGGCCGTGCGGCTCGAGCCGCTCTTGCGCCTTCGTTCACTCGACAGATTGGCGGATGAGGACATGGTGAGCGTGCAGCGCGCCAATCTCCTCGACAGCGCCGCGCCGAACCCTTCGGTCGAGACCCTGTTGCACGCCTTCCTGCCTCACAAATTCGTCGATCACACGCATTCGGTCGCGGCGGTCTCGATCGCCGATCAGCCCGATGCCGAGGAGATCTGCCGGCGCATCTATGGCGAGCGCGTCGCTTGCGTCCCCTACGTGCTTCCGGGCTTCGGTCTCGCGAAGGCGGCCGCTTCGGCCTTCGAGGCGAATCCGCATGTCGAAGGGCTCATGCTGATCAAGCACGGCATCTTCTCCTTCGGCGACACGGCGCGCGCAGCGTATGAACGCATGATCGAGCTCGTGACGCTCGCCGAGAAATATATCGCGGCGGGACCGCGCTCGAGGCAGAAGCCGCGGGCGCGCGACAAGGGCCCGGAGAAGGCGGAGCTCTTCCCGATTTTGCGGGGTGCGCTCGGCGCGGCGGCACAAGGCAAATCGCCGCGCCGCTGGATTTTCGACTGCCGCGAAGGGGCTGAGGTCGATGCCTTCCTGGCGGATGAGAAACTCGCCTCTTGCGCGCTGCGTGGCCCGGCGACGCCCGATCACATCATCCGCCTCAAGGGCAAGCCGCTCATGCTGGCGCCTCCGATGCGCGGCGCGCTCGACGGCTGGGGAGAGGGCGCGACGCGAGCGGCGCGGGATTATGTCTGCGAATATGAAGCCTATTTCGCGCGCCAGAACCAACGTGCCGGCGGCATCAAGAGAGCGCTGGACCCGATGCCGCGCGTCATCATCGTTCCTGGATTAGGCTTTCTCGGCGTGGGCAAGGACAAGGCGGAGGCCAAGGTCGCGGGCGATCTCTTCGAAGCGGCGATGGGCTCGATTCGCGGCGCGGAGGCGATCGGCCGTTACGAGCCGATCGGAGAGGATGATCAGTTCGACATGGAATATTGGTCGCTCGAGCAGGCAAAGCTCGGCAGATCGTCGCCCAAGCGCCTCGCCGGCCATGTCGTCATCGTGACCGGAGGAGCCGGGGTCATCGGCGCCGCGACCGCGAGGGCTTTCGCGCGCGAGGGCGCCGAGGTCGCAATCCTCGACATCGATACGAAAGGCGTCGCCGAGGTCGCGAAATCGCTCGGCGGAAACACGCTCGGCCTTCCCTGCGACGCGACGGATAGGGCATCGGTCGAAGCCGCGTTCGCCAAAGTCGCCGAAAGTTTTGGCGGCCTCGACATTTTGGTGTCGAATGCAGGGGCCGCGCTCACCGGCATGATGGCCGAGATGCCGGACGAGGTCTTGCGCGAAAGCTTCGAGATCAATTTCTTCGCGCATCAGAATGTGGCGCGCGCCGCGGTCGCGGTCATGAAGCGGCAAAAGCTCGGCGGCGTGCTTCTCTTCAACGTGTCGAAACAGGCGGTGAATCCCGGTCCGAACTTCGGGGCCTATGGAACGTCGAAGGCGGCACTTCTTGCCCTCGTGCGTCAATACGCACTCGAGCACGGCGCCGATGGCATCCGCGTCAACGCGCTCAATCCCGACCGCATCCGCTCCGGCCTTTTGACGCCGCAGATGATCGAAAGGCGCGCCGAGGCGCGCGGCCTCTCAGCTTCCGAATATATGGCCGGCAATCTCCTGCGCGAGGAAGTCACGGCGCAAGACGTGGCCGAGGCCTTCCTGGCTCAGGCGCTGATGCAAAAGACGACCGGAGATGTGATGACGGTCGATGGCGGAAATGTCGCCGCGATGATGCGGTGAGGGTCGCCGAACGAGAGAGGATTCCAAAATGGAGACGAAGGGGAGAAGCCAAGGCGAGAAGCCGTCGGATGCGGCGGCGAAGCCCGAGGCTCTGTCACGGATATCGAGCTTCCATGCCCATATCTATTACGATCCCTCAACGACACGCGATAAGGCCGAGCGCTTGCGCGAGCTTGTGGCCGAGCGCTTCCTCGTGCGCAACGGCTCCTGGCATGACGTGCCGGTCGGCCCGCATCCGAGCGCCATGTTCCAGATCTCCTTCGCCAAGGAGGTGTTCCCCAAGATCGTGCCCTGGCTGATGCTCAACCGTCTCCGTCTGACGATCCTCGTTCATCCCAACACCGACCGTCCTCGCGACGACCATCTCAATCACGCGCTTTGGATGGGAAGCGTCCTGAAGCTCGACGCGAGCCGCCTGCCGGAAACCGACGCGCCCGAGCCCCCGCTCGAGCCGAACACGCAACCCCATATCTCGCCGGAATAGGGTTGCGTTCACCCTCGGCCGGCGCGCTGCGCCGAGCCTCAATGCAGCTTGACCCTCGGCTCGCCGCGGCCGCGCGACAAGCCGCGCGTCAAGCTGCCGATCAGTGTTTTCGCGACACCGTGCAGGGCCGTCTCGTGCATCTTGTAGAGCGATCGATACATGAGGCGCGCCAGCGCGCCTTCGATGAAGAGGCCTTTGCCCAGGAGGAGGCCCATCAGGTTCCCGATCGCTCCCAAGCGGCCGAATGAGACGAGCGAGCCGAAGTCGCGGTAGACGAAGGGCTCGAGCGGCTTGCCATCGAGCCGCCGCTTCAATTGCCGCACGAGATGTGAGGCCTGCTGATGCGCCGCTTGCGCGCGGGGCGGCACCGGCTGCTCCTGACCCGGCTGCGGGCAGGCCGCGCAATCGCCGATGGCGAAGATGTCTGGGTCTCGCGTCGTCTGCAAGGTGGCCGTCACCATGAGCTGATTGACGCGGTTCACTTCGAGCCCGTCGAGATCGTGCAGAACATCCGGACCCTTCACGCCCGCGGCCCAGACCACGAGCTCGGAGGGGATGATCTCGCCGCTCGCGAGCCTCACGCCGTCGGCGCGTACCTCGGCGACGCGCGCTTTCGTGCGCACCTCGACGCCGAGCTTGCGCAAGATCTCCAGCGTCGCGACCGATATGCGTTCGGGCAAGGCCGGCAGGATGCGCTCGGCGGCCTCGACGAGGACGATGCGGATGTCCTTGTCGGGATCGACATGATCGAGGCCGAAGGCGGCAACCTCGCGGGCCGTCTGGTACAATTCCGCCGCGAGCTCGGTGCCCGTCGCGCCGGCGCCGATGATGGCGACATGCAATTGTCCGGGCCGCACGGCATCGTGCTGCGATTGGGCACGCAGGAAGGCATTCACCAGGCGTTGGTGGAAGCGCTCCGCCTGCTCGGGCGTCTCGAGTGGCACGGCGTGCTCGGCGGCGCCAGGCGTGCCGAAATCATTGGTGATGCTGCCGATGGCGATCACCAGCGTGTCATAGCCGACACTGCGTGCCTCGGTGATCTGTCGCCCTTCCTCGTCGAAGGTCGCGGCGAGATGCACGCGCTTGCCGGCCCGATCGAGCCCGATCATCTCGCCGAATTGGTAGCGGAAACAATGCCAATGGGCTTGAGCCAGATAGTTGAGCTGATGCTCGCTCGCATCGATGCTGCCCGCCGCGACCGCATGCAGAAGCGGCTTCCACAGATGCGTGCGGCCCCTTTCGACGAGGACGACCTCGGCAAGGCGGCGCTTACCGAGCCGGTCTCCGAGCCGCGTCGCGAGCTCGAGCCCGGCGGCTCCGCCACCGACCACCACGATCCGGTGAGGAGGCGGGAAGCTCGTCACGCCCCGTGCTTGGGAAGACACGCGCGGCACGGCTTCGGCCATGGGGCGACCCCCGGATTAAGCCTGATGTACAAGGGGCAGCGGCTTCTTCTCAAAGCGGGCGGGCTCGATCGTGCCGCGACCTTATGGCAGGCAAACCCCATGCCGCGCCCTCCGCGGAGGAGGACGCGACGCGGGAGACAATCACGCCGTCTGCTTTTGCGCCCGCTCAGCCTCGCGCTCGGCGCGCAGCTTCTCCGTGAGGTCCTCGCCGGTCGCCTGATCGACGACCTTCATGGAGAGGCGGGTCTTGCCCCGCTCGTCCATGCCGAGGAACTTCACCTTCACCTTGTCGCCTTCCTTGACCACATCGGTCACCTTGGCCACGCGGCGCGGCGCGAGCTCGGAGATATGGACGAGCCCGTCCTTCGGTCCGAAGAAATTCACGAAGGCGCCGAACTCCATCACCTTGACGACCGTGCCCTCGTAGATGTGTCCGGCCTCGGGCTCGGAAGCGATGGACTTGATCCAGTTGAGCGCCGCGGCGATCGACTCGTGGTTGGCGGAGGCGACCTTGACCATGCCGTCGTCTGAGATGTCGATCTTGGCGCCGGTCTTCTCGACGATCTCGCGGATCACCTTGCCGCCTGAGCCGATCACCTCGCGGATCTTGTCGACTGGAATCTGGATCACCTCGATGCGGGGCGCGTATTGGCCAAGCTCGGCCCGCGCCCCGGTCAGCGCCTTGCCCATTTCCTGGAGAATATGCAGGCGCCCGTCCTTCGCCTGGGCGAGTGCGACGCGCATGATCTCCTCGGTGATGCCGGTGATCTTGATGTCCATCTGCAGCGAAGTGATGCCGTTATCGGTTCCCGCCACCTTGAAATCCATGTCGCCGAGATGGTCCTCATCGCCGAGGATGTCGGAGAGCACGGCGAAGCGCTCGCCTTCGAGGATGAGACCCATGGCGATGCCGGCCACAGGACGCCGCAGCGGCACGCCCGCGTCCATCATGGCGAGAGAGGAGCCGCACACCGTCGCCATCGAGGATGAGCCATTCGACTCCGTGATCTCGGAGACGAGGCGGATCGTGTAGGGGAATTCATGGTGCGGCGGCAGCAAAGGATGCACGGCGCGCCAAGCGAGCTTGCCGTGGCCAATCTCGCGCCGACCCGGTGAACCCATGCGGCCCGTCTCGCCGACCGAATAAGGCGGGAAGTTGTAGTGCAGGAGGAAGGTTTCCTTGCGCGTGCCTTCGAGCTCGTCGATGAATTGCTCGTCATCGCCGGTACCGAGCGTCGCGACCACCATCGCCTGGGTCTCGCCGCGCGTGAACAGCGCCGAGCCATGCGTGCGCGGCAAGATGCCCACCTCGCTCACGATCGGGCGAACCGTCTTCACGTCGCGACCGTCGATGCGCGTGCCGTCGTCGAGGATGTTCCAGCGGACGATCTTCGCCTGCAGCTCCTTGAAGACGGCGCCCACCTCCTCCTTGGTATGGCCGCCCGTCTCCTCGCCTTCGGGGAAGAAATGTGCGCTGATCTTCGCCTTGATGGCATCGACCGCGTCGTAGCGTTCCTGCTTGGCGGTGATCTTGTAGGCGGCGCGCAGGTCGGCTTCGGCGAGCTTGAGCACCGCCTTCTCGAGGGCCGAATGATCGGGTTTGGCGACCTCGCGCGGCTCCTTGCCGGCCATCTCGGCGAGGCGGATGATCGCCTCGATGACGGGCTGGAAGCCCTTGTGGCCGAACATCACGGCGCCGAGCATCACATCCTCGGGGAGCTCCTTGGCTTCCGACTCGACCATGAGAACGGCGTCTTGCGTGCCGGCCACCACGAGGTCGAGGGCCGTGTCCTTCATCTGCTCGAGCGTCGGATTGAGCACATATTGCCCGTCCACATAGGCGACGCGCGCGCCGCCGATCGGGCCCATGAAGGGCGCGCCGGAGATCGTCAGCGCCGCCGAGGCCGCGATCATCGCGACGATGTCGGGGTCATTCTCGAGGTCGTGCGAAAGCACGGTGACGATCACCTGGGTGTCGCAGCGCCATCCGTCGATGAAGAGCGGGCGGATGGGCCGGTCGATCAGGCGCGAGACGAGCACTTCCTTCTCGGAGGGGCGCCCTTCACGCTTGAAGAAGCCCCCTGGAATGCGGCCGGCGGCGAATGCCTTCTCCTGATAATTCACGGTGAGCGGCATGAAATCGATGCCGGGCTTCGGCGTCTTCGCCGCCACCACGGTCGCGAGCACCACGGTGTCGCCATAGGTCGCAAGCACCGCGCCATCGGCCTGGCGGGCCACCTTGCCGGTCTCGAGGACGAGGCGGCGCCCGCCCCAATCCAGCACTTCGCGTTGAATATCGAACATGATCATCCTCATGGTTGGCCGGCGGGCGCGGAGCCATGAGCAAGATGGCAAGACGCTTTCAAGGTCGTGACGCCTGTCGAAATCCGGAAAGCGCCCGGAATTCCGATCGCGGCCGACGAGCCGTGACAAGCTCTGTTCATCGACGCGACTTGCCCGATCCTTCGCGGAGCACGGGCCTTGGCGCCGAAAGCGTCCAACGATCCTGCCATGGCGGGCTTGGCCTGCCGGCGGGGTTCATCGCCCGCGATCACCATGACGCGGGCGCAGCAACTTCGGCCCGCGCGCGATCGACCGCGCGAGGCCTTGCAGTCAGCGGCGAATGCCGAGGCGCTCGATCAGCGCCTTGTAGCGGGGCTCATCCTTGCCCTTCAGATAGTTCAGGAGCGAGCGGCGCTGCGAGACCATCTTCAGCAGGCCGCGGCGCGAATGGTTGTCCTTCACATGCGCCTTGAAGTGCTCAGTGAGATTGTTGATGCGCTCGGTCAGGATCGCCACCTGCACCTCGGGGGAGCCGGTGTCCCCCTTCTTGGTGGCATAGTCGGAAATGAGCGCGCTCTTGCGCTCGGCCGCAATCGACATCGGGTTGTCCTTTCTCGCAAAAGCCGCTCAGCGGCTGAGATTGAAGATGCGCGTCGGCCTGATTTCCGCTCCCTCCGCCTCCGCGAGCGCCACCAAGGCGCCCTCCGAAGTCACGCTGATACGTCCTTGGAGGAGCGGGGCGTCACGCCCACGCAGCAGGACGCTTTGGCCTCGCCGAAGCCGTCCTGCATCGGCCCGGCTAACGGCCAGCGCCGGGATGTCGTCCAGCGCGGTCGCAACGGGCAGTAATTCGCCGGCCAAGTTCCCTTCGCCAGCGGCGGCCTTATGGCGCAATTCGGTAAGATCGTCCAGCGAAATCGCATTTTTCTCGGAAAACGGCCCGACCTGCGTGCGCCTGAGCGCGCTCACATGGCCGAAACAACCAAGCGCGCGACCGAGATCGCGCGCGATGGCGCGCACATAGGTGCCCTTGCCGCAGGCGGCTTCAAAGACGCTGGTGTCGGAATTGTGCTCGAGGATCGCGAGCCTCTCGACGTGCACGGGGCGGGCCTCGAGCTCGACGCTCTCGCCGGCCCGCGAGAGATCATAGGCGCGTTCACCGGCGATCTTGATCGCCGAAAAACGGGGCGGCGTCTGCATGATGTCGCCAATGAAGGCTGAAAGCGCAGTCTCGATCGAGGCCTGTGAGGGCCGAGCGACGCTCGTGGCTGTCACCGCGCCCTCGCTGTCGTCGCTGTCGCGCTCCTCTCCCCAGCTCACAGTGAAACGATAGCCCTTGCGCCCGTCCATCACGAAAGGCACGGTTTTCGTCGCTTCGCCGAACGCGATGGGCAAGAGCCCCGACGCCAAGGGATCGAGCGTCCCGGCGTGGCCGGCCTTCTTGGCGTTGAACAGGCGCTTCGCGACCGCGACCGCATGGGTCGAGGTCATGCCGACCGGCTTGTCGAGGACGAGCCAGCCGTTGACATCGCGTTTCCTTGGGCGCGGAGCGGTGAGGTGAGGGGTTTCCCGGTTCGGGCCCTCGCCCGAGCGGGAGCCTTCGCTCGCGTCTTCAATCGTCATCGCGGTCATCTTCAGCTTGCCGGTCCGTGTCGAGGTCACGGCGGACTTTCTCGGAATGGAGGAGCGCGTCGATGCGCGAGGCCTCTTCGAATGTGTCGTCGCGACGGAAGCGGATCTCGGGCGCGTAGCGCAGGTTGATGCGCCGCGCGACCTCTCCCTTGATGAAGCGCTTGTGGCGATCGAGCGCCTCGAGCACGAGACCCGCGTCCTTGCCCCCTAGCGGCATCACATAGGCGGTGGCGAGGCGCAGATCGGGTGACATGCGCACCTCGGGAACGGTGATCACATGGCTCTCGAGCACCTCGTCGCGCACCTCGCCGCGCGAGAGGAGCTCGGCGAGCACGTGGCGCACGAGCTCGCCCACGCGAAGGGCGCGCTGGGAAGGGCCTCGATCGTGGCGGCTGGATAGGTGTCGTGCCATCTTCTCTTCTCCGGGATCGGACCGGAACCTGAAACCCTTGTCCGCCGCCGCGCGGCGCCTAAACGTTGCCTCTTCCCTTCGGCCGCCTGCTCAGTAAATGCGCGCGAAGAAGCGCGAGGGCCTGAGTCCCGCCGCCCATTGCGAGACATGCTCCCGCACGACCGGAAAATCCCACGAGCCGAGCACCACCTCGGCGCGCCCGATCAGGTTCTCGAGCGGGACGAAGCCCACCCCGCCCGCGACCGCCGGAACGCGGCTGTCGAGCGAGTTATCGCGGTTGTCACCCATCATGAAGACATGACCGGCCGGCACCACGAAAACCCGCGTGTCGTCGAGAGCGCCTCGCGTGTCGAGCTTGAAGATCGGGTGCTCGCGGCCGTTCGGCAAGGTCTCGATGAAGCGCGCCGCGTTGATCTCGCTGCCGTCTTCCTGCTCGACCCCTCCGCGACCGTCGCGCCGCAAGGGAAGCATGGAACCGTTGATCCACAAGCGCCCCTCTCGCATCTGGATGCGGTCGCCGGGCAAGCCGATCGTCCGTTTCACATAGACCTGATTGGGATCTCGCGGCAGCCGAAAAACCACCACGTCCCCGTATCCCGGCATGCTTTCGAGCAAGCGGTGTTCGGTGGAAAAGCCGAGATCGACGGGAAGCGAGTAGCGGCTGAAGCCATAAGCGTATTTGGCGACGATCAGCTCGTCGCCGATCAGGAGCGTCGGCTCCATCGAGCCCGAGGGCACGTAGAAGGGCTGTGCGAGCACGGTGCGCGAGG
The DNA here is from genome assembly GCA_035949255.1 of Beijerinckiaceae bacterium. GTDB lineage: Bacteria > Pseudomonadota > Alphaproteobacteria > Rhizobiales > Beijerinckiaceae > GAS188. The sequence continues at coordinate 31,118 of DASZIL010000185.1, read as the reverse complement.
CAAGGACGAGGGCGAGGACGATGGCCGGTCCCTTGGCGGCCGCCAGCACGCGGCGCAAGCTGCTTTCTGATTCCGGGCCAAGCGTCGGACGCGCCATTGCCAAAATCTTTCCGTTTCTTTTTGTCGAGGCGACGATCAATTCGCGAGACCGGACCCGCGGCTGGGACAGGCGGCACGCCTCACAGCGACCGCTTGACCTCTTCGACGCGATAGCACTCGATCACGTCGCCCGCGCGCATGTCCTGGTAGTTCTCGAACGACATGCCGCATTCCTGGCCGGCGCGGACCTCCTGCACGTCATCCTTGAAGCGCTTGAGCGTCGCGAGCTTGCCCTCGTGGATGACGACATTGTCGCGGATGAGGCGAACATTCGCCCCCTTCTGCACCACGCCGTCGGTGACGCGGCAACCCGCGATCTTGCCGATCTTCGAGACGTTGAAGATCTCGAGGATCTGGGCGTTGCCGAGCATGGTCTCGCGCAAGGTGGGCGCAAGCAGGCCCGACATCGCATCCTTCACATCATCCACGAGGTTATAGATGATGTTGTAATAGCGGATCTCGATTCCCGCCTGCTCGGCCGCCTCGCGCGCTTCCTTATGGGCGCGCACGTTGAAGCCGATCACGGCTGCACCGGAAGCATTGGCGAGGATCACGTCGCTCTCGGTGATGCCGCCGACGCCTGAATGGATGACGCGTGCACCGACCTCCTCGTTGCCGAGCTTCTCGAGTGCGCCAGCGATCGCCTCCACGGAACCTTGCACATCCGCCTTGACGACGAGCGGGAAATCCTTGCGGCCGGCGCCCGTCTTGAGGTCTTGCATCATCTCCGCGAGAGAGCCGCGCGAGCCTGCCTGCCGCGCGACCGATTTCTCGCGCTTCTGGCGGGTGCGGTAAGCCGTGACTTCGCGCGCGCGCGCCTCGTTCTCGACGACCGCGACCCGATCACCGGCATCCGGCGTTCCGTTGAAGCCGAGCACCTCGACCGGCGTCGAGGGGCCGGCGGAGACAAGCGTCTCCCCCTTGTCGTCGAGCAATGTGCGGATGCGCCCCCACTCCGAGCCCGCCACCACGATGTCGCCGGCCTTGAGTGTGCCGCGCTGCACGAGCACCGTCGCGACGGGGCCGCGTCCACGATCGAGCCGCGCCTCGATCACGGCGCCCTCGCCGGAACGGTTCGGATTGGCCCTGAGGTCGAGCACCTCCGATTGCAACGAAACCGCCTCGAGGAGCTTGTCGAGATTGATTTTCTTGGTCGCCGAAACCTCGATCTCGAGCACCTCGCCACCAAGCGATTCCACCTGAATCTCGTGCTGCAGCAGCTCGTTGCGCACACGATCGGGCTTGGCGTCCGGCTTATCGATCTTGTTGATGGCGACGATGATCGGCACATGGGCGGCCTTGGCGTGGCTGATCGCCTCGACCGTCTGCGGCATCACGCCGTCATCGGCCGCGACCACCAGGATCACGATGTCGGTCACCTTGGCGCCGCGCGCGCGCATCGCCGTGAAGGCGGCGTGGCCAGGCGTGTCGATGAAGGTGATCTTGCCGCCGAGCGGGCTCTCCACCTGATAGGCGCCGATATGCTGCGTGATGCCGCCCGCCTCCCCGCTGACCACATCGGCCGAGCGGATGGCATCGAGCAGGGAGGTCTTGCCATGGTCGACATGGCCCATGATGGTGACCACCGGGGGACGCTGCACGAGCTCCTGCGGCTGGTCGGGCGCGTCGAACAACCCTTCCTCGACGTCGGATTCAGCGACGCGCTTCACCGTGTGGCCCATTTCCTCCGCGATGAGCTGGGCCGTGTCGGCATCGATTACGTCCGTGATCTTCAGCATCTGGCCCTGCGCCATCAGCAGGCGGATCACATCGACGGCACGCTCGGCCATGCGGTTCGCGAGCTCCTGGATCGAGATCGTCTCGGGCACGGTGACCTCGCGCGCGATCTTTTCCTTTTGCTCGCCAGCCGAGCCCTTCATGCGCTGCTGGCGGCGCCGCTGGGCGGCGAGCGAGCGCGTGCGCTCCTCGTCGCTCGTGAGCGCATTGCTCAAGGTGAGGCGGCCGCGCTGCTTATGGTCGCCTTTCGGTGCTCTCGGCGCTGGGGCAGGCCGGGAAATCGTTCCACCACCGGGGCGGCGCACCTGCTGGCGGGGGGCTTCGCTCTCCGGCACGAGAGCGCGCCGCGACGGCGTCCCTGCGCTGAGCCCTACCCGCGCCGCGGTGCGGCCGGCGGAGGCCAAGCCCGTGCTTGCGCCCTGCGCGGAGGCAGGACGGGGATCGAGCCTCGGAATCGGCGTTCCGGGCGCACGACTCGCGGGCGGCGGATCGCCAAAGCGGCGCCTTGCCTCTTCTTCCGCCTTCCTCTTCGCCTGATCCTCGGAGCGCCGGCGATCTTCTTCATCGCGCTTACGCTCGTCGGCCGCCTCGCGCTCCTTGCGCTCGACCGCCTCGCGCTGCGCGCGGAGCCGCGCCTCTTCCTCGGCCTGCTTGCGCTCGTCCTCTTCGCGGCGGCGCGCCTCGGCGAGCGCGGTGCCTTGCCGGTTGCGCTCCTCTTCCGTGAGGGTGCGCAAGACGATGCTTGCCTTCTGGCCCGCCGCGGCAGGAGCGTGCGTCGCGGGTTGGGGGGCGCCGGCCGTGGCGGGACCAGGTGGAGCGGCAGCAGGTTTGGCGGGCTTGGCGCCGCGCGCGCTCGGCGCGGCGGCGGCACGCTTCGCGGCCGGAGCCTGCGAAGCGACGGCCTCGCGCGGTTCCGCGCTGCTTCCGGTGCGCCGCTTGACCTTTTCGACGACGACGGTCTTCGAGCGGCCATGGCTGAAGCTCTGGCGCACGGTACCCGTCTCGGGCCTCTTGATGCTCAACTTTCCGGTCGGCATGCTCAATGGCTTGTCGCCCGGTGTCTTAAGATCGCTCATACAGACTTCTGTCCTGGTGTCCTGCGTCTCGATTCGCCCGTTCTCGTCCCAAGCTGGGAGTCGGCGGCTCAGATTGGCGGTTCGAATTGCGGCTCTCTCGGGCGGCGCCGCAACGTTCGGCGCCTCCACTAGCGTGTTTTTCGATCAATTCAAAACGGTGAAGGCGCAGACACCTCGTCAAGGCAAAGCCGCCAGCCGGCGCCCGGAGCAAGGCCGCATGTATCACATGGGGCCGCCCTAGCGCCAAATCCAGCTCCAGCGAGGCAAAGCTGTCGACAATGGCAAATTCACCAAAACCGGGCTCTCCCGGCGCCGGCTCGGCGCCCGATGCTCCTTCGCCTCGGCGCCAGGCGGCGATGAGCTTCTTGCGCCCTTCCGGTGAACCATCGCTGGCCTCGAGCAAGGCCAGGGCCCCCCCGCTTTCGAGCGCCGCGCGCGTCTTCTCGAAGCCTGCGGTCAGCGCACCCGCCTTATTGGCAAGCGAAAGGGCCTGAAGCGCGTCCTTGCGCAGGAGCAGACCCACGTCATCGGCGAGATCGGCGGGCGTCGTCACCTCCTTCTTGAAGGCACGCGCGAAGACCTTGCGGCGGCAGGCCTCGGCCACCCGGGTGCGGCTCGCCGTCACCCAGACGCCGCGGCCGGGCAAGACACGCCGGATGTCGGGCGTGACCACGGCTTGCGGCGAGAGGACGAAGCGGATCAGCTGGTCGGGCGGCAGGGCGGCACGGGTGACGATGCAACTGCGCTCGGAGCGTCGGCCGGCGACGTGGTCTCGCCGCGCGTCCGAATGAGGCGACCCGACGCCGCGCTCGCGCGGCGCGGCCCCGATCTCGCCCGGTCCAAGATCATGCGCATGTCGCGCCATGCCCGCATCCGTCCATCATCGACCACAACTCATCAAAGCTTCGGATCGCCGGCGAGAACGAAGTCTCGCCACCCTCGATCCGGCACCATGGCTTTGGCGCTCATGATGCCGCATCGGCCTCGGCTTCCCCACCTTCGGCCTCGCCGCTTTCGGCCGTCTCAGCCTGGGGCTCGATCCAGCCGACGGCCACTCGCGCCGCCATGATCATCGCCTCGGCCTCCTCACGCGAGATGTCGAAGCCGTCGAGCGCCCCGGCATGGCGCGTGGCCTGCCCGTCCTTGCGTTCCGTCCAGCCGGTAAGGTCGTCCGTGGCGCAGCCGGCGAGGTCCTCGACCGTCTTGATGCCGTTCTCGCCGAATTTGACCAGCATCGCCATCGTCACGCCGTCGATCGTGAGCAAGCCGTCCTCGACGCCGAGCTCCTTGCGCTTGGCGTCATGCTCGGCCTCGATCATCGCGAGATAGTTGCGGGCCCGGCTCTGGAGCTCCTTCGCGGTCTCCTCGTCGAAGCCTTCGATCGAGGCGATCTCGGCCTGGTCCACATGGGCGAGCTCCTCGATCGAGCGGAAGCCCTCGGAAGCAAGCAGCTGGCCGACGGTCTCATCCACATTGAGCGCGCTGATGAACAAGGTCGAGCGATGCTCGAATTCCTGCTTGCGCCGCTCCGATTCCTCTTCCTCGGTCAGGATGTCGATATCCCAGCCGGTGAGCTGCGAGGCCAGGCGCACATTCTGACCGCGTCGGCCGATCGCGAGCGAGAGCTGCTCGTCCGGCACAACCACTTCGATCTTGTCGGAATCCTCGTCGAGCACGACCTTGGCGACCTCGGCGGGTTGCAGGGCGTTGACGACGAAGGTGGCGACATCGGGCGACCAGGGGATGATGTCGATCTTCTCGCCTTGCAGCTCGCCGACCACGGCCTGCACGCGCGAGCCGCGCATGCCGACGCAGGCGCCGACGGGATCGATCGATGAGTCGCGCGAGATCACAGCGATCTTGGCGCGCGAACCCGGATCGCGCGCCACGGCCTTCACCTCGATGATGCCGTCATAGATCTCGGGCACTTCCTGGCCGAAGAGCTTGGCCATGAACAAAGGATGCGTGCGCGACAGAAAGATCTGCGGGCCACGCTGCTCGCGCCGCACGTCGAGCACATAGGCGCGCACGCGGTCACCCGGCTTGAAGGTTTCGCGCGGGATGAGCTCGTCGCGGCGGACGATGGCTTCGCCGCGCCCAAGATCGACGATCACATTGCCGTATTCCACCCGCTTCACCGTGCCGTTGACGATCTGGCCGATGCGGTCCTTGAACTCGTCATATTGCCGGTCGCGCTCCGCCTCGCGCACCTTCTGCACGATCACCTGCTTTGCCGATTGCGCGGCGACCCGGCCGAACTCGAAGGGCGGCAGCGGCTCCGAAATGTAATCGCCGGCCTGGGCGGCGGGATTGCGCTTGCGCGCATCCTCGATGCTGATCTGCGTCGCGGGATTGTCGATCGTGTCGGCGACGAGAAGATGCCGGGCGATCCGCAACTCGCCGGTCTTCGGGTTGATCTCGGCATGAATGTCGGTCTCGAGCCCGTAACGCGAGCGCGCCGCCTTGGCGATCGATTCCTCCATCGCCGAGATCACGATTTGCCGGTCGATGAGCTTCTCGCGCGCGACCGCATCGGCGATCTGCAGAAGCTCGAGCCTGTTTGCGCTGACGGCCATAATTCCTTCACTCCGACTATTGAGGTCGCATCATTCGTTGAGAACTCTGGGGGCGGTCTCGAAAAGCGCGCCCCGCTCGGCCAGGTCGTGCAGCCGCCGTGGCGCTGCCTTTGCTGGATGAGCTTTCCGCATCCGATCCCTCTTCAGCGCGGCCGGTCCGCTTGCCGCGACGAAGCGCTTCCCGGATCAGCTCGTCGGTGAGGACGAGCCGCGCCTCGGCGATCTCGGCGAGCGGCAGCAGCACCTGCGCCTCTTCGCCTTCCGCCGCGTCGAGCCGCCGCAACCGCGCCTCCTCGCCTTCGAGGCCGAGAAGCATGCCGTTGAAACGCTTGCGGCCGGCAAGCGGAATGGTGAGCTCGACCTTTGCTCGGTGGCCAGCCCAACGGGTGAAGTCGGAACGGCGCACCAAGGGCCGATCGATGCCGGGCGAGGAGATCTCGAGCCGATAGGCTCGCTCGATCGGGTCCTCGACATCAAGGATCGGCGAGATCAAGCGGCTCACCGCTTCGCAATCCTCGACACTCATAGAGCCGTCCGGCCGTTCCGCCATGACCTGCACGGTGCAGCCCGCCTCGCCGGTGACCTTGACGCGCACGAGACGAAAGCCGGCCGCCTGGATCGAGAGCTCGATCACCGCCGCGACACGCGCCGCGAGCCCTGTCTCGGCGACAAGGCGCGGCTCGGCAATTTCGCCTGCTTCTTCCATTCAACGTCCGATCAAACGAAAAGAGCGCGGCCCCCAGCGGACCCCGCTCTCGATAACTTCTTCGATTGCACGCTGAAAAGCTTAAAGCCCAGATAATAGTCTTCGGCTGACTTGGCAAGTGCTGCCGTGAAATTGCTTCCGTGCGTTTGCTTGCGCGCGTTCTGTTCCGGCGCGCTTGGCTCGTCGATCCAAAACCAGCGTCCGGTTCACAAGGAAATCAAACGCAAGCGCCGTGAGATGCGGGTCGGCGCACGCCGCGCCGTGGGAGCGAAACGAAGGCCCGTCGCGTCGGCGACGGGCCTTCTCTCATCACGGGTAACGATTTTCCTTGACTGGAAAGAGGGTAGGCCTGCGCGTCGCTCACATCGGCGGGACGACGCCATTCTTGCCGACTGTGACGGCGGCGGCTGTCAGGCTGCCATCGGCTTGTTTCTGCGTCGTCGAGAACACCGGGGTTCCGGGCTTGATATCGGATTTGTCGGCCGGGCCGAGTGTCACGATCGGCGTGTCGGGCGCGACGGTGATCTTCCGCTCGCCGCCCTTATAGGCGACGGTGATCATGGGGCCGGCGACATTGTCGACGGACGAGCCGACCGTGCCATTGGTCATCATGCTGTCGGGCGTGAGGTCCCAAGGATAGTCTCCCTCGCCCGTGCCGCGCAGCGCTTCGGGAAACACCAGCACCTCGAGGGCGTGCGAGCCACCCTCCTTGGCCACCGTCGCGGTGCCGATGAAGACACCAGGCTTGATGTCGGCGAGCGAGGCCTTGACCACGGAGGCAATGCGGAAATTATCGGCGAGCTTGATCATCACATCCGCGCCTTGGCGCGTCTTGACGGTGAGCGTCGAGCCGTCGAGCGAGACGACCGAGCCGCGAACACGGACGGTTTGCGTTGCTTGCGGGAAGGCCGCGGACGAGCCGAAGGCCAGCGTCGACAGGGCGATAGCGACGGCGCAAGTGAAGGAACGGGGTGTCAGTCTTGAAAAGGTCATCATGAGCTCTCGGGTGGGGAAGGTTGTGCGCGCACGTAAACACTTCACCCCCGCGGAAGGCGAGCCTTAAGCGCGCCCTCTTCGTGCACAATCGCGTGAGGTCTAGCTTTGCAAGGCAAAAGCCAGGGAGATCGAAAGTGAATCGCGCAAAGGAAGAGAAGGGCAATCAAACCGCCGGCGAAATCCCTGTCATGGGCACGGTGGATTCACGGATCGCGGAGCAAGTCCAGCGGTTGCTTCTGGGCTCGCCGGTGTCGCGCGCGTTCGGGATCGAGCTCATCGGCCTCGAGGTCGATCGAGCGGTACTCGGCCTGCCCTTCAAGCCGGGGAACGTGACGGTGAAGGATATCGTTCACGGCGGCGTCATCGCGGCGCTCATCGATGTCGCCGGCGTTGCCGCCGCGCTCTCTGGCGCTTCCTTCGAGACGCTGCGCGGCAGCGCGACGAGCGCCTTAAGCATCAGCTATCTCGCGCCCGCGAGGAGCGTGGCGCTGCGGGCCGACGCGGTCGTGCTGCGTCGCGGGCGTCGCCAGGTGGTGATCGACGTATCCGTGGCGGCAGGCTCGCTCGCCGTCGCGAAGGCGCTGGTCACGGCGGCGCTCTTTTAAAGGTACCCGCCGCGGCACTTTCGCCCGATTGCGTTCGAGGCCTTGCGCAAGCCCCCCTTCCGACCTCAGATCACGCCTGAACGAATCATCCCCGCGCTCCAGGCCTTCTTGGTGGATGCATCGCGGGATTGAAGGTGACGACCATGGGCAAGCCGATGAAGCCGCCGGAAGACGGCCGTATCGAGAATGTCGACCTCAAGACGGCCCTCGAGGAGCGCTACCTTTCCTATGCGCTTTCGACCATCATGGGCCGGGCGCTACCCGATGCCCGCGACGGGCTGAAGCCCGTGCATCGGCGCATCCTGCATGCGATGCGCCTCTTGCGGCTCGATCCCGGCGCGTCCTTCAAGAAATCCGCGAGCGTCGTCGGCGAGGTGATCGGCAAGTTCCACCCGCACGGCGACCAGGCGATCTACGACGCGATGGTGCGCCTCGCCCAGGATTTTGCGCAGCGCTATCCGCTCGTCGACGGCCAAGGCAATTACGGCTCGATCGACGGCGACAATCCGGCGGCCTATCGCTACACGGAAGCGCGACTCACCGAGGTCGCGCGTCTCCTGCTCGAAGGGATCGACGAGGACGCGGTCGATTTCCGCGACACTTATAATGGTGAGAACCAAGAGCCCGTCGTCCTGCCTTGCGCTTTTCCGAACCTGCTCGCCAATGGTTCGCAAGGGATCGCGGTCGGCATGGCGACCTCGATCCCGCCGCACAACGCCGCTGAGCTTTGCGACGCGGCGCTTCACCTGATCGAGAATCGGAAGGCCACGACGGCCGAGCTTCTGGCCTTCGTGCGCGGTCCGGATTTCCCGACCGGCGGCGTGGTGGTCGAGCCCAAGGAAGCCATCCTTCAAGCCTATGAGACCGGGCGCGGCGGCTTTCGCCTGCGCGCCCGCTGGGAGAAAGAGGAGGGCGGTCGCGGCACCTGGGTCGTGGTCGTCACCGAGATTCCCTATGGCGTGCCGAAGGGACGCCTCATCGAGCGTGTCGCCGAGCTCCTCGAAGGCAAGAAGCTGCCCCTCGTCGCTGATCTGCGCGACGAGAGTGCGGAAGACGTGCGCATCGTCATCGAGCCGCGAAACCGCTCGGTCGATCCGGCGGTGATGATGGAATCCCTCTTCCGCGTCACCGATCTCGAAAGCCGCATCCCGCTCAACATGAATGTGCTGATGGGAGGGCAGATCCCGCGCGTCGTCTCGCTCGCGGAGGTGCTGCTCGCCTGGCTCGATCACCGCCGCGAGGTCTTGCAGCGCCGTTCGCGACATCGCCTCGCCGCGATCGAGCGGCGCCTCGAGATCCTCGCGGGCCTCCTCATCGTCTATCTCAACCTCGATGAAGTAATCCGCATAATCCGCCAGGAGGATGACGCGAAGATCGAGTTGATGCGAGCCTTCACGCTGACCGAGATCCAGGCGAACGCGATTCTCGACACGCGGCTGCGCGCATTGCGCCGGCTCGAGGAGATGGAGCTCAAGCGCGAGTTCGACGCGATGACCGTTGAGAAGGGGCAGATCGAGCGCCTGCTCGGCTCGCCCGCGCGTCAATGGAAAGTGCTCGCCGCCGACATCCGCGAGGTTAGGAAGGCCTTCGGCCCGGACACGAAGATCGGCAAGCGGCGCACGACCTTCGCCGAGGCGCCGTCAACTGCCGATGTCGATCTCGCCGAGGCCATCATGGAGCGCGAGCCCTTGACCTTCGTGCTCTCGCAAAAGGGCTGGGTGCGCGTGCTCAAGGGCCATGTGCAGGATCTCTCGAGCCTTCAGTTCAAGGGCGATGACGCGCTCAAGCTCTCCTTCCCGACGGAGTCGACCGCGAAGGTCCTGGTGCTCGCCTCGAACGGCAAGCTCTACACGCTCGATGCCGGCAAGCTGCCGGGCGGACGCGGCTTCGGCGATCCGGTGAAGCTCATGGTCGATTTCGACGAGGGCGCGGATGTCGTCACCGCCGTGCCTTATCGTCCCGGGAGCAAGCTGCTTGTCGTTGCGTCGGATGGGCGCGGCTTCGTCGCGCCTGCCGACGAGATCGTGTCGTCGACTCGAAAGGGCCGGCAGTTTCTCAATCTGCGCCCGCCCGCGCGTGCCGCGCTCCTGCTGCCGGCTGAAGGGGACCATGTCGCGGCGATCGGCGAGAACCGCAAACTCATCATCTTTCCGATCCGCCAAATCGCCGAGATGGGGCGCGGCTCGGGCGTGAGGCTGCAGCGCTACAAGAGTGGCGGCATCTCCGACGCGCGCGTGTTTCGCCTGGAGGATGGGCTGACCTGGACAGACAGCTCGGACCGCAACTGGACAGTCGGCAAGGCCGATCTCCGGGATTGGATCGGAAACCGCAGCGATGCCGGACGTCTGCCGCCCAAAGGGTTCCCGAAGTCGAACCGCTTCTCGTGAGTGGCGCGCACTCAGAAAATGACTCGTCGGAAGCGGCCGCGCAGGAACCCGCGACATCCTATGAGTTGACGTGGCATTTGACGCTTCCTGAAGCTGACACTATAAGCGCGGCCTTCGGCGGAGCCTTGCGTCCGGCGCGGCTTCGCCTCAACGCATTCATCAATCGCAGGCGCATCCTTCCTCAAAGGGATGATGTCACGTTAAGGAAATCCGATGGCCAACACCTCTTCGGCCAAGAAAGCTGCCCGCCAGGCTTTGCGGCGCGCTGAGATCAACAAGAACCGCAAGAGCCGTGTGCGCACCTTCGTGCGTAAGGTCGAAGAGGCGATCGCCTCCGGGGACGCGGCAGCGGCGCAGACGGCGCTCAAGGCTGCGCAACCCGAATTGATGCGGGCCGCGCAAAGGGGCGTGTTCCACAAGCGAACCGCGTCGAACAAAATTTCGCGGCTCGCCGCGCGTGTGAAGAAGGTAGGCTGAAGCGCGGCGACGCAGCCCGGCTCATCCTCCTCGCAAGATCGCATCGAGTTCCTTCCATGCGCGGAGTCGAACCCTGATGAAGGCCTGAAGCCTTTACCGGGATTGACCGGTGATTTCGGGGAATTCCGAACCGATCCCGCGCCCTTTTGGGGCCGGCGCAATCAATCCGCGACGCCCGCCCTGGCGGCCTTCCGCGCTCGCCGATTTATCCACAGGCGATTTTCCCGCGTTGAGCGCCAAGGCTCGCGATGCCCGTCAGCGGCTGCTCGTCGACGCGTGGCGGATTGTGACAAATGATGCAGTGCGCAACCGCGGGCCGCAACTCGGCCGATTTCGTTTCGCGGCTATTTGAACAGGGAAATTTCAGTTGTGTCATGGGCTTGTCCGCCAAGGGTGGAAAGACCCCGCGGCCAACCGTTTGCAACCGCGTCGCGCCGCCATGCGATCCTTAATTTTCGATTAATGTGCTCCCCCCAAGATATCCACAGGCTTGAATGTGAAATATCGATGAAGCGCAACGGCTTGAGAAGGCGCAGCCGACGAAGCTTTCAAGGCCCCCGCGCGGGCCGAATGCGAATCACCGATCACTGTTGCAAAACCGCAATTGCAGCGCTGCCGTCGAGATGCTTACGTGACCCGGCGAGAGGGCGGGCGGCGGCAACCAGTCATCGTCCAACAAAAACGAAAATGGGTCCGCGAAACGGGCCTGACGACCTGGAGTGGGCAATGACACTGATTGATCACCTTGGATTACTGCGCTCGTTTCCACGTTATCCTGTAATTCGTTCCTTGCGTCGGAGCACCGCCACGTTCGCGTGAACGCTGCCTAGCTTCCGCTTGGCCTTCTGAAGGATCTGAATCACCGCGTTCTTGGACTGACGCGCCCCGTGCGCGTCGGCGAACGAGAGCGCATGTCCGCAGCCGTTTATCTCCTTGGCTAAACCGCGATGTTCGAAAACTCTCTTCCGACCCGTGCTGGAGCAAAGGCTTCGCTCAGCGAGCTCATGATGGAAAATACATTAGACCCGGCCGCTGAACCGAGCATTTCCACATCCGCGCTTGGAGAGCTGTGGGAGCGTGTGCGGCGCAAGTTGCGCGCCGAGCTCGGCGACGACGTGGTCGCGAGCTGGTTCGGGTCACTCGAGCTTGCTGGTATCGACGGTGGCGTCGCGCGCCTGAGCGTACCGACGCGGTTTCTCAAGAGCTGGATCGACACGCATTACGCGGAGCGCTTGCGCAAGCATTTCGCGGCCGACGGCAACGTCGTGAGCGTCGAGGTGCGCGTGCGGGGTGCGACGCCCCAACGAAGCTCCGTGGCGCGGATCGCGACGCGGCTTGCCGAGGCAACTTCGCCCTGCGAAATCGCAACGGCCTTCCCGCGTCCGCAACCGCGTCCGATGCTTGACGGCCGGCGGGACAAAAGACAGCAGGAAATCTCGATGCCGCTGTCGGTCGCGGCCGCGCTCGACCGGCAATTGACCTTCGACAACTTCGTCGTCGGACGCTCGAATCAATTCGCTTGCGCTGCCGCCCGCAAAGTCGGTGAAACCGTCGGCGGTCAAGCCGTCTATAACCCGCTCTATATCCATGCGGCCGTCGGTCTCGGGAAGACGCATCTTGCGCAAGCCATGGCGCATGCGTGCGAGTCGCGCGGGATGCGGGCGCTCTATCTGACGGCGGACCGCTTCATGCACGGTTTCGTCTCGGCGTTGCGCTCGCAGACGGCGATCCAATTCAAGGACCAGATGCGCAATATCGATCTTCTGATCGTCGACGATGTCCAGTTCCTGCAAGGCAAGACCGTGCAGCAGGAGTTCTGCCACATCATCAACGCGCTCGCCGATCAGCGCCGGCAGATGGTGGTCGCGGCCGACCGCCCGCCTGGCGATCTCGAAGGTCTCGATGAGCGCATCAAGTCGCGGTTGGCCGGAGGGTTGTGCGTCGAGATCGGCGCTTTCGACGAGGATTTGCGCCGCCGTATCCTGGAGCGACGCATCGCGGCCGCGAGCGAGCGTGACCCTTCCTTCAAGGTGTCGCAAAACGTCATCGATTTTGTCGCCGCGTCGATCACGAGCAATGGCCGCGATCTCGACGGCGCGGTGAATCGGCTTTTGGCGCATGCGAGCTTCGCCGGCGCGCATGTCACGCTCGAATCGGCGGAGACGGCGATCCGCGATCTCATCCGGGCGCGAGAGCCCAAGCGCGTGCGCGTCGAGGAAATCCTCAAGCTCGTCTCGGCGCATTTCAACGTGACACGCGCCGACCTTCTCTCGTCGCGCCGCACCGCAAGCGTCGTGCGGCCCCGTCAAATCGCCATGTATCTGTCGAAAACCCTCACCTTGCGTTCGTTGCCTGAGATCGGCCGGCGCTTTGGCGGACGCGACCACACCACGGTGCTGCATGCGGTCCGCAAGATCGAGGGGTTGATCGGAGAGAATCCGAATCTCAAGGAAGAGATCGCGCTCCTCAAGCGGATGCTGACCGACTGAGCAACGCGCGGGAGCGCCTGGGAATTACCGCTTCCGTCTTCTTCCTGGCTCCGGCCTCGATAAATTGCCTCTTTCGTCGGAAAGGGCCTGATTCGAGCTTTGCCGGATCACGGCAAAGCGCGGCGGCCTTTCGCGGGCGCCACGCAAGCTTCATTCGGATAACCTGGTCACGGCGCTTGCGTCGGGCCTCGGCCTCGTTCAAATTCGCGGGCCGGGTGCACCAAGCCCGGCTGGTTCGCGAGTGTCTCGGTCGCCGAAGAGCCCCACGATGAAAGTCACCCTTGAACGGGCTTCGCTGTTGAAGTCCCTTGGCCATGTTCACCGCGTGGTGGAGCGGCGCAACACGATTCCCATCCTGTCGAATGTGCTCTTGCACATCGCCGACGGCGCGGTCGCCTTCAAGGCGACCGATCTCGACATGGAGGTGAGCGAGACAGTGCCGGCCGAGATCGCGCAAGCTGGCGGCGTCACGGCACCGGCGCACACGCTCTACGAGATCGTGCGCAAGCTGCCGGAGGGCAGTCAGGTCACTTTCGAGTCGACCGGCGAAAGCGGGCAGATGACGCTCCGCTCCGGACGTTCGCGTTTCACCCTCTCGACCCTGCCGGAATCCGATTTTCCCGACCTCTCCGTCGGCGAGATGCCGCATCGTTTCGAGGTCGCGGCCAAGGTGCTCAAGCGTCTCTTCGACAAAACGCATTTCGCCATCTCGACCGAGGAGACGCGCTATTATCTCAATGGCGTCTTCCTGCACGAGATGAGCAGCGGCAACGGTTCCGTGCTGCGGGCGGTTGCGACCGACGGCCACCGTCTCGCTCGCGTCGAGACCGAGGCTCCGCAAGGCGCCGCCGGCATGCCGAGCGTGATCGTGCCGCGCAAGGCGGTCGCCGAAATCCAGAAGCTGTTGGAAGACCAAGAGGGCGATTTGACCGTCGAATTATCGGCGACCAAGATCCGCCTCTCGGCGGGTCCGGTCGTGCTGACCTCGAAGCTCATCGACGGCACTTTCCCGGACTATCAGCGCGTCATTCCCTCCGGCAATGACCGCACGCTGCTCGTGGATAAGGAGGCCTTCGCGCGCGCTGTCGATCGCGTGTCGACGATCTCGAGCGAGCGCGGCAGGGCCGTGAAGCTCTCGCTGGCCTCGGGACGCGTGACGCTCTCCGTCACCAATCCGGACGCGGGCAGCGCGACCGAGGAGCTCGAGGCCGAATATGATTCGCCCCCGCTCGATATCGGTTTCAACGCCCGCTACCTTCTCGATGTGCTCGGCCAGCTCGACGGCGAGAATGCGCTTCTCAAGCTCGCCGAACCTGGTTCTCCCACGCTGATGCTGGAGCGCGAGGGGGCATCCACGCTCTACGTGCTGATGCCGATGCGCGTGTGAGGAGCCTCGCCGCCTCGAAAGGGGGGCAGGTCGAGCTTGCATGACCGCGCCGCGAGTCACGCGCCTCAGGCTCACCGACTTCCGCAGCTTTCCGGAGCTCGACGCCGAATTCGAACCGATGCTGATCGCGCTCTGCGGCGAGAACGGCGTCGGCAAGACGAATCTGCTCGAGGCCTTGTCGCTTCTGGCGCCAGGCCGAGGCCTGCGCCGCGCGCCGCTTGCCGAGATGGCGCGCATCGGTGGGTCCGGCCGATTCTCGATCGTCGCCGATCTCGAGGGCCCGCTCGGCCCCGCGGTGCTCGGAACCGGGATCGAGCGCGAGCAGGGCTCCCCCAATCCGATTCGCAAGACGCGTCTCAACGGCGCGCCGGCGGCTTCGTCGAGCGTTTTCAGCGACCATCTGCGCCTCGTCTGGATGACACCTTCGCTCGATGGGCTTTTCAACGGGCCACCCGGCGAGCGCAGGCGCTTCGTCGACCGACTGGTGCTCGCGATCGACCCCGGGCATGCGTCGAGGGCCGCCGCCTTGGAGCAGGCGTTGCGGTCGCGCAACCGGCTCCTCGAGGAGGCGCGTCCCGACGCGCAATGGCTCGACGCCGTCGAAAGGCAGATCGCGGAGCTCGGCATCGCGATCGCTTCGGCGCGCCGCGAGACCATCGAGCGCCTCGCGGTCCTCATCGTCGCGCGTCGAGAGGACAAGTCGCCTTTCCCCTTTGCCGAGCTCGCCTTGGTCGGCGAGACGGATGCGCTCATCGTGGAGCACAGCGCGCTTGAGGCCGAGGACAGGATGCGCAAGAGCCTGCGCGACATGCGCCAGCGCGACCGTGCGGCGGGCCGCACGCTCACCGGCCCCCAGACCTCCGATCTCCTCGTGCGCCATGGGCCGAAAGGCATCGAGGCGGCACGCGCTTCCACGGGCGAGCAAAAAGCGCTGCTCATCGGGCTCGTGCTGGCGCATGCGCATCTCGTAGCGCAGATGAGCGGCATGGCGCCCTTGGTCCTGCTCGACGAAGTGGCCGCCCATCTCGACCCCTCGCGCCGCCAAGCCTTGTTCAGCGTGCTCACCGCCCTCGGCGGCCAGGTCTTCATGACCGGCGCCGATCAGGCCTTGTTCGCCGAGCTGCCGAAAGGCGCGAGGCTTTTCGACGTGTCTCCGGGAAAAGTGTCGCCCGCGCCGAGGTGAGCGCTCGTCCGTTCACGGAGCGGATCACAAGGCCTTGACGCCGGCGCGTGAAGCGGATGGATCATCGAGCGATGCGAAGCTTTGATCGGCAAGATCCATCCATTGCTCGCGAGGCCTATGCGCAGGTCTCGCATCAGGGCAAGTGCGCCTTCGGCAGATTTCGATCCCAGGTCCGGCGATCACCATGACGATCTCGATGCCGAGCTCGAGCGATGCCCGATCCAACGGCTGGGCCGACAGTCTACGCTGGTTTTGCGGGGCCGCCGTCGTGCTGGCGCTCGCCGCGCTCCTCTTCAACACGCTGATCGATCCTTATGGCGCCAACCCGTTGCGTCTTCGCTTCGAGCGGCCGTTGATGGATATCAACCAGCGCTTCATGTATCCGCAGGTGCTGCGCTCGGGTGAATACGACAGCGCGGTCTTCGGGACCTCGACGATCAGGCTGTTGAAGCCCTCGGACCTCGAAGCCGCGCTGGGCGGGCATTTCGCCAATTTCGGCATGAATGCCGCGACGCCCTACGAGCAAAGCGAGACGGTGCGGCTTTTCATCGCGCACACGCCGAATGTGCGAAACCTGGTCTGGAGCCTCGATCGCTCCTGGTGCGACCTCGATGCCGATGCACCCGCGAAGCTTTTGACCGAGCGTGCCTTCCCGCCCTGGCTCTACGACGGCAGCCGCTGGAGGACGATCCCGCATCTCTTCAATCTGCGCACGCTCGAGATCGCGGCGCGCGTCGTGTTGAACCGATTGGGCTTGATGAAGCCGCGCTTGCCGCGCGACGGTTATGAGGTGTTCACGCCGCCCGAAGCGTCCTATGACGCGGCGCGCGCGGCCGCGCATATCTGGGGCGGTAGATCGCGCGGCGTCGTTTCAGCAAAACCCACATTCGAAGCGACGGCGGCGGAGCGCTCGACGTGGCGCTTCCCCGCGCTCGAGCGCCTCGACGCGACGCTTGCCGGGTTGCCGGCGAGCGCGCGGCTCCTCGCGCTTTTCCCGCCGGTTCATATCGCGATCCAGGCGGTGCCGGGCAGTTTCGAGGCGGCCCAGGATGAAGAATGCAAGGCGCGCACCGCCGCGATCATCGCCCACCATCATGGCACGACCGTCGATCTGAGCTTCGCCTCGCCGATCACCACCGAAGACGGTAATTATTGGGACGCGCTTCATTATCGCCTGCCGATCGCAAGGCGGATCGCCGAGGTGCTGCGGGAGGCGAGCGAAGGCAAGGCGGGCGGGCAGGATTTCCGTGTGCTCGCCAAGGGCTCTTGAAAGAGGCCTCTTAAATAAAGGGCTCTTGAGATCACGCGTCTCCTCTCGCCCAATCCTCCCGGATCCCGGCAATCGCATCGGCGAGGCGGCCTGCGCCGATCGCAGCGCGAAGCGTCGCCATCAGATCCTGGTAATAGGCGAGATTGATCGCGGTCAGCATCATCATGCCGAGGATCTCGCCAGCCTTGACAAGATGGTGCAGGTAAGCGCGGCTCCAATCGCGCGCGGCGGGAGAGGTCGAACGCTCGTCGAGCGGCCGAATGTCGTCGGCGTGCTTCGCGTTGCGTAAATTGACCTTACCGAAGCGCGTGAACGCAAGGCCATGGCGGCCCGCGCGCGTGGGCATGACGCAATCGAACATGTCGATGCCGCGCTCGACGGATTTGACGATATCGTCAGGCGTGCCCACCCCCATGAGGTAGCGCGGCCGTTCGCTCGGCAAATGCGGTTCTACCGCCTCGATCATGCGCAGCATGATCTCTTGCGGTTCTCCGACCGCGAGCCCGCCGATGGCGTAGCCGGCAAAATCCATGCTGGCCAAGGTCTTTGCGCTTTCGATGCGCGAGCCTTCGACGGCGCCGCCTTGCACGATAGCGAAAAGCGCCCTTCCGTCCGGCCGGCCGAAAGCCTTTTGGCATCTTTCGGCCCAGCGCAACGATAGCCGCATGGCCTTTTCCGTGACCTCATCGGAAGCCGGCAGGGCGACGCATTCATCGAGCTGCATCACGATGTCGGCGTCGAGAAGGTTCTGGATCTCGATCGCGCGCTCGGGCGAAAGCTCATGGGCCGCGCCGTCGATATGCGAGCGAAATAACACGCCGTTCTCGCTGATCTTGCGCAGATTGGCGAGGGACATCACTTGGAAGCCGCCCGAATCGGTGAGGATCGGACGCGGCCAGCTCATGAAACGATGCAAGCCGCCGAGTGCCGCTATCCGCTCGGCGCCCGGCCGCAGCATGAGATGATAGGTGTTGGCGAGCACGATGTCCGTGCCGAGCGTCGCGACCTCGCCGGGATACATCGCCTTCACGGTCGCGGCGGTGCCGACCGGCATGAAGGCCGGCGTGCGAATGACGCCACGCGGCGTGACGATCTCGCCGGTGCGGGCTGCCCCGTCGCGCGCCGCGATCGAGAAGGCGAAGGCGTTCATTCGGCTTTCCCGGCGGCGCGAAAGAGCAAGCTCGCGTCCCCGTAGGAGTAGAAGCGATAGCGCTCCGTGACCGCATGCGCATAGGCGCGCCGCATGGTTTCGAGCCCCGAGAAGGCGCTAACGAGCATGAAGAGGGTCGAGCGCGGCAAGTGAAAATTGGTCATCAGAGCATCGACCGCCTTGAAGCGATGGCCTGGCGTGATGAAGATCGCGGTCTCGCCGCTGAAGGGAAGAAGCCTCCCCTCTGGTGACGCCGCGCTCTCGAGGAGGCGAAGCGTCGTCGTGCCGATGGCGATGATGCGTCCGCCTTTCTCCCGCGCCGCGTCGATCGTATCCGCCACCGGCGCATCGATGCGGCCCCATTCCGGATGCATGCGATGCGCGCTCGTGTCCTCGGCCTTGACGGGCAGGAAGGTGCCCGGCCCGACGTGCAGCGTCACGGTGGCGATCTCGACGCCGCGCGCGCGGATCGCATCGAGGAGATCGGGATCGAGGTGCAAGCCCGCCGTTGGAGCCGCGACCGCGCCGGGATCGCGGGCGTAGACCGTCTGGTAATCGGTGCGGTCCTGCGCATCATCGGCGCGGCGCTGCGCGATATAGGGCGGCAACGGCATGTGGCCGAAGCGTTCGATCGCTTCATCGAGAATGGCGCCATGAAAATCGAAGGCAAGATCGATCTCGCCATCCCGCGGTTTCGACTCCACCGTCGCCATGAGGTGCTGAAGCTCGCAAACGATCCCCTCCGACGTTTCGCCGAAGACGATGCGGTCGCCGGGGCTGAGCCGTTTCGCGGGCCTCGCGAAAGCCCGCCAGCGATCCGGTGCGAGACGCTTGTGAAGGAGGATCTCCACGCGCGCCGTCGTCTCGCCTCTGACGCGCATGCCGAGGAGGCGCGCCGGGATGACGCGCGTGTCGTTGAGCACGATGACGTCGCCGGCGCGAAGCTGATCGGGCAAGTCCGCGACGTGACGGTCGCGAAATTCCGGGGAGCGGTTCGGGTCGACGACGAGAAGCCGTGCGCTCTTCCGAGGTTGGGCGGGCCGAAGCGCGATCAGCTCGTCGGGGAGCTCGAAATCGAAGAGATCGACGCGCAATGCGGTGCTCAGGCAAAACGCAGGATCAAGGCGCCGCCAAGCAAAAGCCCCGCGCCGAGGAGGCGAGGCGGCGTCAACAGGATCGAGGGCAGGCCGAAGAACCCGAAGCTGTCGATCAAGAGGCCGGCGAGGAGTTGGCCGGCGATCACGAAGCCCATGGTCGGCGCTACGCCAATGCGCGGGGTGAGAAAGATCACCGTCGTCAGATAGACGACGCCGAGCGCGCCGCCGCTGACGAACGCCCATGCGGGCAAATCCCGCCAGCCGGACGCCGCGCCTTGCGCGCGCGCCACGGCGAGCGCCATGACCAACAGCACAAGCGCGCCCGTCCCGAAGGAGATCGCCGCGGCGATGACGGGTGAGCCGAAGGCGCGCGACACCATGGCGTTGATCGCGGCCTGGGTTCCGAGGGTCGCCCCGGCAATGATGCCGAGCGCCGCGAGAAGAAGGCCGGCGACGATCGCCGCCATGAGGTTACGCGGCCTTTGCGTCGGCGGCGATGCGCGCCTTCACGATCCGGTCGGGATCGCGCACCGGCTCGCCGCGCTTGATCTTGTCGACATTCTCCATGCCCTCGGCCACCTGTCCCCAGACCGTGTACTGACGGTCGAGAAAACGGGCGTCCTTGAAGCAGATGAAGAATTGCGAATTCGCGGAATTCGGGCTCGACGCACGCGCCATGGAGCAAGTGCCGCGCTTGTGGGGTTCGCTGTTGAACTCCGCCGCGAGGTCGCCGAGATCGGAACCGCCCGTGCCGGTGCCGTGCGGACAACCGGTCTGCGCCATGAAGCCCTCGATGACCCGGTGAAAGGCGACGCCGTCGTAGAAGCCTTGCCGTGTCAAGGTCTTGATGCGCTCGACATGCTTGGGCGCAAGATCGGGCCGAAGCGCGATGGTGACATTTCCTTTGGTGGTCTCGAGGATGAGGGTGTCTTCGGGCTTTGCTGTCATGATCAGCTCCTTACGGCGGCCTTTGCGGGTTTGACGATGCGAATGCTGAAGGGCCTGCCGGCGAGAGCGCCGCCGAGCCCATCGGTGAAGGAGAAGGGTGCGCAGGACAAAAGCGCGTGGCCGATCGCCTGCTCGAAGCTCTGTCTGGCGCCGGCCGAGATTCCCGCCTGCACATAGGTGAAGCGAGGCTCACCGAGGATATGGCCGTCGCGCGTGAAGCTGAATCTTATGGTCGCGGCAAGGTTCTCGGAATTGTCGCCGAAGGGCGCAGCGGCGAAGCAAGCGCGCAAGGCACCGAAGACGTCGCGGATGGTGTTGAGCTTTTGAGGCAAGGGCGCGGGGGCCGCGGCCGCCGGCGGCTCGGTCGCCGTCTTCCCTTTCGGCAGCAGCATCAAGGTCATCCGCAATTCCTGGCCGATGGCATCCTGGTATTGGTCATAGGGTCCACAAGGGCCGGGATTTCCCGTGAACTGGCAAAACTCGGTGAGCTGCGCCTTCGCGCCGGTCGAGATCGGCATGAGGCAAGCCAGCGAGAGGAGAAAAAGCGCAACCGACGCGGCGCATGGGCCGCGTCGGAGACGAGAAGGTTTTCGGGGCGCAAGATCGCGGCGAGACGGGCTTGCGAAGCTCGAGGACGCACTCGCCTTGAAGGAATGCGCCCGGTTGCTCACTGCGGGTCCGATGCAAGCCGCATGCGGACGATCTTGTCGGGTGCGGTCACCGCGCCGTTGTCGTCCTTGCTGCCTTTCTTGATCTTGTCGACCACGTCCATTCCCGAGACGACCTCACCCACGACGGTGTAGTTGTGGTTGAGGAAGGACGCGTCGGCAAAGCAGATGAAGAATTGAGAATTGGCGCTATCCGGGTCGCTCGCCCGCGCCATGCCGACCGTGCCGCGCTTGAAGGGCGCCGAGGAGAAT
The DNA here is from genome assembly GCA_035949255.1 of Beijerinckiaceae bacterium. GTDB lineage: Bacteria > Pseudomonadota > Alphaproteobacteria > Rhizobiales > Beijerinckiaceae > GAS188. Next base: position 10,015 of record DASZIL010000185.1, on the reverse strand, counting down.
TCGGCCGGAATGTTCGGAAGGTCCGAGCCGCCGCTGCCATCGCCCTTCGGATCGCCCGTCTGAGCCATGAAGCCCGCAATCACGCGATGGAAGGTGAGGCCGTCGTAGAATTTGCGCTTCACCAGCGTCTTGATCTGCGCGACGTGCTTGGGCGCGAGATCGGGCCTCAGCCTGATCGTCACATCGCCATCCTTGGTGGTGAGGATGACGGTGTTCTGCGGGTCGGGCTTGGCCTGGGCCAAGGCTTTGTCCTGCGCGACCCCGAGGGCGGCACAGAAGGCGAGTGCGAGAGCAAGCGTGCGGATCACGTCGGCGGCCTTTCCTTCATTGAGATAGGGTGAGAGATGATCGCTTCAACCTGGATATTTCTCGCGCAGCTTGCGCGCCACCGATTCCGGCACGAAGCCTGACACGTCCCCGCCCATCGAAGCGATCTGGCGCACGAGCGTGGCCGTGATGGGGCGGACCATGGGTGAGGACGGCAGGAAGACGGTGAGCACGTCGGGCGCCATCGCCTCGTTCATTCCCGCCATCTGCATTTCGTAATCGAGATCGGTGCCGTCCCGCAATCCGCGAATGAGGATGGAGGCGCCGACCCTGCGCGCAGCGAAGACGACGAGATCGTCGAAGGCGACGACCTCGAAGCTCGCGCCGGCCGCTTGCGCGAGCGGGCTCGCCACATCCTTGATCATCTCGGTGCGCGCCTCGATGCTGAAGAGCGGGGTTTTCGACGCCTGCAAACCGATGCCCACGACGAGGTGGTCGGTGAGGTGGAACGCGTGGCGCAGCACGTCGAGGTGCCCGTTGGTCAAAGGATCGAAGGAGCCCGGATAGAAGGCCGTGCGCGACATGGCGCTTGCGTTAGCCCGCTTCCCATCACGCGGCAAGCCCAGGGCATAAACAGAAAGGGCTTGACGAAGAGCCCTGCCGGAGGTCGGATTGCCGATCCGCGATGGCTTCGGGGAGCCGCGACGCTGGTGCAGGCGGCAGTCGGGTCTGCGCGCATGCGCCGAGGGCGGAGAGGCGTAGATTCATCTTTTCGATACGAGTTGTTGAGGGCCGTTTAACCTGAACATCCATTCACGATTGCGCGTTAACGACTTGGAATGCCCCGAGGTGGAATCCTGTTCGCGGACAGGGAAACAAGCCGGCAAAAAGCCGGGGAGGCGTCAAACATGCTCGGGGATAAAATGTATCCGTATTTCGACGAATATCTCGGCTCGATCGCCGCGTCGCGGCGCATCGAGAAGGACGATATTCGCGCCATCCGCACCGTCCTCGACGAGGAGGTCGCCGCGGATCGTCACATCATCGAAAAGCTGATCGATCTCGATCGCTCGGCGCAAGGCGGGACGGCGTGGCGAGAGTTCCTCGCCGAGGTCGTCGCCGATTACGCGATCTGGGTCGAAGGGCCTCTCGGCAAGGTCTCGGCCGAAACCAGCGCCTGGCTGATCGCGATGCTCGGCGGCGCGTCGGGATCGCCCGCGCCCTCGGCTTCCCATGTGGCGCATGCCGTGATCGCCGAGGCGGAGGAGACGGACGCGTCGCTCACGCTCTTTGCGCTCACCTTGCCGCAAGAGAGCCTCTGGCCGCTGCCGACCACCGCCCCGAAGGGCTCGATCAATTTGATGATGTGACCGCGGGCTCGCGCCTGAGGAGGAGCCTATCGTCAAAGGACGGCGCGTCGGCTCGCCGTTCTCGCTCCCTTTACCTGTGGACGTGCGGCGCCTCCTCCCGTAAAGGCAAAATCCCTTTACGCGTCACGGGGCTGTCGTGTTCACGAAGATCCTGATCGCCAATCGCGGCGAGATCGCCTGCCGCGTCATCAAGACCGCGAAGCGCTTGGGCATCCGCACGGCCGCCGTGTTCTCGGAGGCGGATCGCGACGCCTTGCACGTCGAGATGGCCGACGAGGCGGTGGCGATCGGCGCCGCGCCGGCGGCGGAAAGCTATCTCTCGATCGAGCGCATCATCCAAGCCTGCAAGCAAACCGGTGCCGAGGCGGTGCATCCAGGCTACGGTTTTCTCTCCGAGCGCCCGGCCTTTGCCGATGCGCTCACCGCGGCGGGCATCGTCTTCATCGGACCCAACCCGCGCGCCATCGCGGCCATGGGCGACAAGATCGAATCGAAGAAATTCGCCGCCGCCGCCAAGGTGTCGACGGTGCCGGGACATCTCGGCGTGATCGAGGACGCCGCTGAGGCGGTGCGCATCGCCGACGAGATCGGCTATCCGGTGATGATCAAGGCCTCCGCCGGCGGCGGCGGCAAGGGCATGCGCATCGCGCATCGACGCGACGAGGTCGCGGAAGGGTTCGCGCGCGCCCGGTCGGAGGCTTCCTCCTCATTCGGTGACGATCGCGTCTTCATCGAGAAATTCATCGTCGATCCGCGCCACGTCGAAATCCAGGTGCTCGGCGACAAGCATGGCAATGTCATTCATCTCGGCGAACGCGAATGCTCCATTCAGCGGCGCAATCAGAAAGTCATCGAGGAAGCGCCAAGTCCCCTTCTCGATGCCAGGACGCGCGCCGCGATGGGGGCACAAGCCGTCGCGCTCGCCAAGGCGGTCGGCTACGATTCCGCCGGCACGGTCGAGTTTGTCGCCGGCCAGGATCGCTCCTTCTTCTTTCTCGAGATGAACACGAGGCTGCAGGTCGAGCACCCCGTGACCGAGATGGTCACAGGCATCGATCTCGTCGAGGAGATGATCCGTGTCGCCGCGGGCGAAAAGCTTCGTCTTCGCCAGGAGGATGTGAAGCTCGAGGGATGGGCCATCGAGTCGCGCATCTATGCCGAGGATCCGACGCGCAACTTCCTGCCCTCGATCGGCCGGCTCACCACTTATCAGCCGCCGCGCGAGGGCAAGCTCGGCGCGGGGAGCGTCCGCAACGATACCGGCGTGCGCGAGGGCGGCGAGATTTCGATTTATTACGATCCGATGATCGCCAAGCTCGTCACGCATGCGCCGACGCGCCCGGCGGCGATCGAGACCCAGGCGCTGGCGCTCGATGCCTTCGCCCTCGACGGCATTCGCCACAACATCCCGTTTCTTGCCGCCGTGATGCGCCGCCCCCGCTGGCAGTCGGGGCAATTGTCGACGGGCTTCATCGCCGAGGAGTTTCCGAAGGGCTTCGTGCTTGCGCCGCCGAGCGGCGCCGCGGCGCGCGCCGTTGCCGGGGTCGCGATCGCGCTCGACCATCTCTCGAATGCGCGCAAGCGCAAGGTCGCGGGGCAAATGCCGGGGTGGCGCGTTGCCGAATTCGCCACCGAGCGCGTGGTGAAGATCGGCGAGGAAGAATTCGTGGCGACGGTGCGACAGGATGGTGGAGAGATCATCGTTGCTTTTTCGGCGCCGCAAGCCGCGGAGCTGAGGCTGAGCACGAGCTGGCGCCCGGGTGAGCCGAGCCTCGTCGGCACGATCGACGGCCGCGCCATCGCGATGCAGCTTCGCCCCATCCTCAACGGTCTGTCGATCGGTTACGCGGGCACCGAGGCCGAGGCCCGCGTCTATACGCGTCGCGAGGCGGAGCTTGCCGCCATGATGCCGTTGAAGCCATCGGCGGGCCCGGGCACCGCCTTGCGCTGCCCGATGCCCGGCCTCGTCAAGGCCATCGCCGTGAAGCCTGGCCAGGAAGTGAAGGCCGGCGAGACGCTTTGCATCGTGGAAGCGATGAAGATGGAAAATGTGCTGCGCGCCGAGCGTGACGCCGTGGTGAAGACGCTTTGCGTCAAGGAAGGCGATACGCTCGCGGTCGACGCCGTCATCATGGAATTCGCCTGACGCTTTGGAGTTTGCGTGAGATTGGAGCCGCCGCATGCGCCTGTATTTCGCCTTCGGTGCCAATATGGACATTGCGGGAATGTCGCGGCGCTGCCCGACCGCTGAAGCGGTGGGCGCCGCACGCCTCGACAACCATCGCTTCGCCATCGTGCAGCCGGGCTTCGCCACGGTGATCGAGGCTCCGGGCGAGACCGTCCACGGCGTGCTCTGGCGGCTGGGCAGCCGCGACATCAATGTGCTCGACGCTTATGAGAACATCTCGTCCGGACTTTACGGTCGCGCCGAAAAACCGGTCCGTCACGGCGTGCGAACGTTGCGCGCCTTGACCTATTTCGTCGTCGAGCCCCGGCCCGGTCGTCCGAAGCCCGGCTATCTCGAGGATTGCGTGCTGCCTGCGGCGCGGCATTGGAAATTGCCGCAGACCTACATCCGCTCGCTCGAAGCCTTCGTGGTGGCTCCAGGCGCGCGGACCCCCTGGAGTGTGACCAAACCCGTGTGACCGCGGGTGAATTTTCACGAGGAGGAAAGCGTGCCGAGCTCTTTCGTCATCAGACCCGTCGAGACCGGGGACCGCAAGCGGTGGGAGCCGCTTTGGCGAGGGTATCAGACTTTCTACAAGGTCGATCTTCCTTCGGAGGTGACGGAAACGACCTGGCGCCGTTTTTTCGATGGGCTCGAGCCGATGCATGCGCTCGTCGCCGAGGAGGGCACGGAGCTCATCGGCATCGTGCACTACCTCTTTCATCGCTCCACCTGGATGCTCGGCCCGATCTGCTATCTCCAGGATCTCTTCACGGCCGAGAAGGCGCGCGGCAAGGGGGTCGGAAAGGCGCTGATCGAGGATGTCTATGCGCGCGCCACGGCGGCGGGGGCGAGCCGCGTCTACTGGCACACCCATGAGACGAACGCGACGGCGCGCGCCCTCTACGACCGCGTCGCCACCCTCTCCGGCTTCGTGCAATACCGCAAGGAAAGGTGAGGTCGCGCGTCACGTCTCCGCTATTAATTCAGTGACAGCTTGAATTCAGTGACAGCTTACCAATTCCCCATTTATATTACCAAGGGCGCGGCGCCCCGCTTATCACCGCGAAGGCGATGCGGAATCGGGTCCAGGCCCTTCCGGCAGCTCCGAACTGTCCTTGTCCTTTCAAAACCAGATAGAAAGCGCAAATGGGGAATTGGTAAGCTGTCACCGAATTAAAAAACGCGCCTCGTTCGCCGGTTTGCCCCTCGCACGGGTCTGTGGAAACATGGAGTTGAGACGCGCCTCGAAGGGCGCGACGCGATCGGACGAAGGGAAGAAGATTATGGTGCGATTCACCTCCATATTCGGTCTTGCTCTCGCTATAGCAATTGGTCAGGCGTCGCTGGCCTCCGCGGCCGAGATCAAGCCGGCGGTCGTCTACGATCTCGGTGGCAAATTCGACAAATCCTTCAATGAAGGCGTGGCGAACGGCGCGATGAAGTTCAAGCAGGATACCGGAATCGATTTTCGCGACTTCGAGATCCAAAACGACGCGCAACGCGAGCAGGCGCTTCGCCGCTTCGCGCATGACGGCTACTCTCCCATCGTCGCGGTTGGCTTCACCCAGGCGAGCGCGCTCGAGAAGGTCGCGGCGGAATTTCCCGACGTCAAATTCGCCATCATCGACGCTGTCGTCGACAAGCCGAATGTCCGCTCCATCGTCTTCAAGGAGCAGGAAGGCTCATTCCTGGTCGGGCTGATGGCGGCGCTCGCCTCGAAGACGGGAAAGATCGGATTCGTCGGCGGCATGGATATTCCGCTCATCCGCAAATTCGCCTGCGGCTATGTCGAGGGCGCGAAATACGCAAAGCCCGGGATCGAGGTGATGCAGAACATGACCGGCACGACGGGCGCGGCCTGGAACGATCCGGTCAAGGGCGGGGAGCTCGCGAAATCGCAGATGGATCGAGGCGCCGACGTCGTGTATCACGCGGCGGGCGGCACGGGGCTTGGCGTGTTGCGCGCGGCTGCTGACGCCGGCAAGCTCGGCATCGGGGTCGATTCGAACCAGGACGGGCTGTTCCCGGGCCATGTGCTGACCTCGATGCTCAAGCGCGTCGATGTGGCCACCTACAACACCTTCACCGATGCCAAGAACGATCAGTTCACGCCAGGGGTCTATGTGCTCGGCTTGAAGGAAAACGGTGTCGGCTACGCGCTCGACGACAGCAACAAGGCGCTCGTCACGACCGAGATCAAGGCCGCGGCCGACAAGGCATCGGCCGATATCGTCGCCGGCACGATCAAGGTCCATGACTATATGGCGGATCAGAAGTGCCCCGATTGAGCCTGCAGGGCGAGCTTTGCGAGGCTGCCGGGAGAGCACTCTTTCGTCTTCCGCAGCGCGACGCGTGAAGGTGATGAAGCTTCGCGGGGGAAGCGCTTTCGGCGCGGCATTCCTGAGTCTTGTGCTTGTGCTCGCCGGGATCGGCGCCCCTCGTCCCGCGGTTGCCGAGCCGCTTCGTCCCGCCATTCTCTACAACCTCGTCAAATTCGACGCCTCCTTCAATGAGGGCGCGTATCGCGGGATCAAGCGTTTCAAATCCGAAACCGGCACGGATTTTCGCGAATTCGAAGTGAAGAGCGATGTCGAGCGCGAAGCCGTGCTGCGGCGCTTCGCCTCGCGCGGCGAGGATCCGATCATCGCGATCGGCTTTCCTTTCGCCTCGGCCGTCGACAAGGTCGCCGGCGATTTTCCGAAATCCCGTTTCGTCATCGTCGATGCCGTCGTGGACAGGCCGAATGTGCAATCGGTCGTCTTCAAGGAACAGGAGGGCGGCTACCTCGTCGGCCTGATGGCCGCGATGGCCTCGAAGACGGGCAAGGTCGGGATGGTCGGCGGCATGGATTTGCCGATCATTCGCCGCATCGCCTGCGGCTACGAAAAAGGCGCGAAAGCCGCGCACCCCGGCACCGTGGTGCTCGAGACCTATGCGGGGGACACGCCGGCCGCCTTCACCGATCCCGCGCGCGGTGCCGAGCTCGCACGCTCCGAGATCGGCCAAGGCGCCGATGTGGTGCTGCAGGCCGCGGGCGCGACCGGGCTTGGCGTGTTGCGCGCCGCGGCCGACGCCAAGGTGCTCGGCATCGGTTCGGATTCGAACCAGAACGGGCTTTTTCGAGGCTACGTCCTCACGAGCCTGCTCAAGCGCACCGACAATGCCGTTTATCTTTCCCTGCAAGATGCCGCGGCGGGGAAATGGCAGGCGGGGACGCGGCTCCTCGGCGTCGCCGAAGGGGGCATCGATATCGCGGTCGATGACGCCAACAAGGCGCTGATGACCGATGAAATGCGGGTGGCGCTCGGGAAGGCGAAGGACGCGATCGCGACGGGTGCGCTCGTCGTGCCGGATTGGACGAAGGCGCGTTCCTGCCCGCCATGAGCGAGGGGCCATCCGCGCAGCCGCCGGCGGTCGAGCTCATCGGCATCGACAAGAGCTTCGGCCCGGTGCGAGCCAACCGGAATGTCACGCTCGAGATCGCCAAGAGCTCGATCCACGGCATCGTCGGGGAGAATGGCGCGGGCAAATCGACGCTCATGTCGATCCTCTACGGCTTCTACGAGGCGGATGCCGGCGAGATCAGGATCGACGGCAAGAGCCTGCGCATCCCCAATTCGCAAGCCGCCATCAGGGCGGGGATCGGCATGGTGTTCCAGCACTTCATGCTGGTCGATGAGCTCAGCGTCCTCGAGAACGTCATGCTCGGCGTCGAAGGGGGCGCCTGGCTCGCAACGGGGGCGGGCAAGGCACGTGCCGCGCTCAAAGGTTTCGCCGAGGATTACGGCCTCGCCGTCGATCCCGACGCGCGCATCGGGGATCTCTCGGTCGGCCAGCACCAGCGTGTCGAGATCATCAAGGCGCTCTACCGCGGCGCCAATGTGCTGGTGCTCGACGAGCCGACCGCGGTTCTCACACCCCCTGAGGCGACGGCGCTTTTCAACCTGCTCGCGGCGCTCAAGGCGCAAGGCAAGACCATCATTCTCATCACCCATAAGCTGCAAGAGATCATGGCGGCGACGGATCGCGTCAGCGTCATGCGTCGCGGCGAGATCGTCGCCACGATGGACACCGCGAGCACCTCGCCGCGCGAGCTCGCCGCGCTCATGGTCGGCCGCGAGGTGTTGCTCCGCGTCGAGAAGAAGCCACGCGAAGCCGGAGCGCCGATGCTCGAGGTCGAGGGGCTCCGCGTCGCCGATGAGCGCGGCGTGCAACGGCTCGACGACATATCCTTCACGCTGCGGGCGGGCGAGATCGTCGGCATCGCCGGGGTCGCGGGAAACGGCCAGAGCGAATTGCTCGCGGCGCTCTCCGGAATCACGCCGATGAGCGCGGGAAAGATTGCGCTTGCCGGCATGCGTCTCGATGAGCGAGCGATGAACCCGCGCGCGCTTCGCCGCGCCGGGCTCCTGCATGTGCCGGAGGATCGGCTGCGCATGGGCCTCGTCCCGCCCTTCGCCGCCTTCGAGAGCGCGGCGCTCGGCTTCACCGATGAGGCGCGCTACGGGCGAGGCCTTTTGCTCGACCAAGGCGCCATGGCCGAGGATCTCTCGCGGCGCATGCAGGATTACGACGTGCGCCCGCGCGATCCTTACCTCAAGACAGCGAAATTCTCGGGCGGCAATCAGCAGAAGATCGTGCTTGCCCGTGAGATCGAGCGCTCGCCCAAGGTGCTGCTCGTCGGACAGCCGACCCGCGGCGTCGATATCGGCGCCATCGAGTTCATCCATGGCCGCTTGCTCGCTTTGCGAGACGCGGGCGTCGCGATCCTTCTCGTCTCGGTTGAGCTCGAGGAGATCATGGCCTTGTGCGATCGCATCCTCGTTCTTTGCGGCGGGCGCATCACCGGCGAGCGGCGACCGGAGAACACGGATCTCGGCGATCTCGGGCTCTTGATGGCGGGCGTCAAGGAGATGGCGGCGTGAGCGCGCCGATCGAGCTGCCGAGATGGGCGGATCTCGCCCTGGTGCCGGCGGTCGCGACCGTCGCGGCGTTCCTGGTCGCGGGCCTCGTGGTGGCCGCGATCGGCGAAAACCCGCTCGAGGCGACGCGGATATTGATCGAGGGAAGCCTCGGCTCGCGCGAAGGCCTCGGCTTCACCCTCTATTACGCGACGGATTTCATCTTTACGGGGCTTGCGGTCGCGGTCGCCTTTCACGCCGGCCTTTTCAACATCGGGGTCGAGGGCCAAGCGACGCTCGCCGGTATCGGAGCGACGCTCGTCTGCCTTCGGCTCGACGATCAGCCGGCCGTGATCGTGCTGCCGCTTGCGATCGGCGCGGCCGTGGCCGCGGGCGCGCTCTTCGCCTTCATCCCCGGTTATTTGCAGGCACGGCGCGGCAGCCATGTCGTGATCACGACGATCATGTTCAACTTCCTCGCCGCCATCCTGCTCGTCTATCTCCTCGTGAATGCGATCGGCAATCCGAAGTCGATGGCGCCCGAGACGCGGGGTTTCGGGCCGAATGCGCATCTCGCCTTCATTCATGATCTGCTTCGCGCGCTCGGCGTCAACATGCCGACGACGCCGCTGAACCTGTCGTTCCCCTTGGCGCTGCTCGCGGCCTTCGGAATCTGGCTCACCATCTACCGGTCCCGATTGGGCAACGCGATCCGCACCGTGGGGGCGAGCCCGGCGGCGGCCGTCTACGCCGGCATCTCACCTTCGCGCATCACCATGCTGACGATGGCGCTCTCGGGTGCGCTCGCGGCCGGGCTCGCGCTCAACGAAGTGCTCGGCGTGCAGCAGCGTCTCCTTCCGGAATTCACTTCAGGCTATGGCTTCGTCGGCATCGCGGTGGCGCTCATGGGCCGTGCCCATCCGGTGGGCGTCGTGCTCGCGGCCCTTCTGTTCGGAATGCTTTATCAAGGCGGGGCGGAGCTTTCCTTCGACCATCCGACGATCACGCGCGACGTGGTGACGGTGATCGGAGGCGTGCTGATCCTGTTTGCCGGCGCGTTCGACGGTCTTTTCCGCCGCGGTGTCGCCGGCCTGATGCCGCGCCGAGCCGCGATATGAAGAGGCAATCCTATCGGCGCGGGCCGTCGGCAAAGGCTCAGGTTTCCGTCGCCCGATGAACGCGCTCGCCGAAATTTCGACGCTGATCGCCGTGGTGCTCGCCTCGGCCTTGCGCCTCTCGGTGCCGCTGATCGCCGCCTGCCTTGCGGGACTCTGGTGCGAGCGTTCCGGGATCGTCGACATCGGCCT
>DASZIL010000184.1:0-38595 GCA_035949255.1 Beijerinckiaceae bacterium | reverse complement strand
CGCCGCGATCACCCAGAGCGCGAGGTGCCAGAGGCGCTGGCCGCGCGCCTCGGCCCGGCCGATCGCCTCGATCGAGGCTTCGTCGATGCGCATGCCCCCGGCGTCGTCCGGCAGCTCGGGCGGGTCGAGCCGCGCCAGGACGCGCTCGGAGCGTGTCACGAGGTCCGGCAGCTTGCCGGCGGCCGAGACGAAGGCGTGAAGCGCCGCGGCCGCCTGCTCGAGGCGCCCGGCAGGCCCGAGGTGGCGCGTGATCCATTCCCGCACCACCGGATCGGCGGTCGCCCACATGTCGAGCTTGGGATCGAGCATGCGGCCGACGCCTTCGACCACCACCATGGTCTTCTGCAGCATGACGAGCTCGGTGCGCGTCCTCATATCGAAGAGCGCCGTCACCTCGAAGAGCAGCGACAACAGTTTCGCCATCGAGATCTGGTCGGCGCGCCGCTGATGGATGGGCTCGCCGATGGCGCGCAGCGCCTGGGCGAAGTCACCGATCGCATGGGTGTGCGGCACATAGCCTGCCTCGAAATGCACCTCGGCGACGCGCCGATAGTCGCGCGTGATGAAGCCGTAGAGAATCTCCGCGAGGAAGCGGCGCTCCTTCTCGCCGAGCCGGCCCATGATGCCGAAGTCGACCGCGACCAGCCGTCCGCGCGCGTCCACGAACAGGTTTCCCTGATGCATGTCGGCGTGGAAGAAACCCGAGCCCAGCGCTTGGCGCAGGAAGGATTGGATCACGACGCGCGCGAGCGCCACCCGATCATGACCCGCCGTCTCGATCTCGGCGATCTGGGAAAGCGGTAGGCCGTCGATCCATTCAAGGGTCAGCACTTCCTTCGCGGTATGCTCCCAATCGACGCTCGGCACGCGGAAATCGGGATCGTCCTTGCTGTTCTCGGCGAATTCGGAAAGGGCCGCGGCCTCGAGCCGCAAATCCATCTCGATCGCCACCGAGCGCGCCAGCGTCTCGACCACGGCCGCGAGGCGAAGCCGGCGCATGGTGGGAGCGATGCGCTCGATCAGCCGCGCGCCAAAGCGCATATCCGCGAGATCGCGCTTGAAGCGGGGCTCGATGCCGGGGCGCAAAACCTTCACCGCGACAGGGCGCGGCTGGCCCCCCGCGGTGAGGCACGCCTTATGGACTTGCGCGATGGAGGCGGCCGCGACCGGCTCGCCGAATTCGGAAAAAAGCTCAGCCACGGGCTTGTCGAGCGCGGCTTCGATCATGGTGATCGCTTGCGCACGCGGGAAAGGCGCCATGCGGTCCTGAAGCTGCTCGAGGCCGCTCGCCACTCGGACGCCTACGATGTCGGGCCTCGTCGCCAGGAACTGCCCGAACTTCACGTAGGAAGGGCCAAGCCGCGTCATGGCTTGCGCGAGCCCGGCGCCCGGATCGCCGCCGCGCCGCTCGACCAGGCGCGCGAGCCTCACGCCTAGCCGCAAGCCCGCCGGGATGGCGGCTTCATCGACGATGCCGAAGGCGCCTTCGCGCGCCAGCACGAAGCCGACGCGCGCAAGACGCAGGAGATGGATCGGGGCGGTCAGCACGGCGGGCGGGAGCTCACAATTTCCAGGCCGAGTGAATGGCCGCGATATTCCCCGACAAGGGGCGATGCTTCACCCGGCGAAACCCGGCGCGCTCGATCATGCGCGAGAACAGGGCGGGGCGCGGAAAGCGGCGGATGCTCTCGACGAGGTAGCGATAGGCGCCCTCGTCACCCGCCACGAGCTTGCCGAGCGTCGGGATCACCCTCGCCGAATAGGCGTCGTAGAGGGTGTCGAGCCCCGGCATGTCGACGGACGAGAATTCAAGGCAGAGGAAGCGCCCGCCGAGCCTGAGCACGCGAAAAGCCTCGGCCAGCGCCTTGTCGATCGAGGGCACATTGCGGATGCCGAAAGCGATCGTATAGGCATCGAAGGAAGCCGCCGCGAAGGGCAGATCCTCGGCATTGCCTTGCGCGAAGGCGAGCTGCCCCGCCCTTCCGGCGCCCGCGCGCTCGCGGCCGACCGCGAGCATCTCGGCACTGATGTCGCAAAGCGTCACCCGCACGCGCGGCCCTCCGGCATCGACGATGCGAAAGGCGATGTCGCCCGTCCCTCCCGCGACATCGATGACGGAGGAGAAGGAGCGCGGCGGCAACATCGCGACGAATTCGTTCTTCCAGGCGCGATGCACGCCGAACGACATGAGGTCGTTCATGAGGTCGTAGCGGCGAGCGACCTGGCGGAAGACATCGTCCACGAGCCGCTGTTTCTCGTCGAGGCGCACCGTCGAGAAGCCGAAATGCGTTTGCGAGGCGCCACTCGTTCCTGCCATTGCGATCCCTTCGACGCACGGCCGCGCCCTCTCGAGGAGAGGCCGCGTTCCAGTGGAATCATGCTCTAGCACGATCTTGAAAAGTGGAAACCGGCTTTCCAGACCGTGCGCCAGCGCCGCGAGGGAAAGCTCACGTTTCAAGCGGCGAGATCGGCGACCACCGCATCGAGCACCAGGAAGCCCTCGGCGGTCGCGCGCAAGCGACCCTTGCGCTCCTCGATAAGGCCGAGCGCCGTAAGATGCGTGAGGCGCTCAGGCGCGAGCTCGCGTCCGGCGAGCGCGGCGAAACGCTCGGGCTCGATCCCTTCCGTGAGGCGAAGCCCCATCAAGAGGAATTCGTCTCCCTCGTCGGGCCGCGACAGGATCTCGCGCTCGACGACGCCATGCCCCTTCGCCGCCACCTGCCGCAGCCAGGCCTCGGGGCGCTTCTCGGTCGAGAGCGCCAGCCGGCCGCGCGGCGCGACGAGCCGCCCATGCGCGCCCGGGCCCACGCCCGCATATTCGCCATAGCGCCAGTAGGTGAGGTTGTGGCGGCATTCGGCGCCCGGCCGGGCATGGTTCGATACCTCATAGGCGGGAAGCCCATGGCGCGCGCAAACCTCCTGCGTCACCTCAAAAAGGGCGCGAGCCGCCTCGGATTTCGGCGGATCGAGCTTTCCGGCGCGCCACAAGGCCTCGAAGGGCGTGCCGGGCTCGAGCGTGAGCTGATAGAGCGACAAATGCTCGCTGGCGCGCGAGAACGCCGTTTCGAGCTCGGCGCGCCAGGCGGCGGGAGCTTGCGCCGGGCGCGCGTAGATGAGGTCGAAGGAGACGCGCTCGAAGACCGACACGGCGATGGTGACGGCGCGCATCGCCTCCTCGACTGAATGCATGCGTCCGAGCATCTTCAAATCCTGATCGTTCAAGGCCTGCACGCCGAGTGACACGCGGTTGACGCCGGCCTCGCGATAGCCGCGAAAACGGGCCGCCTCGACGCTCGTCGGATTGGCTTCGAGCGTCACCTCGACCCGGCGATCGACCGGCCAGATTCGCGCGATGGCATTAAGGATCGCGCCGACGGTTCGCGGCTCCATGAGCGAAGGCGTGCCGCCGCCGAAGAAGATGCTCGTCACCGTGCGGCCCGGCGCAAGCTCGCCCATATGGGCGAGCTCGGCCTCGAAGGCACGGACGAAGCGCGGCTGGTCGGGCGGCGCATGCCGCACATGGCTGTTGAAATCGCAATAAGGGCATTTGGCGAGGCAGAACGGCCAGTGGACATAGACGCCGAAGCCTGCGTCACGCGTGGCATGCGCCGGCGGGCGAGACTTCTTCAAGGCGGCGGCCGCGCTCATCGGTTCAGGCTCTTGGCCGCTCGAGGCAGGCGCGCGCGAGCGCGACGAAAGCGCGAGCCCGGTGCGAGAGCGCGCCATGGGCCTTGTCGGCCGCCGTCCAGTCGATGCCGTGCTTTTCTTGCGCCATCATCTCACCGAAGGTCATGTCGTGCCCTTGCGGCTGAAACATCGGGTCATAGCCGAAGCCCTCCTCGCCGCGCGGCGGCCAGACGAGATGGCCATGCACGCGGCCTTCGAACAATTCCTCATGGCCATCCGGCCAGGCGATCACGAGAGCAGAGACGAAATGCGCGCGCCGCTCGCTCGGCGAGAGCGCGAAGCGGCGCGCAAGCTCGCGCTCGACGCGCTCCATCGCCGGCCTGAAATCCTTGTTCACGGCCCAATCGGCGGAAAAGAGCCCTGGCGCCCCATCGAGCGCGTCGACACAAAGCCCCGAATCGTCGGCGAGAGCCGCCATTCCGGTCGCTTTGGCCGCCGCACGCGCCTTGATTGCCGCATTCTCGCAGAACATATGGCCCGTTTCGACAGGGACCGGCAGATCGAGTTCGCCGGCCGAGACCGCTTCCACACCGAAAGGGGCCAAGAGCTCGCGCATCTCGGTGAGCTTTCCCGAATTATGCGTGGCGATCACGACGCGGCCCTTGAGAGCGCGATGACTCGCCTCGCCAACGCGAGGTTGAGCACGATTGAGCACAGGGCTGTTCGACATCGCCCTCACCGATAAGCCGTCGCGCCCGGCACGACAAGGAGGGTTTGCCGAACCTCCTGCTTCAACGACCGGCTTTCCGTTTTCTCATGCTTGAGTCAGGTGTCGCGCAGCGCGGCTTGCGTTTGGCCGCAAAGGCAGCTTTGCGATGCGGGGTGCCACTAAAGATTTCCTGAGGACGTTGGTTCCGGGATAACAATAGGGATCGGGACCGCTTTCATACATCTGGCCGCATCAACGCGACGGCGTGAAGCGGCGGACAATAGCCCGACGGCGCTCATCCGCGCTCAGCCCTTCGCGGTCAAATTAGTCGAAGGTCGCCCGCATCTCGTCGGTCAACGCACTTCCTTCGACCGCGCTGATCCGTGCGAAGCGGTCGCGACCGACAACGAAAATTTCTGACTGAAGCGGTGGGGCGACGACGCCGTGATGGAGTGGGTTTGCGCATGAAAACACGATCGGATGATTGGAGAAATCTGGCCAAACGAACAGCGACAGGCTCGATCCATCCCAGGCTTCGGTTTCCTCTTTCTTGAGGCATTAGACCTACAATAAAGTATGAACCTTCTCATTGGAAGGAATCGCGCATCCGCCATCGAGCGGCAAGCTCGGTGGCTGGCTAGCCAAAGCGTGCCTACGGTGCCGAGTCCATGTTTTCCGGAGTCGGGCCCACCCTCGCGGTTGATTGCGGCACGTGCGCTTCTGTTCCAAATTGCGCCCCCGAAGGGACAAACCTCATGATGCCGCGTATCGAGACGATCAACGCCGATGCCGCGCTTCCGGCGCGCGCCGATGTCGTCGTCATCGGCGGGGGCATCATCGGGGTGAGCGCCGCGTTTTTCCTGTCGCGCCTTGGCATCGACGTCGCGCTTTGCGAGAAGGGATATGTGGCTTGCGAGCAATCGGGCCGCAACTGGGGCTGGGTGCGCGCCATGGGGCGCGATCTCGCCGAGATCCCGCTGTGCCTCGAGAGCCAACGGCTCTGGGCCTCGATGAACGAGGCTTGCGAGGCGGAAACCGGCTTTAGCCGCTGCGGCATTCTCTATCTCTGCGATTCGGAGAAGGAGATGGCGAGCCAGAAGGCCTGGCTCGACGCGGCGCGCCCCTTTCAGATCACCTCGCGCATCGTCGATACGCGCGAGCTCGCCGATATTCTCCCGGGGACGACGCGCCGTTTTGCCGGCGCGCTCATGACGCCGAGCGATGCGCGCGCCGAGCCGCAAAAGGCGGTGCCGGCGATCGCCGAAGCGGCACGCCGGCAAGGCGCCAAGATCGCCGAGAATTGCGCCGTGCGCGGCCTCGATATCGCGGGCGGCAAGGTCGCGGGCGTCATCACCGAAAAGGGCCGCATCGCTTGCGATACCGTGATCCTCGCGGGCGGTGCCTGGTCGCGCCTCTTCCTCGGCAATGAGGGCCTCGACCTGCCGCAGCTCAAGATGCTCGGTTCCGTCTTCGCCACCGCGCCGATGCCGGGCGGGCCTGAGGTGACGGTCGGCGGTTCCACCTTCTCGTTCCGCAAGCGGCTCGACGGCGGCTACACGGTGTCGCGCCGCAACGGGAGCATCTCGCATATCACACCCGATTCCTTCCGCCTCTTCTTCGATTTCCTGCCCTCGCTGATCACGGGATGGGACGAGCTGAAGCTTCGCGCCACCGGACGTTTCCGCGAGGAATGGCGCATGCCGCGACAATGGAAGCTCGATGCCCCCTCCCCCTTCGAGGACATCAGGGTCCTCGATCCCGCGCCCGACGATGCCCAGATCGAGGAAGCGAGGAGCACGATCGCCGAGGGCTTTCCGTTCTTTCGCGACATGAAGGTCGAGAACGCCTGGGGCGGGCTGATCGATGTGACGCCCGACGCCGTGCCGGTGATCTCGCCGGTCGAGAGCCTGCCCGGCCTCATCGTCGCCACGGGATTTTCCGGCCACGGCTTCGGCATCGGGCCCGGCGCCGGAAAGCTCGCCTCCGAGCTCGCGACCGGCGCTCCACCTTGTGTCGACCCGACACCTTTTCGCCTCGCAAGGTTCAAGCGAACCGCAAAGGTCGCAAGACGTGGGGCGTGAGGCACTGCACAGTGTTATTCCCGGCTGTCATTCCCGGCCTCGCGCTCCAAAGGAGCGCGAGGGAAAGGGAATCCATTTTTCCCGACCGGCTTCTGGCCCCCATTCCCTTGGCTCGCTTCGCTAAGCCTCGGGGGCGACACAACCTTGTCCTCCGCGGCGACGCGCAGGACGTCTTCCCTTGCCAAACAAGCCCGCGACCTCGCCGAAACGCCCATCCCCGCTATCTATCGATGATCGGGGCGTTCAAGATCGGGCGCGAGGCTCCCGCCCACGCATCGAGAAAGCGGTCAGGCCATGGGGCAGAACAGAGAGGAGAGGAGCGCGTCGCGCGAGGCGTCGCAAACCTCTTCGCCGCGCGAGTTCTCGACCGATATTCCGGCGCGGCTCGAGCGCCTGCCTTGGGGGCGTTTCCACACGCTCGTCGTCGTCGCGCTCGGCATCACCTGGATCCTCGATGGCCTCGAGGTGACGCTCGCGGGCTCGGTCGCGGGCGCGCTGAAGGAGAGCCCGGCGCTCGATTTCAGCGACCGCGATGTGGGCATCGCCGGAAGCGCCTATCTTCTCGGCGCCGTCGGCGGCGCGTTGTTCTTCGGCTGGCTCACCGACCGGCTCGGCCGCAAGAGGCTGTTTTTCACCACCATCGCGGTTTACCTCACGGCGACCGCGCTCACCGGCTTGTCATGGAGCGGATGGAGCTTCTGGCTCTTCCGCTTCCTCACCGGCGCCGGCATCGGCGGCGAGTATACGGCGATCAACTCGACCATCCAGGAGCTGGTGCCGGCCCGTTACCGCGGCTTCACCGATCTCGTGATCAACGGCAGCTTCTGGATCGGCGCCGCGCTCGGCGCGGGCGCCGCGATCGTGCTCCTCGATCCGCACATCATCAATCCCGAGACAGGGTGGCGCGTCTGCTTCCTCATCGGCGCGGCGCTCGGCCTCGTCGTCTTCCTCATGCGCATGTGGATTCCCGAAAGCCCGCGCTGGCTCGCGCTGCATGGCCGTGAGGCGCAGGCGCGCGTCGTCGCCGAGGGCATCGAGGCGAGGTTCCGCGCCGCCGGACATGTGCTTGCGCCGGTCGAGGCCAACGCCGCGATCCGGCTCAAGGCCCGCAGCCACACGCCGCTCAAGGAAGTCTTCGTCACGCTCTTTCGCCGCCACCGCCAGCGCAGCTTGGTCGGCCTCGCGCTGATGGCCGCGCAAGCCTTCTTCTACAACGCGATCTTCTTCACCTACGCCCTGGTGCTCACGAAATTCTATGCGGTCAGCTCCGCCGATGTCGGCTGGTATATCCTGCCTTTCGCGCTCGGCAATTTTCTGGGGCCCCTCCTCCTCGGCCGCCTCTTCGACACGCTCGGGCGCCGCGTCATGATCGCCTCGACCTATGCCTTGTCGGGCGTGCTGCTTCTCGCCTGCGGCGCCCTCTTCGCCGCCGGGCTCTTGTCGGCCTCCGGCCAGACGCTCGCCTGGATGGTGATCTTCTTTTTTGCGTCGCCCGCGGCGAGCGCCGCCTATCTCACGGTGAGCGAGACCTTCCCGCTCGAGATTCGCGCGCTCGCGATCGCGGTCTTCTACGCCATCGGCACAGGGCTCGGCGGCGTGGTCGCCCCTCTGCTCTTCGGCGCGCTGATCGAGAGCGGCTCGCGCGCCTCGGTTTTCGCGGGATATGCGTTCGGCGCGGTGTTGATGCTGGGCGCCGCCATCGTCGCCGCCCTCTTCGCGGTGCGCGCCGAGCGCAAGCCTCTCGAGGAGGTCGCGACGCCGCTTTCGGCACTTGCCTGAGAGGCTAAGCCAAGCGCCCCATCGCGAGCGGAGAAGGGAGCCGCGGCAAACCCTGAGTGCCGGGAGCCGACACCCTCCCATTGCAAAGCCTCGAAAACTCCTTCATCCAGCCGTTCCGGCGAGGGAGGAATGCCATGGCCAAACGTCGACTGATCTCCACCGGCTCACCTTTCGAGGCCGCCTACGGTTATTCGCGCGCGGTGGTCGACGGCGATTACGTCTTCGTCGCCGGCACCACCGGCTATGATTACGCCAAGATGGAAATGCCGGAGGATGTGACGGAGCAGACGCGAAACTGCTTTTCGACCATCGCCAAGGTGCTCGCCGACGCAGGCTCATCGATGGAAAGCATGGTGCGCGCCACCTACTACGTCACCGACTCGAGCTTCCAGGAGCCCGTGCTGCGCGTCTGCGGCGAGCGCCTGCGCTCCATCCGCCCGGCCTCCACCATGCTCGTCGTGGCCGGCCTGCTCAAGCCCGAGATGAAGGTCGAGATCGAGGTCACGGCGCGCCTCTCCAAGAAGTGACTTTGCGACCGCGCGACACGCCGTCGCGCGCGGGACGAACGAGCAGCGCCCCACTTGTCCGACACCGCCGCTAAATCCTCGGCGGGCGACGACGTGTCCTGAATGGAAGAAGCCGAGAGGCCGCCTTGCCGGCACCGCGCCCGAGCTTCCGGTCGCCGGTTTGCAACATTCCGCGGCGCCATTCGGAATTGTACCATTATGGTCAAGAAATGCTTTCGTTTGGAGCAGGCCTGGCCGACGCAAGGCGCGCTCCGACCGAAGTGGAGCGGCGACGGCACGGCCGCGCCCGCCGAGTTTCGCCCTCGATGTCCCGTCCACAGAAAAAGTGAGCCCCCCGTCTCAAAGGCGCCGCAACGCGGTCATCGGCCGTTCATAAAAATCATTGCATTCATGGTGGTAAGCCGCTTAGGAGCGGAGGATCCCTCAAGGGCGGGCTTTCGGGCCCGACCCATGGCGTTGTTTTGACGGCGATGAACTTCGACGCTGTCTTCTCGGCTCGTTCGCATCTCCATGCACGCGTCACCGCGGCGGGCCGCGCGATTTCGCGGGCACCCTTCAGCTTGCGCCGCGCACCCGACCATTTGCGCGCCCTGGTGCGCACGAGCGAGGTGTGGCTCACCGCGCTCGCGGCCGTCGCCGGGGGGCTTGCCGGCGCCTTGGTTTGCGGCATGTCCTATATCGTGGTGATCGCGCATCGCCTGATCTTCCACGTCAACTCGCACACGGGGGTGAGCGGCGCGCCGAGCCTGCCGCTCCTCTCCTCGCTCTTCGCCCCCGCCGTGGGCGGGGCCGTGCTCGGCGTGGTTCTCTGGGCCTATTCGCAATGGCGTGAGCGCATCCCGGTCGACCCGATCGAGGCGAATGCGCTCCATGGCGGACGGTTGTCGCTCACAGACAGCTTCATCGTCGCCCTCCAGAACGTGATCTCGAACAGCTTTGGTGCCTCCATCGGGCTCGAGGCCGGCTATACCCAGATCGGCTCGGGCGTCGCCTCGCGCCTCGGCCAGTTCTTCGGGCTGCGCCGCAATGACCTGCGCACCCTCGTCGGTTGCGGGGCCGCGGGCGCGATCGCGGCCGCCTTCGACGCACCGCTCGCGGCCTCGGCTTATGCCTTCGAGCTGATCATCGGCCTTTACACGATCGCGACGCTCGCGCCCGTCGCGGTTGCGGCCTTCATGGGCACGCTGGTCGCGCGCGCTCTGTGGCAACCCGCCTTCGTGGTGGCGATCGCGGTGCCGACCGTGGATCTCAGCCACTACCCGCTCATGCTGCTCCTCGGCATCGTTTGCGCCGGAGCCGGCATCCTCATCATGCGGCTCGTGACGCTCGTCGAGCAGACGATGCGCCAGGCCTGGATTCCGGTCTGGCTGCGCCCTGCGCTTGGCGGCATCGTGGTTGGTCTTTTGGCGCAGATCACCACCCAGGTGCTCTCGGCCGGCCATGGCGCGCTGCAATTCGCCATTCGCACGGAGCAGACTCTCTCCTTCCTCGCTCTCGTCGTCGTGCTGAAGTCGGTCGCCGCCGCCGTCTCGATCGGTTCAGGATTTCGCGGCGGCTTGTTCTTCGCCTCGCTGTTTCTCGGAATAGTGCTCGGCAAGCTCTATGGCGGCTTGCTCGTGCTCGGCGGCGCCGCGGCGCCCGAGGCCATTCCGCTCTTCGCCGTCGCGGCGATGAGCGGGCTTGCCGCCGCCGTCATCGGCGCGCCGTTGACGATGATCGTGCTCGCGCTCGAGGTCACCGGCGATTTCGGCATGGCCGGCGTGGTGATGCTGTGCGTGCTCGCGGCCTCCCTCACGGCGCGCGAGACCTTCGGCTATTCCTTCGCCACCTGGCGCTTCCATTTGCGCGGCGAGTCGATCCGCAGCGCTCAGGATGTCGGCTGGATCCGCTCGCTCACCGTCGACAGCCTCATGCGCCGCGACGTGCCCATCGTGCGCAACAACATGAGCTTCGAGGCCTTCCGCGAGAAATTCCCGCTCGGCTCGGCGAAGACCGTGATCGCGGCCGATGAAGCGGGCCGTTACGCGGGGCTCGTCGAGGTTGCGACCGTGCATTCCCATGAGCTCGACACCTTGGGATCGGCGGGGCTCATCGAGGATCTCGCCTATCAGCGCGACGACATGCTCCTGCCGTCCATGAACGCCAAGGAGGCGGCGCGCGATTTCGACCGACTCGAGACCGACTCGATCGCGGTGGTCGATACGCGCGATACGCGCCGCATCGTCGGCCTCCTCACGGAAGCCCATGTGCTGCGCCGCTACAGCGCCGAGCTCGACCGCCACCGCCGAGAGGCCTTGGGCGAGGTGTAGCCCCCCGCCGCCCCCGGCGCCGTCGGGGGAAGCGCGGCGCTCCTCACGCTCCCGCCCTCCCCTTGGAGCCCTCACGGAGCCTCGCTTCCCGTTGCGCGCTCACCGAAGCTTTGCTTATTCTCGTCGCGACGCGTGGCGACGCAGCCGCGCAACCGCCGCCCAGGGAGGGGCGCACCGCTCATGTCGACGGCCCTCCTTGCGGTACAGACGCTCAACGGGGTGCAGCTCGGCGTGCTCCTCTTCTTGATCGCGGCCGGCCTTACGCTCGTGTTCGGGGTGATGGACTTCATCAACCTGGCGCATGGCGTGCAATACATGCTCGGCGCCTATTTCGCCGTCACCGCCTATGGGCTCACACAGAATTTTCTGCTGGCGCTCATCCTGGCGCTCGTCGGCGCGCTGGTGTTCGGCCTCCTGCTCGAGGCCGTGATCTTTCGCCATCTTTACGCGCGTGACCACCTCGACCAGGTGCTCGCGACCTTCGGCGTGATCCTTTTCCTCACCGAAGCCGTGCGGATGATCTACGGCTCGGGCTCCCTCACCCTGCCGATGCCGCAGGCGCTGTCCGGCGCGATCCCCTTGATGCCCGGGCTCCTTTATCCGGTTTATCGCCTCGTCGTGATCGGCGCAGGAATCGGCGTCGCGATCCTCCTCTACCTGCTCGTCAATCACACCCGCGTCGGCATGTTGCTGCGCGCCGGCGCCTCGAACGCGCCGATGGTCTCGGCGCTCGGCGTCGATATCGGACGCTTGTTCATGGTCATCTTCGGCCTCGGCACCATGCTCGCCGGCTTCGCGGGCGCCATGGTCGCGCCGATCTTCGCGGTCGAGCCGAACATGGGCGATAATCTCCTGATCCTCGCCTTCGTGGTGATCGTCATCGGCGGCATCGGCTCGGTGCGCGGCGCCTTCATCGCGGCGCTCCTCGTCGGCCTCGTCGACACGCTCGGGCGCTCCTTCGCGAGCGACGTTTTGCGCCATGTGCTCTCGTCCTCCGCCGCCAACCAGGCAGGGCCGGCGCTCGCCTCCACGCTGATCTATGTGCTGATGGCGGCGGTGCTCTTCTTCAAGCCCGCCGGCCTCTTTCCCGCGCGGGGTTGAGGATGCAGGATTTCGCGACCCCGATGCCCACGACGCAACTCGCGCCGCCGGATCGCGCGCGCCTCATCGTGCCGGTGCTTCTTTTCGTGGCGCTCGCGCTCGCGCCGCTTCTCGGGTTCCTCGGCGCCGAGCGCTATGTGCTGGCGCTCTTTACGCGCTGCATCATCTTCGCCATCGCGGCGCTCGGGCTCGATCTCGCGCTCGGATGCGGCGGGCTCGTGAGCTTCGGCCACGCGGCCTTCATCGGCATCGGCGCCTATGCGGCCGGCATCCTCACGGCGAGCGGCATCGACGACGGCTTCATCGGGCTCTTCGCCGCGCTTGCCGCGAGCGGCCTCTTCGCGCTCGCGACCGGCGCGGTCTCGCTCAAGACGCGCGGCGTGCATTTCATCATGATCACGCTTGCCTTCGGCCAGATGGCCTATTTCGTGGCGAATTCGCTCAAGGCCTACGGCGGCGACGACGGGCTGACGCTCGCGAACCGCGCGACCCTCCTCGGGCGAGACCTCCTCGCTGACAACCGCGTCTTCTACTATCTGTCGCTCGCGATGCTTCTCGCCGTCTACCTCTTCGCGCGCGCCGTGGTGCGCTCGCGTTTCGGGCGCGTGTTGCGCGGCGCCAAGGACAATGAGACGCGCATGGCCGCGATCGGCTTCAACCCCTACCCGTTTCGCCTCACTGCCTACGCGATCTCGGGGATGATGGCGGGGCTCGCGGGCTTTCTCCTCGCCGAGCAATCCGAATTCGTGAGCCCCGCCTTCATGACCTGGCAGCGCTCGGGGGATCTCATCATCATGGTCATGCTCGGCGGCATGGCCTCCCTCGATGGCGCCATTCTGGGCGCGGTCTTCGTCGTGCTCGCCGAAGAGGTGCTCTCGGGCTTCACCGAGCATTGGCGCGTGATCTTCGGGCCCTTCCTCATTCTCGTGGTGCTCTTCGCGCGCGGCGGCCTTCTCGGCATGCTCACGGGCCGCCGCCATGGCTGAGACCTTGCTGACGCTCGATCGCGTGACCAAGAGCTTCGGCGCGCTGCGCGTCACCGACACGGTCTCGCTCGACATTACCCAGGGCGAGCTGCACGCGCTCATCGGGCCGAATGGCGCCGGCAAGACGAGCCTCATCCACCAGCTCTCGGGCTCGCTCGCGAGCGACAGCGGGCGCATCGTCTTCGACGGCGAGGAGGTGACCGGCTTGCCGATGCACGCGCGCGCGCGCCGCGGCCTCGTGCGGAGCTTTCAGATCACCTCGATCCTGCCGCGCTTCACCGCGCTCGAGAATGTCGCGCTCGCCGTGCAATCGCGGTCGGGATCGAGCCTGCGCTTCTTCGGCGACGCGGCGCGCGACTCCAGGCTCAACCAGGAGGCCATGGAGGCGCTCGCTCTTCTCGGCCTCGCCGAGCGGGCGCAAACACTCGCCGGCACGCTCTCGCATGGCGAGAAGCGCGGCCTCGAGCTTGCCATCGCGCTCGCCCTCAAACCGAAGCTTCTTCTTCTCGACGAGCCGATGGCAGGCGCCGGTGCGAGCGAAAGCGAGGCGCTGGTCGCGATCCTGCGCGCCCTCAAGGCACGCTGCACGATCCTTCTCGTCGAGCACGACATGCAGGCGGTGTTCGCGCTTGCGGACCGCATCAGCGTCCTCGTCAACGGAAGCATGATCGCCACGGGTAAACCCGACGCCGTGCGTGCCGATGCGCAAGTGCGCGCCGCCTATCTCGGCGAGGCGGGCTGAACCATGCTGCAGCCCTTGCGGAACCCACTTTCATGTTGAGCGTCGACAAGCTCGAAGCGGGCTACGACACGGCGCGCGTACTCTTCGGCGTCGACCTCAAGGTCGAAGCCGCGGAGGTCGTCACTTTGCTTGGCCGCAATGGCATGGGCAAGACCACGCTGGTGAAGGCCATCATGGGGTTGTTGCGGCCGAGCTCCGGGACCGTGAGCTTCGAAGGCCACGCGCTCACCGGCGCGCCGCCCTTTCGCGTCGCGCAAGCGGGCATCGGCCTCGTGCCGGAGGGCCGCCAGGTGTTTCCCGCCTTGACGGTCGAGGAGAACCTCGTGGCGACGGCCGCCTCCCGCTTCGGGCCGCCTCGCTGGACGCTCGAACGCGTCGAGAGCCTGTTTCCCCGCCTCGCCGAACGCCGCCGCCATCTCGGCTGGCAGCTTTCCGGTGGCGAACAACAAATGCTCGCCATCGGACGGGCCTTGATGACGAATCCCAAGCTCCTCATCCTCGACGAGGCAACGGAGGGCCTCGCTCCCCTCGCACGAGCCGAGATCTGGACGGCGCTCACGCGCCTCAAACAAGAGGGCCAGGCCATTCTCCTCATCGACAAGAATCTCGACGCGATGATGAAAATCGCCGATCGCCATCTCGTCCTCGAGAAGGGCAAGATCGTGTGGAGCGGCACGAGCCCCGCGCTCGCGGCGGAGACGAGCGTGAGGGAGAGGTATTTGGCGGTGTGAGGGGAAGTGAGCAGTGAAAAGTGAGAAGCGAGGTGGGGCAGGTTCGAAAGAAACATAGCGAAATGAGGTCGACATCCCTTCACTCTTCACTCTTCACTCTTCACTCCTCCCATGTCGCGAATTTCGACCGAATTGATTTCCGCGCGAAATCCAAACCCGCCAAATAAATTAAAGCCTTATAAGCGGTATTTTTGGGTCGACCATTTCCTACAAATTCGTATTCGCGAATATTTCTTCGTGAATCTCCGAAAAGGCAAAGCACAAAAATAATGTTTCAGGTGCCGAAACTTATAGGACTATTGGCTCCGCATGTGTACAGGTAATCGTCTACACGTGCGCCGCAGGCTGACTG
The DNA here is from genome assembly GCA_035949255.1 of Beijerinckiaceae bacterium. Taxonomy (GTDB): domain Bacteria; phylum Pseudomonadota; class Alphaproteobacteria; order Rhizobiales; family Beijerinckiaceae; genus GAS188. The sequence goes on along the minus strand of DASZIL010000184.1, from coordinate 23,651 downwards.
TTCTACGTGACCCGCAACAAAGGTTACCTGTAATGTGTATCAGAGTCGGGCCGTGGCGCATCGGTGCCTGTGCCATATTTCTCGTCGCGACGCTCGACCTGGCCGGCTGTGCCGGACGTGCGACCGGATTGATGGTGCCGGTGTTGGTTGAAGGCGTGCCCGGCGTGACCGTAATTCCTGTCCTGGTGGCAACGACGCGCCGCAACTCGACGGATGACGCCACCCTGTTCACCGGCGATCGCTCGAGGCAGATCTCCTACGCCGAGATCGGCGTCTCCGTGCCGCCGGATCACAAGCCGGGCGCAATCGAGTGGCCCACGGAGGTCCCGGGCGATCCGAACCACCAATTCGTGACTGCGAGTGTTACGAGGCTCGATTCGGAGAGTTTCAAATCGGCCCTTCATCGAGAGATCGCGCACCGCAAGCAGAAACGGGTCTTGGTCTTCGTGCACGGCTACAACAACCAGTTCGACGACGCCCTCTATCGTTTCGCCCAGATCGAAAAGGATTCGGAAGCGCCCAGTATTCCCGTTTTGTTCACTTGGCCCTCGCGCGGCAAGCTCCTCGCCTATCCTTATGATCGCGAGAGCGCCAACTATTCGCGCAGCGCGCTCGAAAAGGTGCTCCAGGCCCTCGTCGACGATCCGCAGGTGAAGGAGGTGGCGGTCCTGGCGCATTCCATGGGGAATTGGGTGGCGCTCGAGGCGCTACGCCAGATGGCGATCCGGCATGGGTCGGTACCGGCGAAGATCGCCAACGTCATGCTGGCCGCTCCCGACGTGGATATCGAAGTGGCGCGCACGCAGGCGGAGGATATGGGGCCACGGCGACCGCATTTCACCTTATTTGTATCGCAGGACGACAAGGCTCTCGCGTTCTCGAGCAAATTCTGGGGCGGCACCGCGCGGCTCGGGTCGATCAACCCCGAGCAGGAGCCTTATCGTTCGGCGCTTGAACGCTTGCAGGTGACCGTCATTGACCTCACCAAGCTCAAGGGTGGCGACAGCCTTAATCACGGCAAGTTCGCGGAATCGCCCGAGGTCGTGCGCTTCATCGGCACGGAGCTCGCTTCGGGTCCGGATATCACGACGCGGTCCGCTGGCCTTGGTGGTCAACTCGGTGGCCTCGTCGCCGGTGTTACCGAATCGGCCGGGCACATCGCGACCGTGGCCATATCCGCTCCGATCTTGGTGGTCGACCCGCAATCGCGCGAAGCGTTATCCGATAATCTGCGATCGGTAGTTCCAGGAGCGAATGAGGAGCCTGCCAGCGATCTCACGGACGCTGATGAGCTTGGACCTGTCGTGGCTCCGCGGCGCGCCAAGCTCAACCCAGCTAAGCCGAGCGTCAACTGAGTTTTGCGAGGTTCCAATCCAAATCGACGCAGGTGGCCTGACGTAGATCAAAAGAACAGCCCGTAGAACCATCCGAGTTGCGCCGGACCACTTTAGGGCCGAAAGGAAAAATCCGATGTCTACTGATGAGGACAAGAAGATTCCACGTCAAAGCGCTGTAAGTCAGCGCGACATGTTCAAGGTTGCGGGCGCGGGCGCGGCTGCGGTCGGACTTTCCGCCTCTGATACAACTTCGGCGCAGGCACAGGAGTTGTTCCGCTTCGGACAGACGGCGTCGGCTGGCAATAGGGCGGGGAATTTTTCTGCCAGCTAGCGAGCTATCCGTGCCACGGACCACAGCCGGAAGAGGGACATGATTTCTGACGTTTGCATGGCGCTCGCGAAAGCACGGCGGCTATTCACGTGAGCGCATCGCGATTTGGTACTACTCAAATTCGTCGAGATGGGTCATACGTTGCGAGGATCGCTTCCGTCGCATTTTTTGTGCTCGCCATCTCTGTCGTGACCGCTTGGGCTTCGCTTGCTTTATGGTACCGCCTGCCCACGCCAGAATGGGCGAGAAACCTTGCGGCAGGCCTGTTTGTCTTGCTCGGTTTCGCGACGATCATCGCGTTCTTCGGTCGTGCCCGTGTGCCGACGACTCTAGCCTTCGCCGCTGCCATCGTCGCGGTCTTGGTCTGGTGGAGCACAATAAGGCCGGTCGGCCAAGCCGATTGGGCACCCGACGTTGCTAGGCAAGTCACCGGCGTGCGCACGGGCGACATGCTGACCCTGACAAATGTCCGCGATTTCGCGTGGCGCAGCGACGACGACTTTACGGAACGCTGGACGACACGCAGCTACGACCTCGCCAAACTCCAGACCCTCGACCTCTTCATGTCCTACTGGGCGGGACCGGAGATGGCGCATGTCATCATGAGCTTCGGTTTCGAAGGTGGCGACCAGCTCGCCTGGTCAATCGAAGTGCGCCGTCGCAAGGGCGGCGAATTCTCGCCTCTCGCAGATCTGTTCAAGAGCAATCCCCTGGTGATAATCGCAGCCGACGAGCGCGACGTGGTCGGAGTGAGGTCAAATATCCGCGGAGAAGACGTTCAGCTCTTTCGCCTTAGAGCACCGCCGGATGCAACTCTCCCGCTTCTTCTTGAATACGTCGCCGACGCAAATGCGCTTGCGACGACTCCGCAATTCTACAATTCCCTCACGACGAACTGCACGACGACAGTGGTCAAGATGATGCGGGCGATCGGCGGCAAGGTACCGTTCGACTGGCGACTCATCGTCAACGGCTATCTTCCCGACTACGCCTATGGACGCGGTGCGCTCGACACAAGGCTACCGTTGCCGGAGTTGAAGGCGCTCGCTCACATCGATAAGCGAGCACGCGAGGCCGGCCTCTCGTCTGATTTCTCGCGGCTCATTCGAGTGAGCGTGCCATCCCCGCGCGAGCAACAGACACCATAAGCGCAGCGTCCACATGGACCGCGGTCATGCGTGCTGCGACCGGGCGGGGGCTATCCCTTTGTCACCAGCGGCGACCGTCAGTTGGCTGTCCCTTCGCGTCCGGCACGGGTTCTGAGATAGACGCCGTGGTAGCCAACCCAACTCACCCATCCGCCTTTGCCGCGACGCATTCGACCTCGACCTTGAATTGCGGCCGCGAGAAGCCCGAGACGATCATCAAGGTCGAGGCCGGCGGCGGATCGCCGACGTGACGGTCGCGCACCCGCATGTAATCGGCGAGATACGCCTCCTGGCTCACGAAGGCGCTGAGCCGGACGATATCGGAGAGCGCCATCCTGGCTTCGGCAAGCAGAGCCCGGATCGCCGCAAAGCAAAGCTCGGCTTGCGCCTCCGCGCTTTCCGGCGTCTCGCCCTTCGCGTCGATGCCGAGCTGGCCCGAGACGAAGACGAGGCGTGCGCCCGCGGGCACCTCGATCGCCGGGCTGTAGCGGGCGAGCGGGGCCGCAAGGCTCTTCGGGGAGAGGGGGCGCAGAGGGGACATGACAACGGCTCTCGGCTTGATCTCATTCATTCGTTCGCTTGTCGAAGATTGGCGCGTTCACGTCGGATTCGTGCCGCCCCGAAAGCCGGTCGCCAGCAAGTAGAGCTCGGCCGAATCGGCGCGGCTGGCCGCGGGCTTCACATGTTTGACACGGGCAAAATCGCGCTTGAGCGAGGCGAGCAAGGTGCTCTCGGTCCCACCCTGCAGGACCTTCGCCAGAAAGGCGCCCCCGGGAGCCAGCACCTCGCGTGCGAATTCCGCGGCGACCTCGGCAAGCGCCATGATGCGCAAATGATCCGTCTTGCGGTGCCCCGTCGTGTTCGCCGCCATGTCGGAGAGCACGACATCAGCCTTGCCGCCGAGCGTCGCGACGAGCCAGCCCGGCGCCTCTGGGGCGAGGAAATCGAGCCGCGCGAAGGTCACCCCCTCGATGGGCTCGAGCTCGAGAAGATCGATCGCGACGACCCGCCCCTCGCCGCTCCTCGCCGCGACGCGCTCGGCCGCGTATTGCGACCAGCCGCCGGGGGCGGCGCCGAGATCGACGACGCGCGCGCCGCGCCGCAAGATGTGATAGCGCTCATCGATCTCCTTGAGCTTGTAGACGGCGCGCGAGCGCAAGCCTTCGCGCTTCGCCAGCGCCACATAAGGATCGTTGAGCTGGCGCGTCAGCCATTGCCGGGAAGACGCCGATTTCTTCGCCGCCTTGCGCACCCTGACCGAAAGGCCGCGCGGTGGAAGCTTGTCGCCTGATGCCATGAACGATGTCTTGAAGCCAAGGCCGCACGGATTCGGGGCCGGGGCGGTGCCGCCCTGGCCGCATCGCTCGATAGCACGAAGGCTGATCGAGCGGGAGCCACCCTCCCAACCCGTTCCGCGACCCAAGCTGACGAAGATGTGACGGGGAATCTCGCGAAAACCGCGCGCGACGATTGCAGTTCGTGAAGGGATGGCGGAAGCTTTCGCGAACCCTTATCCCCATAAGCCATGCTCCATTTCATCGCACGCCGCCTTCTCGTCCTCCTCGCCACGATGCTCGCCGTCTCCTTCGTCGTGTTCGCGGCGCTGGAGCTGAACATCGAGGATGTCGCGACCCATGTGCTCGGCCAATTCGCGACGGCCGATCAGCGCCATCTCTGGCTCGCCGAGAACGGCTATTTCGACCCCTTCCTCTATCGTTACCTGCGCTGGCTCGCCCATTTCGCGACGGGCGATTGGGGCCGCTCCATCCATTTCAAGGAAGAGGTCACGACGCTCATCCCCTATTACCTCGAGAACACCGCGATTCTCGCCGGCATCGCGCTTGCCGTGATGACGCCGCTCGCGCTTCTTCTCGGCGTGCTCGCCGGGATGCGCGAAGGTTCGACCCTCGACCGTGTCATCTCCTTCTTCGCCATCGCCACGACCTCGATCCCGCAATTCGCGAGCGCCGTTTTCCTCTCGGGCATCTTCGTCTTCTGGCTTCACCTCCTGCCGGGTGCGAGCCCGATGACATCTGGCTTTGCCTGGCGCGAGCTCGTCATGCCTGTCGCGGTGCTCGTGCTCGCGGGCACCGGCTATCTGGCGCGCATGACGCGGGCCTCCATGGTCGAGGTGATGTCGTCCGCTTATGTGCGCACGGCGCGCATGAAAGGCGCCTCCTTCCCGCGCGTCGTGCTGCGCCACGCACTGCGCAACGCCATGGTGACGCCGGTGACCGTGGTGATGCTCTATATCCCCTGGCTCCTCGCCAATGTGGTCGTCGTCGAGGTGTTCTTCGCTTATCGCGGCTTCGGCACGCTTCTCTACACCGCCTCGCTCCAGCATGACGTGTTCCTGATCGAAGGCTGCACGATGGTCGCCGTCGTCGTCGTGGTCTCGACCCAGCTTCTTTCCGATCTCGCCTATGTCTGGCTCAACCCGCGCGTCACCTTCGACACGCCCTCGGAGAAGACGGCGGGCGCCGCCGCATGAAGACATTTGGCGCGCTCCTGCGCTCGCCTTCGGCGCTGTTCGGCCTTGCGGTCGCGGCAATCAGCCTCGCGACAGCCCTTTTCGCGCCCATCCTCGCGCCGCATGACCCTTTGCGGACGATCGCGCCGCTTGCCTTGCCCGGAAGCGTGGCGCCCGACGGCTCGCATCTGTGGCTCGGCGCGGATTTTCTCGGCCGCGACATCCTCTCCCGGCTGATCTTCGGCACGCGCACCGTGCTTTTATGGTCGAGCCTCGCGACCGCGGCGTCCTTCAGCGTCGGCGTGAGCATGGGGCTCCTCGCCGGCTACTTCGGCGGCAAGCTCGACACCGCCCTTTCCTTCATCGCCAATACGCTCCTCGCCTTCCCGGTGACGGTGCTTTACATCATCATCATCACCTCCTTCGGCGCCTCGGGCGCGAACATCGTCATCGCCGTCACCTTCGCGAGCGCGCCGGGCGTCTTCCGCATCATGCGCGCCATCGCGCTCGACATACGCAATCGCGATTTCGTCGCCGCGGCGATCACACAAGGCGAAAGCGCGCTCGCCATCATGGCGCGCGAGATCCTGCCGAATGCGGCAACCCCTCTTCTCGCCGATCTGTGCCTGCGGCTCGGCTATACGGCGATCACCGTCGGCGTGCTCGGCTTCCTTGGCCTTGGCCTTCCGCCGCCGACCCCCGATTGGGGCGGCATGGTCGCCGAGGGCAAGAACATGGCCATCGCCTTCCCGCATCTCGTGATCTTCCCCTGCATCGCGATCTCCCTCCTGATGCTCGCCATGAGCCTCCTTTCCGATTCGCTGCAGCAGATCGCCAAGGGGGGCTCGCGGGCATGAAGGCCGAAGGGGCGGCGCCCCTCCTTCGCGTGCGCGATTTGAGCGTGACGCTGCCGCAAGGCGCGGACAGGCGCTTCGCGGTCGAGGAGGCAAGCTTCGAGCTTTCGGGCGGCGAGATCATGTGTGTCGTCGGCGAATCGGGCTCGGGCAAGTCCGTCTTGTCGAGCGCCATCATGGGAGCGGCGCCCACGGGACTTAAGGTCGCCTCCGGCTCGATTCTCTTTCGGGGCGAAGACATCGTGCGCATGGGCGAGGCGAAGCTTCGCAAATTGCGCGGCAATCAAATCGCCATGGTATTCCAGGAGCCGATGGCGGCCTTGAATCCGGCCGTGAAGGTGGGTGAGCAGATCGAGGAAGTCTTCACGCTTCATTCGCGCCTCGCGCCTCGCGAGCGGCGCGAAAGGGTGAAGGCCTTGCTCTCCGACACGCGGCTCCCGGACCCCGATCGCATCGCCCAATCCTATTCGCATCAGCTTTCGGGTGGGCAGTGCCAGCGCGTCGTCATCGCCATGGCGCTCGCCATGAGCCCCGCGCTTCTCATTGCCGACGAGCCGACCTCGGCACTCGACGTGACGACGCAGGCGCAAGTGCTGAAGTTGATGCGCGAGCTGCGTGACGAGCACGGGCACGCGGTGCTGTTCATCACCCATGATTTCGGCGTGGTCGCCGAGGTGGCCGATCGCGTCGCGGTGATGCAAGCCGGCCGGATCGTCGAGATCGGCGACAAGCGCACGGTGCTCGACGCACCGCGACACCCCTATACGCAAAAGCTCATCGCTTCCGTGCCGCGCGCCGAGCCACGGCCGGCTTCGGCTCTGAAGCCCGATGCCGAGCCCTCGCTCGTGATCTCACACCTCGCCAAGAGCTATCGCGTCGGCGGGCAAAGCGTCACCGCGCTCAAGGACGCGTCGCTCGCGCTCGACAAGGGGCGCACCCTCGGCATCGTCGGCGAATCGGGCTCCGGCAAATCGACGCTCGCGAGGGTCGCGATCAGGCTCACTCCCGCCGATCGAGGCGCCGTGCGCGTCGGCGGCGTCGATCTCGCGAAGCTCGGCGGCAAGGCGCTCGCCCGGGCGCGGCGCAAGATACAGATGATCTTCCAGGACCCATATGGCTCGCTCAACCCGCGCCACAGCGTCGGCGCGATCTTGACGCGCGCCGGCAGGCTCGGCGGAAAACCGGGCGCCGAGGCGCGCGAGAGCGCCATCGAGCTTTTGCGCCTCGTCGGGCTGAAACCGGAAGCCTTCGCCAGGAAGCCGCATGAATTCTCGGGCGGCCAGCGTCAGCGCATCGGCATCGCCCGCGCGCTCGCCATGAACCCCGAGGTCGTCTTCGCCGACGAATGCGTCTCGGCGCTCGACGTCTCCGTGCAAGCCCAAGTCTTGCGCCTCATCGCCGATCTGCAAGCCCGCCTCGACCTCACTCTCGTCTTCATAACCCACGACCTTCGCGTCGCGGCGCAAGTCTCGGACTACATCGCCGTGATGCGGCAGGGCGAAATCGTGGAATTCGGAGGGGCCGAGGAGGTGTTGAAGCGGCCGCGCCATCCCTATACGCGCGAGCTCATCGCAGCCGCGCCCGGCCGAAACTGGACGCCGCCGGTGCTCGAGACGCCCGAATAGAAAGCAACATCGAGCCTGAAAGCGCCCGCTTAAAGCTCGTTGGCAAAACCTCAGCGCGCCATGAACACAGGCAAATTCGCGTTGCCGAGGATATGGCTCGTCGCGCCGCCGAAGATCATCTGGCGCAGGCGGCTTTGCGTATAGGCGCCTTTGATGAGGAGGTCGGCGCCGATCGAGGCCGAATAGTCGAGGATCATCTCGCCGCTCGTGCGCTTGCCGGGATTCACGGTCACGGCCTGCGTCTCGATGCCGTTGAGCTTGAGCCCGTTGGCGAGCTCATCGCCGCTCGGACCCGGCACCGTGCCGCCCTCGACCGTGAGGATGGTGACGCGTTTCGCCTGATGCAAAAGCGGCATCGCATGGGCGACGGCGAGCGCCGTCTCGGTGCTGCGGTTCCAGGCGATGACGATATTGTCGCCGAGCTCGCGCGGCGGCGTGGGCGGCGCGATGAGACAAGGCCTGCCGCTCTCGAAGAGCACGGCCTCGAGCGTCGATGAGCGCGGCCCCGACGGATCATAACCGGGCCGTCCGAGGATCGTGATATCGAACACGCGGGCGTGGCTCGCGACGAAGATATCGCCGGGATCGGATTCGGTGAGCCAGCTGAAGGAGACCGGCGCACCGCCTGCGCCTGAAGGGGCTTCCTGACGCATGAAGCGGTCGAAGACCTTGCGCGACTCGCCGGCAAGCTCCTCGGAGGGACGCCCTTCCGTCACCCAGAGCGGCGTCATGTCGCCGAAGCCGTAGACCTCATACATCGGGAAAAAAGCGAAGCCCTGGATGTGGCCGCCGAAGCGGCCCGCCAAAAGATGGGCGCAGGCGAGCACCGATTGGGTGTAGTCATTTTGCTCGAGCGGAACGAGAATTGCCCTCATGCTCATCGCACCCTCCCGAAAGCATTCCGCCAAGGCTCTTGCCTTAAGTTGCGGGAATTCCACTCATTTTCCGGTCAGGCGCCTGTCTCGACCCCACGCCGGCGAAATCGCTCCGCTAATTTGTAACTCATGGAAGCGCGGGCACAAAGGCTGAAATCCGCGGACCCTTCTGGCTTGATCCGCAAGAAGGCTTGCATCCGGCGGGTCGGTGCCTCGTCGCCCCCTGATTTCGCTTGGGAGCGTCATCATCCTTTCACGCAACCGGCGGCGAGATGGGCCCCTCTCATCCGAAGGAAATCACCCATGTTGCGATCCATCCTGTTTGCCGGCCTCGCCGTCGGAGCTCTCGCCAGCCTCGCGCCCGCTGCCAACGCCGCCTCGGATTGCCCTAATGGCGGCACCGTTCGCTTCGGCGTCGAGCCGTTCGATGCATCGGCCAAGCTGGTGCCGATCTACAACCACCTCGCCGAGCTGATCAGCAACAAGCTTGATTGTAAGGTCGAGGTGTTCATCGCCACGAATTACAATGCCGAGATCGAGGCAATGCGAGCCGGCAAGCTCGAGCTCGGCGAGTTCGGGCCGCTCGGCTACGTGCTGGCCCACCAGGTCGCCAAGGCCGAGGCCGTCGCCACCTTCGCCGACAAGAACGGCAATCCCGAAAGCTACACGGCCGGCATCGTCACCTGGCCAGGCTCGGGCGTGACCAAGCTCGAAGATGTGCGCGGCAAGAGCTTCACCTTCTCCGATCCGGCATCGACCTCCGGCCATCTTTTCCCCGCCTATTGGCTGAGCAAGAACGGCATCGACCCGGAAAAGGATGTCAAAGGCTTTTACGCCGGCTCGCACGCAGCGAGCTATGAGGCGCTCGTCAACCACAAGGCGCAAGCCGGCGAGTTGAATAGCGAGCAGATCGCCTCGGCGACGCTGTCGAACCATTATAATGCGAGCGACTTCGTCGAGTTGTGGCGCTCCGGCCCCATCCCCAACGACCCGATTGCGGTGCGCGGCGACTTGCCCGCGGATTTCAAGGCACGCCTGACCAACGTGCTGCAGACGCTCGATCTTGGCGCCTTGCCTGAGAACGACCGCAAGATCATGGGCATGAGCGGCCTAAAGATGGTGCCCCAGACCGACGGGGCCTTCGACCCGATCCGCGATCTCGTGAAGGTGCTGCATATCGACCTCAACAAGCTGAGCTGATCATGAATTCCATGCTGGTCGAGACCAACGGTCTCGGCATGCGTTACGCGACACAAGGTGGAAAGCTGGCCCTCGACGGGGCCAGCTTTTCACTGGCGCCCGGCGAATTCCTGGTCATCCTCGGCCAGAACGGTTGTGGCAAATCCACTCTCCTGAAATGCATCGCCGGCTTGCTGCGCCCGACCGCCGGGCATATCCGCGTGGTGGGGCGTGACATCACCGCGCTGACCGGGCGTGCGCTCGCGGATGCGCGCATGGCGCTCGGCATGGTATTCCAGCAGGCGAGGTTGATCGGCCGCAGGAGCGTGCTCTCGAATGTGCTGTGCGGCACGCTCGGCCGGCATCACGGGGTCGCCTCGAGCCTCGGCTTCTTGCCGCGCGACGAGACCGGGCATGCGCTCCGCTGCCTCGATCAGGTCGGCCTCAAGGCCTTCGCCCGCCAGCGCGCCGGCACACTCTCGGGCGGACAGGCTCAACGCGTCGCGATCGCGCGCGCCTTGGCGCAACGCCCCTCCGCCTTGCTGGCCGACGAGCCGGTCGCGAGCCTCGACCCGGAAGCGGCCGAGGAGGTGATGCGCCTGTTGCGGCGCCTCTCGCGCGACGAAGGCCTCGGCGTGATTTGCGTACTGCACCAGCCCGACCTTGCCCGTCGCTACGCCGATCGCATCATCGGGATGCGCCAAGGGCAGATGGTGTTCGATACGCGGCCCGACACCCTTCAGGAAGCCGAAATCGCCGCCCTTTACGAGGCAACTCCATCGTGAGCGCGACCACAGACGGCATCCTCGACCAACCCGTGGCCAGAGCGCGCGGGACGCCCAAGCCTGACCGCTGGGGTGGCAATGCCTTCACCTTCCTCGGCGTCTTTGCCTTTCTGGTCGTGGTCGCCCAGGCGACGCTCGTGGTGCAAGCGAGACCGCAAGATCTCATCACCGGCATCCACGGCATGGCCGACATCATAAGCCGCGCCGTGCCACCAGACATCTCGGCTCTGCCGAACCTTGCCTGGCCCGCGCTCGAGACCGTGGATATCGGCCTCTTCGGCACTGTCGCGGGGGTATTGCTCGCCTTGCCCTTGGCCATCTTGGCGGCCCGCAACACCTCGCCGGCGGCGCCGCTCTACGCCTTCTCCAGAGCGCTGATCTCCTTTTGCCGCGCGGTGCCGGATCTCGTCTGGGCGCTGATCTTCGTCACCGCGGTCGGGCTCGGCCCCTTCCCCGGCGCGCTCGCGATCTCGGTGCACTCGATCGGCATGCTCGGCCGCCTTTTTGCCGAGGTGATCGAGGACATGGATGTCGGGCCCGTCGAGGCGTTGACCACGACCGGGGCGAGCCGGCTGCAGGTGTTCAGCCACGCGGTGGTGCCGAGCGTCCTGCCTTCGCTCCTTGGCATCGCGCTCTATCGGCTGGACGAGAATATTCGCGGCAGCCTGGTTCTCGGTTTCGTCGGCGCCGGCGGGCTCGGCTTCGAGCTGCTCACGGCGATGAATCTATTCCAATACAGAACGGTCTCGATGACCCTTTTGGTGATTTTCGCCCTCGTGATCACGGCGGAGCGACTGTCGGCGGCGCTGCGCCGACGCGTCGCCTGATCCGCTTCGCTTCCGCGGAAAGCTTAACGCCCGCGCCGGCCGACGAGCGTCATATTGGCGACGCCGATCGCGAGGTTGAGGCCGGTTTGTGCGCCGACCGACAGAGGCTGGAGGCTGAAAGCACGATTGAAGCCGCCGACCAGCACATTGGCGCTCGCGCCCACGCCCGCGGTGGCCTGGCCGGACGCGCCGACATAATCGCCTTCGAGCGCCCAGGGGCCGAAATCCGTGCTCGGGGCAAAGACCTGCCAAACGAGCACGCCCTGCGTGGTGGCGCCGATATCGATGCCGAACTTGCTGATGGTGCCGAAATATCCTTCGATGCGGTTATCGAGGCCTTGATAGGTGCAGTTGAGCCGCTGCTGCGAGGTGATGATCAACCCGATCCCGCCTGAAGTGTCGCAGCTCAAGGTGCCGACCTGCGTTTGCGCGCTGGCCGGAAGCAGCGAAAAAAACGCCGCGACGACGACGAGCGCGATGGTTCCGAAAAAGCACCTGATCGATGAGGTCATGGCTGGTTCTCCGGTCAATGATGCAGCTTGAGCGAACACGCAGCGGTTAACCGACGATTGAATCTTCCGCTTATTCGAGGCCGCCGTCAAACTAAGGGAAGGCGTCTTCGGTTCCGCCAGGCATCGTCCGGAAAATGGTAAACGCGATTGAGAAATCGTCCGCCTCCGGCTTTTCCGCCTCGCGCCCAAACGAAAGGGCGGCTCGCAAGAACCGCCCTGCCGCAGACGTCAAATCCGAACAGCAGGGTCAGGTTCCGGTCGAGCCGTTCCCTTGCTGGCGGCGCGATTGCATGAAGCGGTCGAACTCCTCGCGATCGCGCGCGCGGCGCAATTCGCGAAGGAAATCGGCAAAGGCGCGCTCTTCCTCGGCGAGCTTGCGCCGCTCGGCTTCGAGGCGCTCGAGCGTCGAGCGCTTGTATTCCTCGAAAGCCTCGTTGGAACCGCGCGGGCTCGACCAGCCCTGCCATCCGGAGGAAGCCGAGCCTCCCCAGAAATGGCGCGCCCAAGATGAGCCGCTCGCCCAAGGGCCGTCCTGCCACTCAGCCCCCGCGAAACGCGGAAACTGACCCCCGCACAGCTTGAAAACCAGAATGGCGAGGCCGATTGGCCAGAAGAACACGAAACCAAGGATCATCGCCACGAGCTCGACCGGCTGAAAGCCGCGAAATCCCCGGTCCGTGGCGGAAGAGCAGTTGACCATCGCAATCTCCTCTCGGATGGCAGTCCGGGGTTTCTCCCCGACATAGGGTCTTGCCCATCGGCAAAGACCCGACCACGACTTCACTCTCTCAAGATCGACCGCGAGAGGGGGTTAAGCCTTCTCGATCGATCCTCAACGCGCTTTCATCTGGGGTGGCCGCAGGGTTCTTTTCAAGTGGCGGCCCGGCGGCTGCCATGGCAGGATGAAGCTCCCGCCGGGCGCCTTGAACCCTTTGATCTCGATCTCGATTTGCGAGCTTTGCCTTCATGTCGCTTCACGACTTGTCCGCCGTCGACCTCCTTGCGGCCTATCGCGCAAAGACGCTTTCGCCCGTCGAGGTGGTCCGCGCCGTTCTCGACCGCGTCGCGGCTTTTGAGCCGCATCTGAAGGCGACCTACCGTTTCGACCCGGAAGGCGCGCTGGCGGCCGCGAGCCGATCGGAAGCGCGCTGGCGTCACGGCGAGCCCAATGGCGCGCTCGACGGCGTGCCGATCACCATCAAGGACAATATCGCGACCAAAGGCGTGCCGGTGCCGCTCGGCACCGCGGCTTCCGACCTCACGCCGGCGCCAGCCGACGCGCCGCCCGCCGCACGGGTGCGCGAGGACGGCGCCGTGATCCTCGGCAAGACGACCATGCCCGATTACGGCATGCTCTCATCGGGGCTGTCGAGCTTCCATTCCTTGACGCGCAACCCTTGGAACCTTGCGAAAAACCCGGGCGGATCCTCGTCGGGCGCCGCCGCCGCGGCCGCCGCCGGCTATGGGCCCTTGCATCTCGGCACCGACATCGGCGGCTCGGTGCGCCTTCCCGCGACCTGGTGCGGCATCTTCACCTTGAAGCCGAGCCTCGGCCTCGTTCCGATCGACCCGCCCTATATCGGGCGCGTCGCGGGACCGATGACGCGGACTGTTGCCGATGCGGCGCTTCTCATGAGCGTCATCTCCAAGCCCGATGCGCGTGACCATATGAGCCTGCCTTATCGGAAACTGGCTTTCGACACGTCGGCGCGCGTGCCGAAAGGGCTTCGCATCGGCTTGCTCCTCGAGGCGGGCTGCGGCTTGCCGGTCGAGCCGCAAGTGCAAAAAGCGGTCGAAGCGGCGGCGCAGGTTTTCGCCAAGAACGGCGCCACGGTCGAGACGATGCGGCCCTTCTTCACGCGCGAGATGCTCGACGGCCTCGATCATTTCTGGCGCATGCGCGCTTATCTCGACATTTCCGCCTTGCCCGAAGCCCGGCGCGCCAAGGCCCTGCCCTTCATCGTCGATTGGGCGATGTCGGCGAAGCCATTCAGCGGCACGAAAACCTTCAAGGATTTCAGCCAGATCATGGCGACGCGCCAGGCAGCCGTCATGGCCTGCGCGCCCTATGATTATGTGCTTTCACCGGTCGCGCCTGTCGCGCCCTTTGCGGCCGAGCTGCCTTGCCCCACGAACGACCCTGCCCGTCCGCTGGACCACATTGCCTTCACCGTGCCCTACAACATGTCGGAACAGCCGGCGGCCTCGATCAATTGCGGTTACACCGCTGACGGCTTGCCTATCGGCCTGCAAATCGCGGGGAGGCGCTTCGACGATGTCGGCGTGCTCCAGATCTGTCGCTGGTACGAGGAAGCGCGCGGGCCGCAAAAGCCTTGGCCGAAACCGCCGGCAAGTTGAAGCGCGCCAAAGCGTGATCAGGAAACCGGCGAAATCCCTACACGTCGAAGAATACGGTTTCCTGCGGGCCGCCGAGGCGCAACGTGAAGTGCCAGCGCCCCTTCTCCTTCGGGTCAGGCTTCGCCATGATCGTTTGGCGCCTTTCCTTCTCCTCGATCAGCGAAAGGACGGGATCTTGCTCGTTCCCCGGCTCGTCCTCGAAATAGAGCCTCGTCACCAGGCGCTTCAGCACGCCGCGCGCGAAGACCGAGATCTCGATATGCGGCGCTTGCCAAGCGTTGCCGAGGCCGCGAACCGAACCCGGTTTGATGGTCTTCACCGTGAAGCACCCTTCGGCATCGGCCGCCACCCGCCCGAAGCCCTGGAAGGACGGGTCGATCTCGCCTGATTGGGTATCCTCGGGATGGTTGTATTTGCCGGCGGCATTCGCCTGCCAGAGCTCGACCATCGCGTCGTCGACCGGCTTTTCCTCCGCGTCGAGCACGCGCCCGATGATCGTGATGGGCTCGCCCTTGGTCTTTGGCCCCGCCATCACGCCCCCGTCCTTCCACGGCAGCACCGCGTGAAAGAACGGGCCGACGGTCGCCCAGCCGCTCTCAATGGGCATGATCGCCGGCCTCCGAAGGCGCGGCGTCGCGCCCGCGCAGCACGATGTCGAAACGATAGCCGAGCCCGAAGCCCGGCACCGTCAGCTCATAATCGAAGGTGGCGAGCAATTGCTTGCGGCCGGCCTCGCTCGGCACGCTCATGTAGATCGGGTCGTAGCGCAGCATCGGGTCGTCCTCGAAATACATCTGGCAGATGAGCCGCGTCACGAAGCTCGGGCCGAAGACGGAAAAATGAATATGCGCCGGGCGCCAGGCGTTCGGATGATTGCCCCACGGGTAATATCCGGGCTTGATGGTGATGAAGCGGTAGCGGCCCTCTTCGTCCGTAATGGTGCGCCCGCCACCGGTGAAATTCGGGTCGAGCGGAGCGTCGCGCGAATCGCGCGAATGGAAATAGCGGCCGGCGGAATTCGCCTGCCAGATCTCGACGAGCGTGCCCCCGACCGGACGCCCGTTCTCGTCGATCACGCGTCCGGCGACGATCATGCGATCGCCGATCGGGCGCTCCTTGTGCTGGGCCGTGAGATCCGCGTCGTTTTGCTGCAACCGATCATGGCCGAAGATCGGCCCCGTCACCTCGGAAAGCGTATGGGGCAGCGCGATCAAGGGCTTGCGCGGCGAGCGCAACACGGTGCTGCGGTAATCGGGCCAAAGGGCCGGCGGTTGCGTTCCCGGCGTCTCGCGACGGTAGGGGATCGGGTCCATGAAGCTTCTCCTTCGGTCCGGTTCCGGCGCCTGCGCCATCTGTCGGGAAGACCTTCCCCCAAGCTGTCGCACGGCCGATGGGCGGGCCGACGGACGGAACATCCGCCGGCACCGACCGGCCGGGCCGCTCATATACCGGCCAAAGCTTAAGTGCCAAAGCCTCGAGCTCGCGCCCCTTGCGCGGGGCCGCGCGAAGCGATTTAGAGCAGGCTGCGCAAAAGCGGGAATCGGTTTCTTAAGAAAGCTCCTGCTCAATCAACGAACGAGACCCGGCGGCTCATCGGCATGAAGCCATCGCGCGCAAGATGGGAACGGGTTTCCAAGGCAGATGACAATGCGCGTCGACCAGCCTCCCTCTAGCCGCTTCTCGCGAGGAACCCTGCCGTCCTTTTCCGCAGTGCCTTTCTCCGCGATGAAGCGGAGCGCAAGCGTGACGCCGGCTTCGACGAGAAGCGTGGCCCGCAAATTGCGGTTCGCGCGGTCGCAATGAAGACGCTGATCTTCATCGTCACCGAGGATTGGTTCTTCGCCTCGCATTTCCTGCCGATGGTGCGGGCGGCGCGCGAGGCGGGCTTTCAGCCTGTCGTGATCTGCCGCGTGCGGGCGCATCGCGCCGCCATCGAAGCCGAAGGCGCGCGCGTCATCGCTTTCGAGGCGGATCGCGGGCGGCGCGAGCTCGGCCAGGCTTTCGCGACGATCACGGGTCTTGCGCGCATCTTGCGCGAAGAGCGGCCGGCGATCGTGCATCTGATCGCGCTCTGGCCGATCGTGCTCGGCGGGATCGCGGCGCGGCTGGCAGGCGTGAAGCGTCGCGTTTACGCCGTGACCGGACTCGGCTTCCTCGGCGCCTCGAATTCCTTCGCGGCGCGGGTCTCGCGCCTCGCGGCACGGTTTCTCCTGCGCGGGCCGCTCGACGGACGAACGGCGCGTTTTCTCCTCGAAAATCCGGATGATGCGCGGCTTCTCGGCTTCGCGGCGGACAAGGATGAGCGCGTCGTCATCGTCGGGGGGGCCGGTGTCGACCCGGATCATTACGCGCCAAGCCCGATGCCGGCCCTGCCGCCGCTCAAGATCGCGATCGTGGCCCGCATGCTCTGGTCGAAGGGGATCGACATCGCGGTCGAGGCGGCGCGGCGCGCGCGTGCTGAAGGCGCGGCCGTCGAGCTTTCGCTTTACGGCGAGCCTGACGCGACCAACCCGAAAGCCTTCTCGCGCGAGACGCTCGAGGCCTGGAGCCGCGAGCCCGGCATCGCCTGGCATGGCCGCACGGACGATGCCGCCGCCGTTTGGCGCGCACATCACGTCTGCTGCCTCCCCTCGCGCGGCGGCGAGGGCTTGCCGCGTACTTTGCTCGAAGGCGCGAGCTGCGGTCGAGCGATCCTCACGAGCGATGTTCCGGGCTGCCGCGCGCTGGTGCGCGACGGCATCGAGGGGATATTGGTGCCACCGAACGATGCGGAAGCGCTTGCTCACGCCATGGTGGCGCTGGCGCGTGATGCCGAGCGCGTCGAGCGCTTCGGAGAGGCGGCGCGACGGCGGGTGCTCGCGGGCTTCACCGAGCGCCATGTGATCGACGAGGTCGCGGCGCTTTATCGCGAGATCGGTACGGATTGAGGGCTCGCCGTTGAAAGCGATGTGGAACGGCGTGCGGAACGAAATGTTGGCAGGGACGGCCTTAAGATGTAGAAGCCTTGCTGCGACACCCGGCTCATGGCCTACGGATCCACGGGGTCCGCCGCGAATCCGATCACCTTCGAAATCGAAAGTTGTGAAGAATGGCCGAGGCTAAAGCGCCGCAAGCGCGTGACATTTTCCATTTCGTCATGATCAAGCCGACGCATTACGATGATGACGGCTATCCGATTCAATGGGTTCGCTCCGCCATTCCCTCGAACACGCTCGCCTGCCTCAACGGCTTGAGCGAGGAGCTGAGCCGAAACAAGACGCTCGGGACGGATGTCGAGCTTCGCTTGCACACTTATGACGAAACCAACCGCCGGGTGCGGCCAAGCGAGATCATCCGCCTGATCCGCCAGGAGGGCGGGAAATGCCTCATCGGCCTCGTGGGGGTTCAATCCAATCAGTTTCCGCGCGCCGTCGACCTGGCGAAGCCTTTCCTCGAGGCCGGGCTGCCGGTCGCGATCGGCGGCTTCCACGTCTCCGGCTGCCTCGCCATGCTTCCGGAAATGCCGACCGAGCTCTGCGAGGCGCAAGCGCTCGGCATCTCCCTCTTCGCTGGCGAAGCCGAGAACGGCCGCCTCGCCGAGGTGCTGCGCGACGCTCATGCGGGCACGCTCAAGCCTATCTACAACCATCTCGACGACATGCCGACGCTCGAGGGTGAGCCGCCGCCCATCCTGCCGCGCAAGCATGTGCTGCGCACCTCGGGCTCGCTCTCGAGCATCGATCTCGGGCGCGGCTGCCCCTATCAGTGCTCGTTTTGCACCATCATCAACGTGCAAGGACGCAAGAGCCGCAACCGCACGGCCGACGATGTCGAGAAGACGATCCGCGACAATTACGCGCAAGGCATCAAGCGCTTCTTCATCACCGACGACAATTTCGCCCGCAACCGCAATTGGGAAGCGCTTTTCGATCGGATCATCGAGATCCGCGAAAAGGAGGGCTGGAACCTCGGCTTCACGATCCAGGTCGACACGCTTTGCCACAAGATCCCGAACTTCATCGAGAAGGCGCAGAAGGCCGGCGTGCGCCGCGTCTTCATCGGGCTCGAGAACATCAATCCCGACAATCTGATCGCGGCCAAGAAGCGGCAGAACAAGATCACCGAATACCGCGAGATGCTGCAGAAATGGCGCGACCACGGCGCCATCACCTATGCGGGCTACATCCTCGGCTTCCCGGCCGATACGAAGGAATCGATCCTTCACGACATCGAGATCATCAAGCGCGAGCTGCCGCTCGACCTCCTCGAGTTCTTCTTCCTCACGCCGCTCCCGGGCTCGGAGGACCACAAGGTGCTTTTGCAAAAAGGCATCTGGATGGATGACGACCTCAACAAATATGACCTCGACCATCGCGTCGCCCATCACTCCAAGATGTCGGATGGGGAGTGGGAGGAGGCTTATCGGGCCGCCTGGGACGCTTTCTACACGCCCGAACATATACGCACCGTCTTGCGGCGCAGCGCCGCGAGCCCGATCGGGCGGCCGAAGACCACGCTTTCGACGATCCTCTGGTTTCGCCTGATGACGCTTTACGAAGATGTGCACCCGCTCGAGGGCGGCGGCTTCCGTCGGAAATTCCGGCGTGATCGCCGGCCGGGCATGAAGATCGAAAGCCCCTTCGTCTTCTATCCGCGCTATTTGGGCGAGTCGCTCGTCAAGATATGGCGCTACTGGCGCTATTGGCGCAAATGCAAGGCGATCCTCAACGAGGTGCTCACGGCGCCCGACCGTTACAGCTACACGGACCTCGCCATCGAAAAGCCGGACGCGCGGGAATTCGAGAACCTCGAGCTCTATCGCGAGACGCGCGGTGGCGGAGACGCGGTACGCCGCAAGCAACGCGAGGACACCATCCGTGAATCAGGGCCCGCGCCGAAGCGCCAAGAAGCACAGGCGGCGCCTCTCGCCAGCGGTTGATCCGCTCGAAAACGCTCGATCTCGGCCAGGTCCTAAGGAACGCCATAAGCCTCTCGCACGCGATCGATCGCGGCGAGCTTCGCTTCGAAACCGCTCCAATCGTCACGCTCGGCGATCGCGGCCCAGAGCGCCTCGATCTCATCGTAAAGCAACGTGATCGGGCGCTCGCCGGAGAAATAAGCCTCGGCCCCGGGCGAAGACGGCTCCGGTTCATAATTGCCGAGCGCGCGCTCGAGGCTTTCGAAGGCCTCGCCTCGGTAGAGGGCGCCTGCCGGCCCCGCGAGCGCCTTCTCCCTTCGCGTCAAGCCTCCGCGCCAATCGAACATCACTTGCTCGAAGGGCGCGCTCGCGGCTTTGAGAAACAGAAAGAGCTTGTCGGCGAGCGCGCCGTCCTCCGCCTCCAATCGTGGCTTCAGGCCGAGCCTGAAGGTCACGCAAGCGCCGAGATGACCGGTGAAGGAGTCATCGAAGCGTAAAAGCGCCTCCTTCAGCTTCTCGACGGGTGCGATGAGGCTCAAGGTCTCGGCGAGCCGATAAAGGTTCCACAACACCGCGTTCGGCTGGCGGCCATAGGCATAAAGCCCGGTCTCGTCGAAATAGGCGGCGGTGAAGCCCGGATCGTAATTCGGCAGGAAGCGATAAGGGCCGTAATCGAAGCTCTCGCCGGTGATAACGATGTTGTCGGTGTTGAGCACGCCGTGCACGAAGCCCGCGGCCATCCATTGGGCGCAGAGCCGCCCGACGTTTTCGCAGACTTCGCCGAGAAAGGCGGCGGCCTCATCGCCGGTCGTCGGCCGCGCCGCCTGCGGCAGGTAATGGCGCACGCTGTGCGAAAGGAGCCTTTCAATGCGCATCGCATCGCCGAAGGCGGCGAAGCGCTGGAAGGTGCCGATGCGGACATGGGAATGGGAAAGCCTCGTGAGCACGCAGGACCGCGTCGGCGACGGCTCATCGCCACGCACCAAGGGCTCGCCGGTCTCGAAGAGCGCAAAGCTTTTCGAGGTGTAGACGCCGAGCGCTTCGAGCATGCGCGTCGCCAGCACCTCGCGCACGCCCCCTTTCAGCGTGAGGCGCCCGTCGCCGGTGCGTGACCAGGGCGTGCGGCCCGAGCCCTTGGTCGCGAGATCGAGAAGCCGATCCTTCTCGTCATAGGCTTGCGCGAAGAGGAAGCCGCGCCCGTCGCCGATCTCGGGGTTGTAAACCTGGAACTGATGGCCGTGATAGCGAAGCGCCAGCGGATGCGGGTAATTCTCGGGCAAGGGAAGGAAGCGTGCGAAATGGTTCTCGAAGCCCGCCTCGTCGAGTTCCTCAAGCCCGATCCGTGCCGCCCAACGACGATCGCGGTAGCGCAGAACACGCATCGGGAAATCGGCCGGCTCGACCGGATCGTAGAAGCCCTCGCCGAGATCGGCATGGGCGGTCGAAGGGCGATAAGAGGCGTTGCGCATGGGTGAGCATGTAGCGCTTTGCAAGGCGCTTGTCCGCTGGCGCAAAACCGTGGCGCCGGCGTCGAAGCTCGAACAAGCTATGAGGCCGCCGAATTCTTAATGCTTGAAGGGATGGAGGGTTGTCATGCCAGCCGCACCGGGCGGCACATATTTGCCGAGGATTTTGTCATTCGTCAGTAGCATAATGCCTTCGACTCTCGCCTGCGAAATCACTTCGAAATCCTGGCGATTGAGCCCGCTCTTGATGGCGATTTCCCAAAGACTGGCTACGCTGAAAATCAGAACATTTGTCTCGATTGGCGATGAGGGTTCGCGCGCCGGCTGGCATCCGCTTTGAACCTTCGGCTGCCCATAGGAGCAGCGTGTCCAACAACAGCTTCATGCCTTGCCTTCGAAAAGTTGCTGGATCTCATCGGCGCCCATCGTATTGAAGTCGTCCGGTACCTTTATCTGCCCCGCCATGAAACCAAAGCGCTGGGTTCGAGACGATTCGCGAGCCTTACACGCGACTACCTTCACCATCGGTTTTCCGGCCTTGGTAATGAGGAACGACTCACCTTTGGCTGCCGCCTCGACCAGCCTGGACAAATGCGTTTTTGCGAAGTGGATGTTGTAGGTGCGCATGCTGCTACCGTACCTTAGCTCACCTGACAGGCGCTCCCGCCTATATCCGCGTCGTGACGTAGAAGAACGCGAGAAACACGACGCCAAGGCCCCAGACGACGCCTGAGATCTCGCGTGCGCGGCCCGTGGCAACGAGGATCAACATCAGGCTCAAGGTGCCGAGCGCCATGCCGTTGATGAGGTTGTTGGTGAGCACCGTGACGAGGAGCGTGAGCACGATCGGGATGGCGTTCGAAAGATCGGTGAGGTCGATGCGCGCCAAACCTTGCATCATCAGCACGCCGACGAGAACGAGGGCCGGCGCAGTCGCCTGGGGCGGCACGATCACGAAGACGGGCCAGAAGAACAGCGCGAGCACGAAGAAGGTCGCGACGACGAGCGAGGTCAGGCCTGTGCGCCCGCCCGCCTGCACGCCGGTAATCGATTCGATGTAGGCGGTGACGACCGAGGTGCCGAGGATCGGGCCGACGATGCTCGAGGTGGCATCGGTGGCGAAAGCAGCCGTGGCGCTCGGGATCGAGCCGTCGGCATTCCGCAAATTCGCCGCGCCAGTGACGCCGATCAGCGTGCCGAGCGTCGAGAAGAATTCGGCGCAGATGAAATAAAACAAGAGCGGCAGCGCGATGATGAAGTTCGAGAACAGCCATTTGAAATCGAGCTGGCCGAAGGTGCCCGCCGGCCATTTCGGCCAGGCGAGCACGGCCGAAGGCGCCGCCGTCACCATCTTGCCCTCGCTCGCCGGAACGAAGAAGCCGACGAGCGTGATCACGGCGATCGCGATGATCAACGCGCCCGGCACCTTGCGCACCACGAGGATCGGAGTGAGCAGGATGCCGAGCATGGTGAGCAGGACGGGTGGGTTCTTGAGCGAGCCGAGCGCGATATAGGTCGAGGAATTGGCGACGATGAAGCCCGCGCCGCGCAAGCCGATGAAGACGATCAGCGTGCCGACGGCCGCCTGAATGCCGACTTTCAAGGCCTCGGGCACATCCTTCGCCACCTTCTCGCGGAGCTTCGAGAGCGAGAGGATGAGGAAGACGACGCCGGTGAAGGCGACCATGGCGAGCGCGCCCTGCCAGGGCGCGCCCATCTGCTTCACGATCACATAAGTGAAGATCACGTTCGAGCCCATGGCCGGGGCGACGGCAAGCGGCAGATTGGCCCAAAGCCCCATCATCACCGAGCCGAAGATCGCGGCGAGCGCGGTGGCGATCACGAGGTCGCCGCGATCCATGCCGGCATTCGACATGATCGCCGGGTTGACCGCGATGATGTAGGCCATCGCGGCGAAGGTGGTGGCGCCGGCGATCGCCTCTTGGGGAACCGAGGTCGAGCGCTCGGAAAGGCGAAACATCCGATCGAAAAAGCCCGACGGCGCTCGAGCCTCGATCGCGACCTCTTCGTTCATGATCTCTCCTCCGCGCCACGAAACGTTAAGCTAGCTCGCGACTCTAGCATTTGGCTCCCGCTGACGTCATGCCGTCCTTGTGCCGGGCATCCACGTCTTACAGGACGTATACGAGGGTCCAATCGCGGTTCACCACACCACCTCATGCGTCTTTCCGGTCTGCACATTGACGAAGCCTTGCGGCACCTTGTCGGTGGGCGCGACGAGAACCCAGGTCCAGGGCGCGCAAGTGAGCGTCGCGAACATGAGACGCTCCGGAAAACCCGGATACCAGCGCGGCCGGAATGTCGGCTCATACATCCAATCGACCTTGCGGGCTTCGGCGTAGAGATGCTGCATCTCGGCATCGAGCTCCTCGGCGGGGCGGCAGGTCATGAGGCCACCGATCTCGAAGCGCACCGTGGCGACGAGCTCGCCTTCGCGCACCAGCGCCCAGCCGCCCTGGATGTCGACGAGCGCATTCACCGCTCGCGCCATGGCGGCGTCGGATGAGCCCACGACCCAGATGTTGTGCTGATCATGCGCGACCGAGCAGGCGAGCGCCGTTTCCGGGGTGCGCGGCCCGCAACCGCGCCAGAACATCTTCGAGATTTTGGCCTCGCCCGAGTAGCGGTCGACGATCGCGAATTTGGTGATGTTCTCGGAAAAGTTCCGCTCGACCTCACCGTTCCGCACCGGCAGGTCGAGCGTGTAGAACTCCGGATGCCAGTGAAACGGGCGGATGACGGCGGCCTTCATGGTCTCACGTCCCGGCTTCGCGGCGAGCGCGAAATCTTGCGCCGTTACCTTGCGGCGGATGTTGATGGTGTTCGTCGCCCAGGCCGGCCATTCGATGCGCGGCACCTTGCCCGTGTAGCGCTTGCCCTCGGACACTTGGGCGCCGTCGGCCCAGACCTTCTCGATCTTCAACGAGGAGAGGTCCGAGAGCAGCACCACATCCGCGAAGCGGCCG
>DASZIL010000183.1:0-4291 GCA_035949255.1 Beijerinckiaceae bacterium | reverse complement strand
CCTTCCGCATGATGGTCGAGGCGGGTTTCATGGACGCGCTCGACATCTTGTCGAGCGCAGCGACCGTGATCGCCGAAGGCGAGGTGATGCAGCTCGCGACCGCCAAGAATCTCGCGACCGATGAGAAAGCCTATCTCGCGGTCACGGCCGCCAAGACGGCCGAGCTCTTCGCCGCCGCTTGCGAAGTCGGGCCGGCGATCGCGGGGCGGGATCAGGCGGAGCGGCACGCCTGCCGCGCTTTCGGCATGGCGCTCGGCCAAGCCTTCCAGCTCATCGATGACGCGCTCGACTACGGGGGCAAATCCGAAGAGATCGGCAAGAACGTCGGGGACGATTTCCGCGAGGGCAAGATCACACTGCCGGTCGTCATCGCGTTCGAGCGCGGCGATCCCGAGGAGCGCAAGTTTTGGCGGCGTGCGATGGAGGAGGGCGACCTCCACAACGGCGACCTCGAACGCGCCATTGCGATTCTGCGCCGGCACGGAGCCATAGAGGCGACGACAGCGCGCGCCACCCGCTTCGCCGAAGAGGCTCATCAAGCGCTGTCGATCTATCCGGAAGGGGAGATGCGGCGCGCCCTTGCACAAGCGGTGGACTTCGCCGTCGAGCGCAGTCGCTAGATGGAGCTCAGGGAAACAGAGCCCGCTCTTTGAGCCTTCTTCCCGGCGAACCCCATCTCGGTCCTGATCCGGGGAACAGCCGGACTGGCCGAATTTTTCGTTCGATTCGAGCGCTTTGGAACAGCTCGAGCGTTTGTTCTGGCTTCGGTCCGGCGAGGTCGTGGGGGTCTTCAAACATATAGGTCGAGACGAGCAGAATCGGTTGCGCATCGAATTGATCGGCGAAGAGGCGGTCGAGACTTCGAAGATCGAAGGGGAAATCCTCAATCGGGAAAGCGTTTAAGCTTCCCTGCGCCATCACGACCCTGAGCGACCTGGCATCCCGCCCGCCGAGCGCGGCATCGCGAAGATGATGGTCGATCTCCATGAGAATTTTACCCGCGTGCTCACCAATAAAACCTTGTTCGATTGGCACGGCATGCTCATGAGCGGCGATACCTCGATCAGGTCGATTGGGGGCTATCGCACGCATGATGACCCAATGCAGGTCGTCTCCGGCCCGATCCATGGGCGCAAGGTGCATTTCGAGGCCCCTCGATCAAAGTCGGTGCCTGCGGAAATGAACCGCTTCATCGCCTGGTTCAACGACACCGCCCCGCTCGGATCGAGACCGCTCCCGGCGCTGACGCGGGCTGGGCTCACGCATCTTTATATCGTGATCATACACCCGTTCGAAGACGGCAATGGGCGCATCGGGCGCGCGCTCGCGGAAAAATCCCTCGCACAGAATCTGGGCCACCCCAGCTTGATCGCGCTCAGCTTCACGATCGAACGCAAGCGCAAGGCGTATTACGCGGCGTTGGAGCACAACAACAAGGACATGGAAGTCACGGGCTGGCTGAGGTACTTCGCCCGCACCGTGATCGAGGCGCAATCCAACACGATCAAGCGCGTGGATTTTCACCTCGCCAAGACCAAGTTTTACGAGCGCCGGGGCGCCGAGCTCAACGAGCGCCAGGATAAAGTCATTGCCCGCATGTTCCGAGAAGGCATCGACGGCTTCAAAGGCGGGCTAAGCGCCGAAAACTACATCACCATCACCGGCACCTCACGTGCCACGGCGACACGAGACCTCCGAGACCTCGTGGAGAAGGGCGCTCTCGCCCGTGTGGGCGAATTGCGGCACACCCGCTACTTCCTCAATCTTGAGCGTGCGGCATAGCCGGATCTCCTCGAGCTTAAGCTTTTCCGATTCCTTTCGAGCCGGAATGGCTCTAGAGCTTGACCTTGTCGTCGTGGCCTGGCTGGAGCCCGGCGCTTTACCTGCGCCGGGGCACGCTCTTGCGCCATGACGATCAATCCATCCGCTTCTCGAGATTGCGTCCAATCCCATGCCCGATCTTTTGCTCGAACTCTTCTGCGAGGAAATCCCCGCCCGAATGCAAAGGCGGGCGGCCGAGGAGCTGAAGCGCCTCGTCACCGATGCGCTCGTCGAGCGTGGCCTCCTCTACGAAGGTGCGATCGCGCATGTGACGCCGCGGCGTCTTGCGCTTCACGTCGCGGGGCTTCCGGTCAAGGGGGCCGACGCGACGGAGGAACGCCGCGGTCCGCGCGTCGGCGCGCCGGAGGCTGCCCTCAAGGGCTTCCTCAAGAGCGCGGGTCTCACCGATATTGGGCAAGCCCATATCGTCAAGGATGAGAAGAAAGGCGAATTCTACGCCGCGCGCATCGAAAAGCCGGGTGAGGCGACGATCGCCGCGATTGCGAGGATCGTGCCTTCGGTCGTCACGAGCTTTCCCTGGCCGAAATCGATGCGCTTCGGCCCGCAATCGCGCACGACGGATTCGCTGCGCTGGGTGCGCCCGCTGCGTTCCATCCTGTGCACATTCGGTCCCGAGACCGAGGTCCCGGAGGTCGTGCATTTCGACATCGGCGGCATTGCCTCGGGCGATGTGACCTTCGGCCATCGCGTCATGGGGCCGAAGACGCCGATAGAAGTGCGCCGCTTCGCGGATTACGTGACGAGCCTCGAGAAGGCGAAGGTCATCCTCGACGCCCGGCGACGACGCGACATCATCGCGCATGAGGCGAGAAACCTCAGCTTCGCGGCGGGCTTCGAGCTCGTCGAGGATGAGGCCTTGCTCGAGGAGGTCTCCGGCCTCGTCGAATGGCCGGTCGTGCTGATGGGCGCTTTCGACGAGGCTTATCTCTCAATTCCCCAAGAGGTGATCCGCGCCACCATTCGTGCCAACCAGAAATGCTTCGTCTTACGCAATGCGGACGGTGGGCTCGCCAATCGATTCATCCTCACCGCCAATCTCGAAGCCGCGGACGGTGGCGCCGCGATCATCGCCGGCAACGAGCGCGTGGTGCGCGCGCGCCTCGCAGATGCGAAATATTTCTGGGAGACCGACCAGAAGCCCCTGCCCGATCACTCAGGATCGGCAGCAAAGCCGCTCGACCAGCGCCTCGCGAAGCTCAAGGCGCAAAACATCATTTTCCACGCGAAGCTCGGCACGCAATTTGAGCGCGTCTTGCGTGTCGCGGCGCTAACCAAGGACCTCTGCGTCATGACGGGAGCGGATCCTGATCTCGTGGAGCGCTCAGCGATGCTCGCCAAAGCCGATCTCGTCACCGAGATGGTTGGCGAATTCCCCGAGCTACAAGGCCTCATGGGGCGCTATTACGCGGCGCTGCAAGGCGAGCCGACCTCGGTCGCTGCAGCGATCGAGGAGCATTACAAGCCGCTCGGCCCCTCGGACCGCGTGCCGACCGATCCCGTGAGCATGACGGTCGCGCTCGCCGACAAGCTCGATACGCTCGTCGGCTTCTGGGCGATCGACGAGAAACCGACGGGATCGAAAGATCCTTTCGCCTTGCGTCGCGCCGCGCTCGGCGTGATCCGTCTCGTGCTCGAGAATGGCGTGAGGTTGCCGCTCGCGCCCGTGCTCGAGCGCCATTTCGCGGTGTTGAGCCAACCCGGGCGCAAGGGAATGGTCGAGGATCTCCTCTCCTTCTTCGCCGACCGCCTCAAGGTTCTGCTGCGCGAGAGGGGCGCGCGCCATGATCTCGTGGATGCGGTCTTCGCCTTGCCTGGCCACGATGATCTCTTGATGGTCGCCAGAAGGATCGAGGCGCTCGCCGCCTTCCTGGACACGGAGAACGGCAAGAACCTCCTCGCCGGCTATCGGCGCGCCGCCAACATCCTACGCATCGAGGAAAAGAAGGACGGCGTTTCCTATGACGCCGCGCCCGAGCCTTCTCTCATCGAAACGCGCGGCTTGCCGGAAGAGCGCGTGCTCGCCCATGTGCTCGACGCCGCTTCGCACCACGCCCGCGAGCATGTGCTGAAGGAAGAATTCACGGAGGCGATGGCGGCGCTCGCCGAGCTTCGCCCGGCCGTCGATGCGTTCTTCGACAAGGTCACCGTCAATGACCGCGATGCGGCGCTTCGCGCGAACCGGCTCAAGTTGCTTTCGGGCCTGCGCCGCGCCGTGCATGAGGTCGCGGATTTCTCGAAGATCGAGGGATGACGGGGCGCTGAGGCGGGCCGAGGTGCCCGCGGAGCGGCTTCACGCCGCGAGCATCATGCCGCGAGCATCGTGCCATAGTCCTCAATCATGCTTCTTGGCCGAGCGCGGAGGCCGCAAGCGGATACGCCGCCTCGACCACATAAGGCCCTCCCCCCACGGAGGCGCGTGAGGAGAACAGCGCGAAGCGCGGCACGCTGA
>DASZIL010000182.1:0-15081 GCA_035949255.1 Beijerinckiaceae bacterium | reverse complement strand
CGCTTCTTCGGCTGGGTGATCGGCGGCACGCTTCCGGTCGCGATCGCGGCGGATTGGCTCACTTCCGTCTGGGATCAGAACGCAGCCTCGAACCTCACCTCGCCGGCGGAAGCCGTCGTCGAGGAGGTGTGCGGCGAATGGGTAAAGGAGCTCCTCGGCATTCCGCGAACGGCGTCTTTCGCCTTCGTCACGGGTTGCCAGATGGCGCACACCACCGCGCTCGCGGCCGCGCGCCACAAGCTGCTTGCCGATCGCGGCTGGGATGTCGAGGAGAAGGGCCTCGCCGGAGCGCCGCGCTTGCGCATATTGACGACGCAGAACCGGCACGAATCGATCCTGCGCTCCGCGCGCTTGCTCGGCATCGGCACCGAGGCGATCGACGATGTGGGCGCCGACAATTCCGGGCGCATCGAGATCGGGAAGCTCGAGGCGGCGCTGCGCGCGGCGGGCCGAGACCCCGTCATCGTCTGGCTGCAAGCGGGCGATTTGAACACGGGCGTCTTCGACCCTTTCGCGCGGGCTTGTCCGCTCGCGCATGCGGCGAAGGCCTGGGTGCATATCGACGGCGCCTTCGGGCTTTGGGCCGCGACGAGCGACCGCCATCGCCATTGGCTCGACGGCGCCGAACAGGCGGATTCCTGGGCGACGGATGGGCACAAATGGCTGAACCTGCCTTTCGAGTCCGGCCTCGTGTTCGTCGCGCATCCGGCCGCGCATCGCGCCGCCTTCGCGCAGGACACGAGCTATTCCGTGCCCCGCGGAGAGCTGCGCAATCAGAAGGATTGGAATCCCGAATGGTCGAGGCGCGCTCGCGGCTTTCCGGCCTATGCGGCGATCCGCGCGCTCGGGCGCGCCGGAGTAGCCGAGATCGTGGAGCGTTGCTGCGCCCTTGCGAAACGCCTCGTCCAAGGCATCGGCGAGCTTCCTGGCGCCGAGGTCGTGGCGGAGCCGGTCATCAACCAGGGGCTGGTGCGCTTCCTCGCCGATGACGGCAATCATGATCGCGCCACCGACGAGATGATCCGCCGCATCCAGGAAAGAGGTGTCGCCTGGTTTGGCGGCGCCACTTGGCGCGGCATGCGCGTGATGCGTGTCTCGGTTTGCAATCATCTTACGCAGGAGCGCGACATCGATCAGGCGTTGGCGAGCGTGCGCGAGGCGCGTCAAGCCTGAATACGTCCGCTCGTCCCCGCGAAAGGCGGGGATCCAGTGTTTTCCACAACGTGCGTCATATTCCTGGATTCCCACTTTCGCGGGGATGAGGATCATCGATGCTTTGCTCGCGCCGTGACAAAACGGTCTATAGTAAAAGCATTCGCCAGGAGATGAGTGATGCCGACAACAGCCGCTCCCGAATCCGCCCGGCCGAAGCCGCTTGCCGGCAAGACCTTGTTCGTGACGGGCGCCTCGCGCGGCATCGGGCTTGCCATCGCGCAAAGATGCGCGCGCGACGGCGCCAATGTGGCGATCGCGGCGAAGACCGCCGAGGCCCATCCGAAATTGCCGGGCACGATCTTCACCGCGGCGCGGGAGATCAAGGCCGCCGGCGGCAAAGCGCTGCCGCTCCAAACCGACATCCGCGACGAAGAGGCGGTGAAGGCCGCGATCGAGAATACGGTCTCGCATTTCGGCGGCCTCGACATTCTCGTCAACAATGCGAGCGCGATCAGCCTCACGACGATCGAGGCGACCGAGATGAAGCGCTTCGATCTGATGCATCAGATCAATGCGCGCGGCACTTTCATGGTGTCGAAATACGCCATCCCTCATCTCGCCAAGGCGGCGAACCCGCATATCCTCATGCTCTCGCCCCCGCTCGACATGAAGGAGAAATGGTTTGCGCCGCACACAGCCTATTCGATGGCGAAATTCGGCATGAGCCTCGTGGTGCTCGGCCTTGCGGGCGAGCTTCGAGCGAAGGGCATCGCGGTCAACGCGTTGTGGCCGCGCACCACGATCGCGACCGCTGCCGTGAACAACCTCCTCGGCGGCGACGCCCTGATGCGCGCTTCGCGCACGCCTGAGATTCTCGCGGACGCGGCTTACAAAATCTTCTTGAAGCCCGGGCGCGAATTCTCAGGGAACTTCCTGATCGACGACAGCTTTCTCTTCGAGGAGGGCGTGACCGATTTTGACCGCTATCGCGTCGACCCGAAACAAGCCCTGCGTGTCGATTTCTTCGTTCCGGAAGACAGCTTGGCGCCCGCGAGCCTTGCGCCTCTGGCCTGAGCCAAGGCACGCAAATCACCCACCCCAATCGGAGACCCGCAGACGATGATCGTCGTTCACCAATTCGAGCCCAGCAAAGGCGAGGATGCCGACATCGCACCGCTTGGCGAGCGTACGCTTGGGGCGGGCGAGTCGATCCCGACGGACAGCGTCTGGCTCGATCTCTTCGAGCCCACGGGCGAGGAAATCAAGGCCGCGGAAGCCTT
Organism: Beijerinckiaceae bacterium; assembly: GCA_035949255.1. GTDB lineage: Bacteria > Pseudomonadota > Alphaproteobacteria > Rhizobiales > Beijerinckiaceae > GAS188. The sequence goes on along the minus strand of DASZIL010000182.1, from coordinate 12,646 downwards.
CGCCGGCATTTCTCTTCCGACGCCCGAGGAGATGGACGAGATCGAACCCTCCGAGCTCCTCTACACCGAGGACGGCGGGCGCTTCATGACGGCCCGCGTGCTTTGCCTCGCGAAGACCAACCGTCCCAAGATCGCGAATGTGAGTTTCATCCGCAAGGGACGCGTCTTGATCACAGTCCGCTATGACGACCCAAAACCCTTCCAGAGCTTTTCGGGGCACGCGCAGCGCTTCGGCCTTTCACGGAAAGATCCAGACGCGATCTTCGTCGGCCTCGTCGACATGATCGTCGGACGCGCCTCGCAAATCCTGCGCACGACCGGGGACCGGATCGACACTCTTTCCGATGCGGTCTTCGAAAGGGCCTCGCGCAGAGGGCGCCCGGTGACGGATGAGTACCAAACCGCGCTCGCGACGCTCGGCCAGGAGGGGAGCCGAATCTCGAAGGTGCGCGAGAGCCTCGTCTCGATCGAGCTCATGCTGCGCTTTGCGAGCCCGCCAGCGCGGGGAAGCTCGGAGGAGAGCGAACCTCAAGGCCATATCGGGACGATGCTGCACGACATCTCCTCCCTCGACACGCAGACCGAATATCTCCTCGGCAAAGTGCAGTTCCTTCTCGACAGCATACTCGGCTTCGTGAATCTCAATCAGAACGACATCATCAAGATCTTGTCGGTGATCATGGTCGTCTTCACGCCGCCAACCTTCTTCGCCTCGATGTACGGAATGAATTTCAAGAACATGCCGGAATACGACTGGGCTTACGGCTATCAATACGGCCTCGTGCTCATGCTCGTCTCCGCCGTCGTCCCCTACCTCGTCTTCCGCTGGAAGAAGTGGCTGTGAGCTCGTCATGGCCGCGTAATCCATTTAAAGACGTGGATACGCGGGCCAAGCCCGCGCATGACGAAGGGGGGAACCATTTCTCCGTCATGCCCGGGCGTCGGCCCGGGCATCCACGCCTCCCCCGCGTAACCACTCGAGGCACGGAAACGCGGGCTAAGCCCGTGTATGACGCGCGCAAACGGCCTTGGTGTCGTCACCCCATCCTCATCTGCACGGGAGGCATGTGCGGATGAACGACAAAAAGGCGCCGTAACAGGCTAACAAGGCCATTCGCTCAACGACGAAAAACCAGTGCGCACGCTTCCCGCGCCTCGTCGCGAAGCGAGCGCGCCGAATTCACGCCTGGAGACATGAAGATGACTGAATCCTCCGAATACACGCCGCCGAAGGTCTGGGTCTGGAACAAGCCGAGCGGTGGCCAATTCGCCAGCATCAACCGCCCGATCGCAGGCGCGACGCACGACAAGGAGTTGCCGGTCGGCCGCCATCCCTTGCAGCTCTATTCGCAAGGCACGCCGAACGGCGTGAAGGTCACGATCTTGCTGGAAGAGCTTCTGGCGCTCGGCCATCGTGGCGCCGAATACGACGCCTGGCTCATCCGCATCGGCGATGGCGATCAGTTCGGCAGCGGCTTCGTCGCGATAAATCCCAATTCCAAGATTCCGGCTCTCGTCGACCGCAGCGAGCCGAAACCGGTCAGGGTCTTCGAATCCGCCGCGATCCTCATGTATCTCGCCGAGAAGTTCGGCGCCTTCCTGCCGACCGAGCGTGCCGCGCGCGCCGAGTGCCTCTCCTGGCTGTTCTGGCAAATGGGAAGCGCGCCCTATCTGGGCGGCGGCTTCGGCCATTTCTACGCCTATGCGCCGGCGAAGATCGAATATGCGATCGACCGCTTTGCCATGGAGGTGAAACGCCAGCTCGACGTGCTCGACCGGCAGCTCGCGCAGCACAAATATGTCGCGGGCGAAGACTACACCATCGCCGACATGGCGATCTTCCCCTGGTATGGCGGCCTGGTGAAGGGCTGGTCTTATGGTGCGGCCGAGTTCCTGAGCGTCCAGGATTACAAACACGTCAATCGCTGGGCCGACAGGCTTCTCAAGCGCCCGACCGTGCAGCGCGGCCGCATGGTCAACCGCACGAGCGGCGAGCCGTCGAGCCAGCTTCACGAGCGCCACGACGCGAAGGATTTCGAGACGAGGACGCAAGACAAGCTCGAGCCGGTGAGCTGAACGGCGCCCTCACCTCGCCGCGCGAAGCGGATATCAACGGGAGGACATTGAGAGCTTCGTGCCCTTTTGGCTACGGTTCTCAAGTAGAAGAAGCTGACGTGACTGGCGCTTTGCCTCCCCCTGGAAGGGGGAGGTCGGCCGCTGGCCAGCCTGTGAAGGCAAGCAATCCCGATGTGCGGCCGGGTGGGGGTCGGGAGAGCACTATGATGAGATAGAGATGCGCTCTGCGGGCACCGGATCGGCGAAGGAGAAAATCCTCACTATTCGCACGATAGGCGTGACACAACGTCCGACCGGATATGGAAGGCGCTTCCGTAATCCCTTGTGAAGCGCTCGTACCTAATCCCATCAGGTGATTTCAAGTTTTCTTGGGGGTCGAAAATCAGCTCCGCCAAGCACGTGGGCCAAGCATGAAAGCGAAGGACCCAATACCCCTCATCGGTCAGACGCGCATTTCACCAGGAATCGGCACGATCGATGAACGGATTTCCATAAAGGCCCGAGAGCACGAGCACCAGGACGAGTTTCGCATGCAGCCAGCCTTGCGTCCAAGCGCCGCTCATCACCGCGAGCCATAGGCCAAAACCACCAGGCTGCGCCATTGCTTGGTTTTTGCGGCGCGCCCTGGACGGTCGCGAGCTATATGATCGCCGGCCGCGGCACGCCCGATCTCGCACCATCCAACATAGAAAGCGGTGTTCCAAAAATGAACCCTGACATCTATGGGCGCAAAATAGACCAGATACAGGCCTCCGAGAACGATGCAGGTCTGCACACTGTGGCAGAGGAGGGGCTTCTTGTGCGCTACCATTGCGACCAAGGACGCAATCTGACCCATTAAATACAGTATAGGTATAATTTCGGCTACCATAACTGCATAAGAATTATCATATAGCGGTCCCGGGGATATACTGATCAGAAATATCAGAGCCGAAATGATGATTTTTATACTGCACGAAAGATAGCGGACGTATCTAGTCATTTTGGACCTGGTCAAGGGCTATTCTTGTCACTGTCGAGCATGTGCGCACGCCCATCCCCATAGCGCTAGGCTGCGGGAACGAGACAGCGCGCATAGAGCATCACCGCGATCGGTTGAGCGAATAGCGAATGGAAAAGTGAAGCGTGAGGAGCGATAAGTAGCGAGGGAGGAGATTGCTACTCGCTACTCGCTACTCGCTCCTATCCCCCGATATTGAACGCAGCGAGCGCCGCCATGTTGACGAGGTCGGCATCCTTGGCGCCGAGCGGCACGATCTGCACCGGCTTGTCGAGGCCGACGATGAGCGGCCCGATCACGGTCGAGCCGCCGAGCTCCTGGAGCATCTTGGTCGAGATCGAGGCCGAGTGGAAAGCCGGCATGACGAGCACATTGGCGGCGCCGGTGAGGCGGCAAAACGGGTAAGTCGAGACCATGAGCTCGCGGTTGAGCGCGACATCGGCCGCCATCTCGCCGTCATATTCGAAATCGACCCGCATGTGATCGAGGATGCGCACCGCCTCCTGCACGAATCGGGTGCGCTCGCCCTTCGGGTGGCCGAAGGTGGAGAAGGCGAGGAGCGCGACGCGCGGCTCATGGCCGAGGCGGCGCGCGACACCGGCGGCCTCGATCGCGATCTCGGCGATCTCCTGCCCGCTCGGCAGCTCATGGATCAAGGTGTCGGCCACCAAAATGGTGCGCCCGCGCGTCAAGGCGAGCGAGAGGCCGATCATCCGGTGGCCCGGCTTCGAATCGATGACGCGGCGCACGTCCTCGATCGCGATCGAGGAATTGCGCGTCACGCCCGTGACCATGGCGTCGGCATCGCCGAGCGCCACCATGGCGGCGGCGAAGTGATTGCGATCCTGGTTGATAAGGCGCTGGCAATCGCGGAACAGGAAACCTTGCCGCTGCAGCCGCTCGTAGAGGAATTGCGCATAGGCCGTGTTGCGATGCGAAAGGCGCGCGTTGTGGATCTCGATGCCGTCGCGCGAGCCCACGTCTAGCCCCGCATGCGCCGCCGTCTCGCGCACGCGCTCCTCGCGTCCGACGAGGATCGCGGTGCCAAGCCCGTTCGCCACATAGGAGAGCGCGGCGCGGATCACCTGCTCCTCCTCGCCCTCGGCGAAGACGACGCGTTTGGGAAAGCGCCGAACCCGCTCGAAGATGCGGTTCAGCGTGCCGGCCGCGGGATCGCGCCGCGAGGAGAGCTGCACCTTGTAGCCCGCCATGTCGATGATCGGCCGGCGCGCCACTTTCGTTTCCATCGCGGCCTCCGCCACCGCCATCGGCACGGTGTGGATGAGGCGCGGATCGAAGGGCGCCGGGATGATGTAGTCGCGCCCGAAGCGCGGGCGCGCGCCCTGATAGGCGGCGGCGACCTCGTCCGGCACATCCTCGCGCGCGAGCTCGGCGAGCGCCTTCGCGGCGGCGATCTTCATCTCCATGTTGATCGTCGTCGCCCGTACGTCGAGCGCGCCGCGGAAGATGTAAGGAAAGCCGAGCACGTTGTTCACCTGGTTCGGATAATCCGAGCGCCCGGTCGCCATGATGGCGTCGTCGCGGATGCGCGCGACCTCCTCGGGCCCGATCTCGGGATCGGGGTTCGCCATGGCGAAGATGATCGGCTCCTTCGCCATCGACTGGATCATCTCGGCGGTGAACGCCCCCTTGACGGAGAGGCCGAAGACCACATCGGCGCCGACGAGCGCATCGGCGAGGCTGCGCGCCTTGGTCTCGGCCGCATGGGCCGATTTCCATTGGTTCATGCCCTCGGTGCGCCCTTTATAGACGACCCCCTTGGTGTCGCAGAGGATGACGTTGCCGGGCTTGAATCCGATCGCCTTGATGAGCTCGGCGCAAGCGACGCCCGCCGCGCCCGCCCCGTTGATCACGAGGCGCGTCTTCTCGATGTCGCGGCCCGTGAGGTGAAGCGCGTTGATGAGGCCGGCCGCCGCGATGATCGCGGTGCCGTGCTGATCGTCATGGAAGACCGGGATGTCCATGAGCTCGCGAAGCCGGGTCTCGATGATGAAGCATTCGGGGGCGCGGATGTCCTCGAGGTTGATGCCGCCGAAGGTGGGCGCGAGATAGCGCACCGCGTTGACGAAGGTCTCGGCATCCTCCGTGTCCACCTCGAGATCGATCGAATCGATGTCGGCGAAGCGCTTGAAGAGCACCGCCTTGCCTTCCATCACCGGCTTCGAGGCGAGCGCGCCGAGATTGCCGAGGCCGAGGATCGCCGTGCCGTTCGAGATGACGGCGACGAGATTGCCCTTGGTCGTGTAATCGAACGCGGCGGCCGGATCATCCGCGATGGCGAGCACCGGCACGGCGACACCCGGCGAATAGGCGAGCGAGAGATCGCGCTGCGTCGCCATCGGCTTCGTCGGCACGACCTCGATCTTGCCGGGGCGCCCCTGCGCATGAAATTGCAGCGCTTCCTGATCCGTGAAGCTCGGCCGGCTGCGGCGCTCGACGCGCTTGCCGCCTTTGGGTGTCGTATCGTTCATGGGCCGCTTCCTCGGGAATCGAAAAGGAGAGTTTCTTGGAGCGAGATTTTTCGAAAGGCCAGGTTCGCACCTTCCGGATCATCGTGGCCGCAACGTTAGGCCAGAGGCGTTGAGGTTCCAAGCCCAACTCTCTGACCAAGTCTCTCTGACCAAGTCCCTCTGACCAAGTCTCTGCCAGCCTCTGACCACCCCCCTCCAATCAGGCCGCTCGCGCATCGGCGAGCGCCTTTTGTTTGCCGGTTCACCTAAACCGCCGCCCCGCTCTCGTCCATGCGAATATCGGCAACCGCGCGAAGGCGCGCGATCAAGCCCGAGGCCTTCACCTTCCGGCCGGCAGGCGGCGAAACTCCATGGCGTCGCGCAGACGATACCAATCGATGAGCGCGGAGACGAACGGCCGCATGGCCGCATGGAAGCGGATCGGGCGAAGCTCCGTCACCGGCAAGAAGAGCTCGCTCTCGGGAAAGCCCGCGATGCGCCGCGCCACATCGCGCCCGACGAGGCTCGCAAGCGCGATGCCGCGCCCGTTGAAACCGATGGCGGCCAAGAGACCAGGCGCGAGCCGGTGCAGATGCGGGTAATGATCCGCCGTCATGGCGACCCAACCGGACCATTCCTCGGACCAGGCGACGTTTCCGATTTGCGGAAAGAGCTTGCGGATGCGGCGCTCGGCCTTGGCGATATTCGCCCGCCCTCCGATGCTGAAAGGCGGCCCATCGACGCTCATGTGGAGGCGCCCGTCGGCGCGCAGCCTGACGCCGGCATAGAGCCTTCGCGTATCGGTGAGGAGCTGGCGCTCGGGCAGGATGGCGGCGCGGAGATTCTCGCTCAAGGGCTCGGAAACGAGCTGATAGGCGCGCAAGGGCACGAGGCTTTGCTTGAGCCCGGGCCAGAGATCATCCGTATAGGCATCGGTCGCGATGACGACGTGATTGGCGCGAAGCGACCCCGAAGCGGCGTCGATGCGCCAACGCGAGCCCTCGCGCGTGAGGCAGCGCGCGCGGCTCTGCGTGAAGATGCGTGCGCCCGAGCCGAGCGCTGCGCCCGCAAGGCCGCGCGTATAGGCATGCGGATTCACGCCGCCGGCGCGCCGATCGAGCAACGCGCCAAGATAATAGCGGCTGCCCACGAGCCGCTCGGTCGCTGCCGCATCGAGGCACTCGACGGGCGCTCCTCGTCCTTGCCAATAAGCGGCGAGCGTCCCGAGGCCCGCAGCTGCGCCTTCCGTGTGGGCGCCGAGAACCCAGCCGTTGCGCGACGCTTCGCAAGCGATCCCGTGGCGCGCGATGAGGCCGAAGACGAGATCGGGGCCGGACGCCACGGCATCGATGATGCGCGCGCCCGCCTCCTCGCCGAAGGAACGCTTGATCTCCTCGTGATTGCGCTTGGCATAAGGGACGACGAGCCCGAACGCGCGCCCCGACCCTCCCGCACCCACCTCGCCCGCCTCGAGCACCGCGACATCACGGCCGAGCTCACGAAGATGGAGCGCCGTGGAGACCCCCGCGACGCCGGCGCCGATCACCGCCACATCGGTCTCATGCGCACCCTCGAGCGCGCCCGTCTCGGGCGCAGGCGCACCCATCGCGTAGCTTCGCGGCAGCGGCGCGGGATCGGCGGAGGGGGAGGCCATGGGGCGATTTGGCGCTTACGCGGCCTTCATCGTCTTGATACGCCCGAGCGTATCCTTGAGAGCGCGCTCCTCGTGCCAGAGATCATGAAGGTTCTGCATGCCGAGCCAGAGATCGGGTCCATTTCCGCAAAACTTTCCGAGCCGTAGCGCCATTGCGGCCGTGACGGCGCTCCTCTCGGCCAAAATGCGATGCAACGTCTGGCGGGTGATTTGCATTTGCTCGGCTGCCTGCGACACGCTCACACCAAGTGCCGGGAGCACCTCATCGCGCAACAGGGCGCCCGGATGGGTCGGCTTGCGGCCGGGGTTCCGCTGGGCCTTATAGGACTTGGGCCTACGAAAGGCGGCCGAATGGGTTTTGGCAATGGAGCTCATGGTCGGTCTTTCTCAATGATATTGCTCGAGATCGATCGCGAAAGCATCGCCTTGGTCGAATTCGAAGGTCATGCACCACGGGCCATTGATATGAACCGTGTAGCGAAGCGGAACGAAGCGGCGAAGCGCATGAAAATCGAAGCCAGGCAGGTTCATGTCTTCGGCCGTTCGTGAGGCGTCAAGGGCATCCAGCCGAATCAAAATCCGGGCTTGCAAACGGATATCGATCCTTTTGGTCGCCCCTCTCGACCAAAGCTCGGCCAGGGCTTTGCTCTTGAACGTTCTCAGCACGGAAGCAGTGTAATGCCAGACGTTACAGACGCAAGCCGAAACTCTGTTTTCAAAGAGCGGATCAGGGCACGTGGAAATCCGTGGCCAAGAGGCTGGGCTGATGACTCGACAAAGCGACGAGTTTTGTTCTATTTATGTTCCGCAACCACTAAGCTGACTGAAGGCCTCTCCGGGGCCTGATAAATGGGAGCATCCGCGGTGCTGACCCGCGGTTGGATCGGGATGGCATATTTACCAGGGACGTTGATTGGCGGGCTGGCGCCCACTTTTCTTTTCAGCCGGCTTTTGCTCTACATCTTGAGGCGCTGGAACGGACGTGCGCGGCGGCTGGTCGTCGCCCATTAGTGGCGCTCCTCATTTGCGTGGTCCTGGGAGGATTCGGCTTTTCCCGGCACGGGGAGTTGGCGTGGATCCAAGCGCTGACGGGCTACCCGCTCCAGCAGGTGTTCTGGTTCATCGTGGACATGGGCCGGCTGAGGTTTCCGAGGGCACCCGTCGCGACTTCGCAGCCGGAACGTGGAGAGCCGGCGTCCTCCCAGGCAATACCGTGACGGTGATCGGCGCTGGCGGTCCCGACAGGACTCGAACCTGTGGCCTTCGGTTTAGGAAACCGCTGCTCTGTCCAGCTGAGCTACGGGACCGCGTGGCGCGCTCCATACCACAAATTGCGCGAAACTGGAGCCTCAGGGAAGGCTCGAATCGGGCCGGAGAGCGGTCGATGATTCGGCCTTTTGCTTCGCGCTTGCAGGACGTGGATACCGGGCACAAGGAGAGGCAAAACGTTGGTTGGCGCCTGCCCGTTGAAACGCAGCCGATCACCTTTTCGCGCTTTCATCGAAAGCTTAGCCGAAGCCTGATGCCAAGCCCCACCCGCCATGCTAGAAGCGCGCCAAGGCCGATCGCGCTGAAGGCTGGGCATCGGGCTGGACATCGGACTGGGCATTTGGGGGGCCGCATGGCGCTACCGCGTGGTTTATTGACGATTCTCGCCGTCGGATTGACGGGCGCCTTCGCGTCCCCCGCGGCGGCGGCCGGTTGCGACGAGACGGGCGCGACGCGCGTCGAGATCGCGCGCGTGACGGATGATCTCGACATCATCCTCAAGGATGAACGCAGCGTTCGGCTCGCCGGGGTCAAAGCCTTTCAGTCGAGCGGCGCGCCCGGCCAGGCGGATGCGAAGCTCGTGGCGCAGGTCAAGGAGGCGGTCGCGGCGGGGCCGGTCAGCTTGCGCCTCCTCACCCCGATCGCCGATCGCTGGGGGCGCGTCGCCGGCGATGTGTTCGTCGGCGGCAAGCATCTGCAATCGACGCTGGCGAAGGCAGGCGCCGTCGTCGCCCGTCCGGATGATCTGCATGGCTTCTGCTGGGAGGCCGTCAAGGCGGCCGAAGCCGAAGGGAGGCGCGCCAATGCCGGTCTCTGGGCGACGCAAGCCGCGATCCTGCCGGCGTCGGACGGCGCCAAGCTCGCCGAACGCGACGGGCGTTTCGTCCTCGCGGCGGGCGAGGTTCGCCATGTGTCGCGCGGCAAGGACGCAAAGGCGAGGTCATACGTTGATTTCGGTGCGCGCGGCGCCAATGCGCTGTATCTTTCGATCGACGCGAAGGCATTGACGCGGATGGAAAAGCTCGGCTTCAACCTCGATCAGCTTTCGGGTCACAAGATTCTGGTGCGCGGGGTTGTGTTGAACGGGCGCGCGCCGCACATGGTGATCGATGATTTGGACGCGATCGAATTCTGGGATTGACCGGCGGGGCGGGCTCTTCGGCTCGCGCCTTGCGATCCTTTGCGCCCTCCTCCTCTCCGGCTGCACGGCCGAGCAGACGGCGCTCGGGGTTTCGGCCGATCCCGTGCCGAAGACGGCGCCGCGCGCCGTCGGCACGCATCGGCCGGAGGGCAGCGGCGATGAGCGCAGCCTCGTCGCCGCCTTCGGCGGCACTTACGCGGACGCCAAGGTCGAGAGCCTCCTCGACGGGGTCGCGTCCCGCCTCGTCGCCGCCTCCACCGAGCCGGGGCTCGCCTATAAGATCACGGTGCTGAACTCGCCGACTGTCAATGCCTTCTCGCTGCCGGACGGTCATCTCTACGTCACGCGTGGCCTTTTGGCGCTCGCCAACAGCACCTCCGAGATCGCGGCGGTGCTCGCCCATGAGATGGCGCATGTGACGGCGCGCCATGCGATCCAGCGCGTCGAGCTCGAGAAGAGCTCCGCCCTGTTCAGCAAGGTCGCGTCCGAGGTGCTGAACGATCCGACGGGCGGCCAGCAGCTTCAGGAGAAGTCCAAGCTCTCGCTCGCGAGCTTCTCGCGCCAGCAGGAGTTCGAGGCCGACGCCATCGGCGTGCGCACCATGGCGAAGGCGGGCTACGACCCTTATGGCGCCTCCCATTTCCTGAGCTCGCTCGCCCGTTTCGCGAGCTTGCGCGCGACCCTCCTCGGCAGCGTGGCCTCGAGCCGGCCCGACATGTTCTCGACCCATCCCGCAACCACCGAGCGCGTGCAGATGGCGCTGCAATCGGCGCGCCAGCTCAACGCGCCTGGCGTCGGCGAGGATGACCGCAACCGCTACCTCGCCGCGCTTGACGGCCTCGCCTTCGGCGACGACCCTTCGCAAGGCACGGTGCGCGGACGCATTTTCTACCATACGCGGCTTGGCTTTGCTTTCACGGCGCCCGAAGGATTTTCGCTGTCGAGCGGCGCGGAGGCGGTGCAGGGCGCCTCGGCCTCGCTCGGCCGCGCCATGCGCTTCGACACCGTCGAGGTGCCGGCCTCGACCTCGCTCGACGAATATTTGAAATCCGGCTGGATCGAGGGCGTCGACGTCACGCGCGAGACGACGCTCGACGTCGGCGGCCTGCAGGCGGAGACGGGCGTCGCCAAGAGCGGTGAATGGACCTTCCGCCTCGCCGCGATCCGTCAAGGCGCCATGGTGTATCGGCTGATCTTCGCCGCGAAGAACTTCTCCGCCGAAGCCGACCAGAGCTTCATGCAATCGATCTCGAGCTTCCACCGCCTCACGCCCGAGGAAGTGGAGCGCGTGAGGCCGCTGAGATTGAAAATCGTGACCGCGGGCGCGAACGACACCGCGGCGAGCCTCTCACAAGGCATGGCCGATCTCGGCCTGCCGCCCGAGGAATTCCCCGTGCTCAACGGCCTCGACAAATCCGCGCATGTGGAGGCGGGAACCGAATACAAGGTGGTGGGCGAATAACGGTGAAAGGCTGCCTATTTCCCCTTTGCTCAATGTCACGGATGCGGGCACCCAGCGCGAATCCGGATCTCTCCCTCTTCCCGCGAAATCGCTCGACCGCCGACAAACTTGAACCTTGCTTTAGGGACAACTCGAACGCATATTGACCTCATGGTGACCATCGCCAAAAAGGCGGCTCGTCCGAGGCGTTCGGGGACTGCCGACCCTACCGTCGTCTATCGTGGTATCAAGATCGCCCCGATGAGCGGTAGACGTTCTGCCGTCGCCAAAGCCATCCGCGACGCACTGCGGACGAAATCCGAGCAGCGGCGTGCCAGGCCGGCGCACATTTAGGCCTGCGGCAGCCAAGGCTATTTTTATCAACTGCCCCTTTGATGATGGGTTTAGGCCCATCATGCGGGCGATGGTTTTCGCGATCATCTCCTCCGGGTATCATCCGCGGTGTGCGTTGGATGCGACCGATGGCGCCGAGATTCGCGTGGGTAAGGTCGCCAGAATGATCGGAGAGTGCGACTGGGCGATCCATGATCTCTCGAGGGTTGAGGTCGACGTCCGTGGCGTGCCCCGGTTCAACATGCCCATGGAACTCGGTCTCCACCTCGGGGCGCGGCTGCTCGGACATAGTCGCCAACGCCGCAAGAAGGCGTTGATTCTAGACGCGGAGCGGCACCGCTACGACGCTGCGCTCTCTGACATCAGTGGGCAGGATATCGAGACGCACGAGAACGATCCAAACCAGGCCATGCGCTGTGTACGGAACTGGTTGTCCGACCATCGCCCCCGCAATGCGGCTCCTCTGCCTGGATCAGCTGCCATGCAAGGCGACTATCGTCTATTCCAAGGGGAAGTCAGTGACCTGCTGGCCGCGCGCCGTCTCGATAGGCTCGACGACCTCACCCACAGCGATTTTATGTTTGCTGTGCGCGATTGGATAGCAGCACGCGTCGAAGCGGTGTAGCCTCCGCGGTTGGGTAGCCGTGCGCAACCTCCCCTGCGCTCGCACCAGAGGCTCGGCTCAATCCCAGCCGAAAGCGGTGCTCTCGTAAATGGATTTGCCGAAACGCCCCGTCGAGCGCTTGAGGATGCGCCCGCCAAGGCGCGTGTAGAAGGCGAGCGCCCGGTCGTTGCCGCTGAGCGCCCAGACCGCGACGCCCCTGAGGCCTGCGCCGCGCGCATTCGCCTGCGTGGCGCGAAACAGCCGCACGCCGAGGCCGAGCCCCTGGAATTCCGGCGCGAGGTAGAGCTCGTAGATCTCCGCCTCCTGCGTCAGCCAGGGCGAGCGATTGCGGCCATAGCTCGCATAGCCCGCGATCCTGTCCTGGTGGTCGAGCACATTGATGCGCGCGCCGCGCCGGATCGCCGAGCGCCACCATGAGGCGCCGCGACGCGCCACCATTCTCTCCAGCTCGACGCCCGGGATGATGCCGCGATAGGCCTCGCGCCAGGCCGCATCATGCACGCTCTCGATGCCACGGGCATCGTCGATCTCCGCCGGACGAATGGTGATGGCGGTTTGCGTCATGATCCCAAGCGTAGGACGCGTTCGGCGCAGGTGCAAGCCCAATGCGGAAGG
>DASZIL010000181.1:0-9738 GCA_035949255.1 Beijerinckiaceae bacterium | reverse complement strand
GGCTCAATCTGCCGCGTCTGCCAGAGTGTCGCGCGACAGCAGGAGCCAGCGAATGCCGCGTTCGCCCGTGCCCGATCCAAGGACCCTCGCGTGCATCGAGAGGCTCATCGCCTTCGACACGGTGAGCCGCAACTCCAATCTCGCGCTCATCGATTGGGCGCGCCAGCATCTCGAGGCTCGCGGCGCCAAGATCCGCCTGGATTGGAGCGCCGATCGGCAAAAGGCCAATATGCTCGCGAGCTTCGGTGAAGGTTCGGGCGGCCTCGTCCTCTCGGGCCATACGGATGTCGTTCCGGTGGACGGGCAAGCCTGGACGAGCGACCCCTTCAAGGCGAGCGTTCGCGACGGCAAGCTCTTCGGGCGCGGCGCCTGCGACATGAAGGGCTTCGTCGGCGTCGTCCTCGGCCATGCCGGAGATTACGCGAAGGCTTCGGCCCGCGAACCGATCCATGTGGCGCTCACCTATGACGAGGAGCTCGGCTGTCTCGGCATACCGCATCTGATCGCGGCGATGCAGCGCTGGGACATCAAGCCGCGCGGCTGCGTCGTCGGCGAGCCGACCTCGATGCGCCCCGTCGCTGCGCATAAGGGCGGCTTCGTCTATCGCTGCAAGGTCACCGGCAAGGCGGCCCATTCCTCGCTCACGCCGAGCGCCGTCAACGCGGTTCACTATGGCGCGCGCATCGTCTCCTTCATTCAATCGGTCGCCGATCGCGAAGAGCGGCAGGGCCTGCGCGCCGAGGGCTTCGACGTGCCGCACACCACGATCTCGGTCAATCTTTTCACGGGCGGAACGGCCGGAAACATCGTGCCGGACACGGCCGAATTCAGCTTCGAGTTCCGCTACGTGCCAGGCTTCGACCCCGAGGCGCTCATCGCGGAGATCACCGGCTTCGCGGAGCGCGAGCTTCTCCCGCGCATGCGAGCCGTCGATCCGCGAAGCCATATCGCGTTCGAGTGCGTGAATGCCATCCCGGCGCTCGACACGAAGGAGACGGATCCGATCTTTCGCCGTGTGCGGGATCTCGCTCCGGGCAAAAGCGTGGGCATGGTCTCCTACGGCACGGAAGCCTCCTTCTTCCAGTGCGGCGGTGTGCCAGCCATGGTGTGCGGCCCCGGCAGCATCGTCGAGGCGCATAAGCCCGATGAATTCGTGACGCTCGAGCAGCTCGCGCTTTGCGACCGCTTCATCGACGGGCTGATCGGCGCCGACCACGGCTGAGGCTCGGGCATAGCCCCGCCGGCCGCACGAAAGGCTCAAGAAGAGGTGGCGCGCCGCTCCCTGAAACGAAGCGTATCGGCCTTGGGCTCTGAGGGCGCGGCAAGCGGTGCCGACGGCTCGTAACCTGCCTGATCCGTCGCCGCGATCCAATCGTCGATGGCGCGCGGCTCGCCAAGGAAAAAGCCTTGCGCCGCGTGGCAGCCAAGCGTCTTGAGGCCCTCGAGTTGCCTTTTCGTCTCGACGCCTTCGGCGATCACCGAAACGCCGAGGTCGCGCCCCATGTTGATCACGGCGCGCACGACGGCGCTCGCCGCGCGATCCTTCTCGAAGGCGGAGATGAACGATCGGTCGATCTTGAATTTGTCGAACTGGAATTTTTGCAGATAGTGCAGCGAGGAATGTCCGGCGCCGAAATCGTCGAGCGCGATCCTCGCGCCGAGTTGCCGCAAATGGTGAAGGGCATCTCTCGTCAATCTGTCGTCGCGCAAAAGCACGGTTTCGGTGATCTCGAGCACGAGGCGGCTCGCCGGCAGCCCCGCCGACGCGATCGCGCTGATGATGGTCTTGACGATGTTGCGGCTGCGGAACTGGAAAGGGGAAAGGTTCACGGCGACGTAAGGCGTTCCGGGAAGGCAGGCGACCTGCCGCGAAGCCTCACGCAAGACCCATTCGCCGATGGGCTCGATGATGCCGATCTCTTCCGCGATCGGGATGAAAACCGAGGGCTCGACCTGGCCGCGCTGCGGGCGTTGCCAACGGATCAGCGCCTCGAAGCCCTCGGTCTCCCCGTTCGCCAAGGAGATGACCGGCTGGAACTCGACGATGAACTCGCCGCGTGACAAGGCCCCACGCAAATCCACCTCGATTTGACGGCGCTCCTGAAGGCCCGCCTCCATGCTGGGAAGGAAGCGCCGATAGATTCGACGGCCCGCGGCCTTGGCTTCGTAAAGCGCGATATCGGCGTTCTTAATCAAGGCCTGCACGTCGTAGCCGTCGCCGGGCGCGATGGCGATGCCGACGCTCGCGCCGACATTGGCATAGTGCGGGCCGATCCGGAAAGGCGTGCCCAGCGAACGGACGATGCGCGCCGCGAGCTCTTCGGCTTCCGCGCCATCGCAAACCCCAAATTGGATGACGGCGAACTCGTCTCCGCCGAGCCGAGCCACGAGATCGGTCGCGCGGACGCATTTCTTCAGCCGGCGCCCAGCGAGACGCAAAAGCGTGTCGCCCGCCGCATGGCCCAGCGTGTCGTTGACCTCCTTGAAGCGGTCAAGGTCGAGATAGTGAACCGCGAAGCGGCCCGTTACGCGGACGTCGCGCAAGGCATCCTCGATGCGCTGGGTCAGATAGGCGCGATTGGGAAGCCCGGTGAGCGTGTCGTGATGGGCCATGAAGGCGATCTTCGCCTCCGAGTGCATGCGCGCCGAGGCGTCGAGCACGGTGCCCTCGAAGACCACGGGTTGGCCGTGCTCGCTGCGCACGCACCAGGCAGTCTCCGACACCCAGATCTTTTCGCGCGTCCTGTGCCGATAGACCTCCGAGACGAAATCGGTGACCCGCCCCTTGGTCCGCATCTCATGCAGGAATTGGTCGCGCCGCTTCGGATCGACATACCATTCGCGTGCGATGTCGTTCACGCTGGCGAGCATCTCGGCCTCGCTGGAATAGCCGTTGAGCTGCACGAGGGCGGGGTTGGCGCGGAGCTGACGGCCGTCGAGGGTCGAGCGGTAGATGCCGACGACGGCATTCTCGAACAAGCTTCGGTATTCGGCCTCCGCCCGCTTGAGCGCCTCCTCCTTCCTGTAGCGGTCCGTGATGTCCGAGAAGGTGCGCACCGCGCCGCCGTCATCGAGCATGGCGGTGCGGACCTCGACGATGGCTCCATTCGGGCGACGGCGCTCATAAACGGGTGGCGATTTGAAGATGCCGCCGGATCTGATCCAGCTCGCGATGTCCTCGCTCACCCCGCCGAATTCGCCGACCGACCATTGGTATTCGAGGATTTGCTGAAAATGCAGGGGGTTGGTCAATACTCTCTTGGGAATCTCCAAAAGATCGACGAATTTCTTGTTGTACAGCCGCACATAATGGTCGGCATCGATCATCAATATGCCCTGCTCGACATTGTTGAGCGTGACATCGAGCACCCCCTTCACGGCGGCGAGCGTATCGCTCAAGGCACGGACGCGATCCTCTTCACGATCGCCTTTCGCCCCCGGCTCAGCGAACATCGAATCCGATTGGGATGGCTCCGCGTCGGGTGCGACGAGGGTCGGCGCTTGCGGCATGTGACGTTTGGCATCCTTGTTCATGACCGGCAGCCTTCGCCTCAAACGTTCAACGTCGACGCGCTGATTTCGGTCGTGCCGATACTGCCGCAACGCTTCTAATTCTCGGAAATAAAGGGAATATTACTTGCGGCGAAGTTAATTATTCCCCGTGGATCGATTCTGAATATTTGCCGCCTCCACCACGCAAGGGTTGGTTCAATAGGAGGACGACCTAAATCGGAACCGGCGATCATCGCCATTTCGTATCTTTATTCTTTTCCGAGCGCGTGCATTCATGGGGTTAACGACAGCCAATTGAAGCAAGGGCTTGGGAGTGGGGAGCGTCCGCGAAGAGAAAGGGCAAAGGAGTGCCCAATTGAACCTGAAGCTGCAAGCCTCACCTTCGCTTCAGGAACGCACGATCTTTACTCAATTGCGATGCCAAATCATATTTTTAATCCGGGGGTCAGGCGCGAATGCGTGGCGCGAATATTCAAACCGCTCCTGAGGGAATTCCCGAATCACCTGGGCTCCGAAGGTGCCAACTTTAATCCGCCAGGTCTCGAAGGCCTTTGGTGCTGTCCTGACGAACGGAGCAGCCGACAAGAGCGCCAAGTTGGCGCAACGCATGGGATCGCGCACGGATTCGTAGCGGATGAGAGTAACCCCGGCCTCGCGCGCGGCTTCGGCCAGAGCCTGACAGGGTTCGTAATCGACGAGGCGTGTCCACTTCGCGCGATTGGCGTCGAGAGGGGGATTTGTCAGGTCGAGCGCCACATCCGTCCGCACCGGGGCGTTGAAGGCGGTGAACTCGCCGGCGTTTTCGGGCCAGGGCGTCTGAGGCGACTCGGCGTAGAACAGCAGACGATAGAAGGCCATCTCGGCAGCCGCGGTCCGCGGCTGCTCAGCGCCATAGAACACCCCGAGCGTCCTCCCGGCGCGCCGAAAGCGCGAGCCGCGCGGATAGGCTGCACCGTAGCGAAACGGCGCCGCCATCAGGTAATGCAGGCCTCGCGCTCCCGGCGGCAGCGGTGGCTTCGTCTCTTCGAGGAGTTCCTCGAGCAGTTGCTGCTCGGCGAGGGTGTCGGTGAGCTTGAGGGTTGAGATCTGGTGCTGGGCCTCCACCAATCGCCAGCAATCGCTCTCCTGCGCCCGTCGCTCAGACCACAGCGCGACGGGCGTCCAGATAGGCAATGACATCGACCAATCCCGGGATGTGCATCATCAGATCGAGGGGTTTGCCATTGAGCGCCGTGTTGTCGGCGCGCAGCCAGGCGCGCGCCGTGACCGGATCACCGCCAGCGATCGCATCGAGCGAGCGAAACAGGCGCACGAAGAGGAGGGCGAGCTCGAACGGTTTGCTCCCCGGTTCCAGGGCAAACTTCCCCTGAGCCACGCGCGTGATCGTGGAATCGGAGAGACCGATGATTTTGGCGAGCCCGCGATTGGGGATTTGCAGGTAAGCGGCGGCCCGCAGTGCGCTCTTGCCCACCACCGCCGATGGGCTGAGATCGCCTGTGCGCTTCGCGATTTGCCGATGTGTAGCCATTTGGCTATTTCTTTTCTCCAGCAACAATATAGCACAATTTTTTCTGCAGGCAAGCGCCTCGTGCGCAGCGGTGTCGGGCCCCTCGGGAAGACCCAATTTATTGCGGACCGGCGGCTTTATTCGCCAGGAAACGCTTCACGGGCGGCGCGCGGTCGACCAGGGAAAGGCCGAGATCGCGCAGCGCCCTCAAGGGGAGGTGATCGTTCGAGAAGAGCTTGACGAGGCCATCCGTCAAAGCTCCCATGGCGGTCGTGTCGAAACGGCGCGCGCGCTGGTAAGCGGAGAGGGCGTAAGGGTTGCCGGGGTCGAGGCCGAGATGCGCCGCCTCCGACACGGCCTCGGCGAGAGCCGCGACATCTTGCAGGCCGAGGTTGAGCCCCTGGCCGGCAACCGGGTGGATCACATGCGCGGTGTCGCCGACAAGCGCGAGGCGCTTAGCCGTGAAGGCGCGTGCGATACCGAAGCTCAATGGGTAGCCGATCAAGCGGCCCTCGAGGCGCAAGGCGCCGAGCTCATGGCCGAAGCGCCGCGTCACCTCCGCCAACACATCCCGATCGTCGAGCGCGAGGAGGCGCTTCGCCTCGTGCTTGTCTTCCGTCCAGACGATCGACGAGCGGCGGCCCTTGAGCGGCAGGATGGCGAAAGGCCCGCCTGGCAGAAAATGCTCATAGGCGCGCCCGCCATGCTCACGTTCGTGGACGATCGTCGTCGTGAGCCCGAGCTGGGGATAATCCCAGCCGATCCAGGAGATGCCCGCGAGCTCGCGGCAGGTGGAGCGCGCGCCATCGGCCGCGACGAGAAGGGAAGCCGCGATCACCCTCCCGCCTTCGGCCCGCGCGAGAATCCGATCATCATCGCCTTCATGCGAAAGGGCGTCGATCCGAAGTGGCAGAACTTCGATCCTTGCGGCATCCGCAGCACCGAGCAAAGCATTCCGCAAGGCCCGGGCCTCGACCATATGCGCGAAGGCCCCGCCACCTTCGGCGGCATCATTTGTCGTATCGCCGAGAAAGGAAAGGAAGGCGGGTCGCACGACATCGTCGAGCCGGCTGTCGGTGACGACGATGTGCTCCATCCCTTGCGCGTCGGTTTCGAGCGCCCGCCAGACGCCGAGCGTGTCGAGCATGCGCCGGCTGGAGCCCGCGATCGCATAGGCCCTCGGGTCGACGCCATGCCCGAGCGGCGCCGGCGTCGCGAGCATGACGATGCGCGCGTCGGTGCCAAGCGCCGAGCGCAAGGCGACGGCCGCCGCGAGCGCGATGATGCCGTCGCCCGCGATGATCGCGTCGGCGCGTTCGCGGTGCTGCTCCGTCGGCCTGACCGCCCCGCCGGCAAGCCCGGAGGACCGGTGAGTGCTTCTTCCTCGATGCGGCATGGGCGCCGGGCGCCGCTCCTCTTTTTCGAAAGGAACGACGGAAGGCCGATCGTCGTTCCGATTCGCGCGTCTTCGGATTGGCCTTCGCCGTCCTCGCCGGAATTTTCCGAGGCGCAAGCGCGTTTTTTGGCCGCTCTTGACGTGCGCGCCCCGAATGGTCCTATTCGACGAAACGGTTTGCGCCGGGTATTGCGGCTTGGCAAGTCGACTTTGGCAAGCCGACTTTGGCAAATTGACTTTGGCAAGTTGACTTTGGCAAGCCGGCCCTTCGAGTTTTCGCGAACCGTGAGAGGACATCCGCCTCAAATGAGCAATGCCGTTCGCGATCTCATCAGCATCCTCGATCTCGAAGCCCTCGAGATCAACTTGTTCCGAGGCCGAAGCCCGCAAGTGGGGTGGCAACGCGTCTTCGGCGGGCAAGTCATCGGCCAGGCGCTCGTCGCGGCTTGCCGCACCGTCGAGGGGCGCATGCCGCATTCGCTGCATGCCTATTTCATCCTGCCCGGCGATCCCGCCGTCCCCATCATCTACGAGGTCGAGCGGCTGCGCGACGGCAGGAGCTTCTCGACGCGCCGCGTAAGGGCGATCCAGCACGGGCATCCGATCTTCGCCATGTCGGTCTCCTTCCACGTGGAGGAGGAGGGGCTTTCCCACAGCCTCGCGATGCCCAAGGTGCCAAACCCCGAGGAGCTGCCGAGCGAATCGGAAATCAAGAACCGCATCATGCCGGCGATGCCGGATCCGGTGCGCGGGTATTTCGAGCGCGAGCGTCCGATCGAGCTGCATCCTGTCGAATATGAGCGCTACCTCTCGCATGCGCCGCGCCAACCGGTGTTCAATCTGTGGATGCGCACCACGGCCCCGCTTCCGGACGACCCGATCCTGCACCGCTGCGTGCTCGCCTACGCGTCGGACCTCACGCTTCTCGATACCTCCCTCGTCGCGCATGGGCGTACGCTTTTCGAACGCGGCTTCCAAGGAGCGAGCCTCGATCATGCGATGTGGTTCCACGCGCCCTTCAGGGCCGATGAGTGGCTGCTCTACAGTCAGGACTCGCCCTTTTCGGGTGGCGCGCGCGGCTTCTCGCGCGGCTCAATCTTCTCGCGCGACGGGCGTCTCGTCGCTTCCGTCGCGCAAGAGGGGCTGATCCGCCTGCGACGCGAGCGAAAGGTGGAAGTCGCCGCGGCGGCCTCGGAGTGAAAAGGTGAGCGCTTCGGTGATGGATCGCCTCGAAAGCGTGCGCGCCACGATCGAGCACGCCGCGGCGGCGAATGGCAGGGAAGCCGCGAACATCACGCTCGTTGCCGTGTCGAAGACCATCGCCGTCGCGACCATCGAGGAGGCGCTTGCCGCCGGCCATCGCGTGTTCGGGGAAAACCGCGTGCAGGAGGCAAAGGCGAAATGGCCGTCGCTCAAGGCGCGCTTTCCCGATATCGAGCTTCATCTCATCGGCCCCTTGCAGACCAACAAGGTGCGCGACGCGCTCGCCCTTTTCGATGCGATCCATGCGGTCGATCGCGAAAGCCTCGCCGCGGCGCTCGCCAAGGAAATCGCGCGCGCGGGTCGTCAACCCAAGCTCTTCGTCGAGGTCAACACCGGAACGGAAGCCTCGAAGGCTGGCGTCGCGCCGGCCGAGGCCGATCGGTTCATCGAAACCTGCCGTGAGCGCCATGGCCTTATGATCTCGGGGCTGATGTGCATTCCCCCGCTCGGCGAGCCCGCCGCGCCGCATTTCACGCTTCTCGCCAAGATCGCCGAGCGCAACGGCCTTCCCCTCCTCTCCATGGGCATGAGCGCCGATTACGAGGAGGCCATCGCGCATGGCGCGACCCACATCCGCGTAGGCACGGCGATTTTCGGGGCGCGCGGCTAGGCATTCTCCCGGCTGAAAGGCGGACGCGCGAAATCGTGACCCGCTCCCGGCTTTCCTTGATGAAGGGTGGTCTTACACTCGAGCTCGGCTGAAGGCCGCTCGGAGCTGGAGGGAAGATCATGGAAGATGTCGCGACGAGCCGGCGGGATCTCTTGCTGGCGACGCTCCTCTCATCCCTGCCGGCCGCTTTCATCGAGGGAGCGGCGGCAAGCCCGCTCAATCCCGCGCAGACGATCATTCGCCCGCCCGATAAGCTCGAATGGAAATCGAACCCGGCCTTTCCCGAGCCGAGCGTCGACATGTGCCCGCTGTTCGGCGACACCAACCAGCCGGGTATCTATTACGTCTTGGTGCGCTGGTGGCCGGGCTTCATGAGCGCGCCCCACACCTATACGAGCGACCGGCTTTGCGTCGTCGTCTCGGGAACCTGGTGGTGCAACAGCGGCGCGGATTTCGATCCGGCTTCCTGCGTTCCGGTGCCCGCCGGAAGCTTCGTGCGGCGCGTCGCGCTCACCCCCCACTATGACGGGGTCATCCGCGGCCACCACGAACCCGTCATCATCGCCATCTGCGGCAACGGCCCGGTGAACTTCGCGCTGAGCGATCCCTCACAACCGGGCGTGCGGCGGGTTTGAGTGTTATGGCTAATCACCTCAGGTGATTCCTTGGAACAACGAGACGCCACCGAGAAACCGAGGTCAAGGGCGAGCCTCTCAATATCCTCCCCTTGAAAAGGGCGGGTGAGGAGGGGATCTATAACGCGACTCCTAGGATCGAGTTGAGCGCATAATGCTCAAAACCTCACCCGCAAGAGATCGGGTGCTCCTGGATGGCTGAGGTCGCCGTCGTAGTCGGCAAACACCTTGGCGTCGGGGGAAAGCTCGAGGCTCATGCTGGCGCCAAAGAGCGCGGTGTCGTGGTCAAGGGCAATGTATGTCTCTTTTATGCCGCCGTCCGGGGTCCATTCGCGCAGTGTCAACGAGATAGAACTGCGGGCAGGCGTTCTTCCAGCGATGGCAGCTCTTCGTGATGCAGTAGCAGCACCCTCGCTCCATTAGCCAACAGCTTGGCATGCCTTGAGAACTGCGCATTGGAAACCACAACGCCTGCGACGGTTCGCTCAAACGACATGGCTCCGATAGCCTCCTGGACCGCCCTATTACCAACGGTTTTGCTATAGAACTTGCACTGCAGTGCGACGCGCCGACCGTTCAGCTCCGCGATAATGTCGACTCCCTGATCTCCGCTTCCCTTAGTCAGCCTGGTTTTCCAACCAGCGGCATCTAGAATTTCCGCGCAGTAGCGTTCATAGTCTTCACCGCTGAAGACTTTTGATATGTCGGGTGTGCCTGAGGGGACACGGACACTGCTAGCTGCATCATCGATCAAATCTGAAATGCGACTTATATCAGACAGAACAGCCACGATCTCTTTTCCCGATAACCCTTT
>DASZIL010000180.1:0-24921 GCA_035949255.1 Beijerinckiaceae bacterium | reverse complement strand
CTTGGCGAAGCGCGGCGCCCCAAAATCGAGAATGTCGGTGTCGGCGCGCGAGAGAATGTAACCGTCGCGCGCAAGCTCGATCGCGGGCGCCATGACCTTGGCGCGCGGCAGCGTGCCGTATTCGGAGAGCGCCCGGTCAAGGCCCATGACGGTGCCGGGCACGCCAGCTGCGAGATAACCGTAGAGGCTCAGATCCTTGATGGCGTTGCCTTTTGCGTCGAGATACATGGCCTCACGCGCCGCGGCGGGGGCGGTCTCGCGGAAATTGATGAAGGTCTCGCGGCCGTCGGCAAGATGGATCACCATGAATCCACCCCCGCCGATATTGCCGCAACAAGGATCGACGACGGCGAGCGCGTAGCCGACCGCAACGGCGGCGTCGATCGCATTGCCGCCTTGCTGAAGAATGCGCAGGCCGGCTCGCGATGCGTAATGCTGCGAGGACACGACCATCCCATGTTGCGCCTCGACCGCCGGGCGGGAGGCGGCGAGCGCCGGCATCGCGGATGCGAGGGCGATCGCGAGGGCGACAAGAAAGCAAGGCTTCGCGATCAAGCGCGGCATCATGATGCTTCCCGTGGTTGTGAACGCCCCATTCGAGCCAAAAGGGCGGCGGAATGCCGGCACGCTATCCGAGCCCAAGCGGGAATGCCACGCGAAGCCGCCCGTCTCGCGAAACCGTGAATGCTGAAGACTTGCGGGCAGCGCGGCGCCTTGCTGGCAACCTCAAGCAGCGCCCATCGCGCTTGTTTTGCCCGACGCGGCCTCTCGGCTAAAGGTGAGGCGGGGGTCAGAGAATGGGAGAGCGCCCATGTCATCGACGATGTCCGAGGATTTGCGCGCGAGCGCGCTCGCCTATCATCGCCTTCCCAGGGCAGGCAAGATCGAGATCCACGCCACGAAGCCGCTCGGCAATCAGCGCGACCTTGCGCTCGCCTATTCGCCCGGCGTCGCCGCGCCTTGCGAGCTGATCGCGGCCGAGCCCGGCGAGGCCGCGACCTTGACGTCGCGCCAAAATCTCGTCGCCGTTCTCTCGAACGGCACGGCCGTGCTCGGGCTTGGCGCCATCGGCCCGCTCGCCTCGAAGCCGGTGATGGAAGGCAAGGCCGTGCTCTTCAAGAAATTCGCAGGCCTTGATTGCTTCGACATCGAGGTCGCCGAGACCAATATCGACAAGCTGGTCGACATCGTGGTGTCGCTCGAACCGACTTTCGGCGGCATCAATCTCGAGGACATCAAGGCGCCGGAATGTTTCGAGGTCGAGGAGCGCGCGCGTGCGCGCATGAGCATCCCGGTCTTTCATGACGATCAGCACGGCACCGCGATCATCGTCGCGGCCGCGGTGCTGAACGGCCTCGAGATCGCCGGCAAGAGGCTCGAGGCCGTGAAGGTCGTGGCCTCGGGCGCGGGCGCGGCCGCGCTCGCCTGCCTCAATCTTCTCGTCTCGCTCGGCGTCAAGCGCGAGAACATCTTCGTCAGCGACATCGAAGGCGTGGTCTATGAAGGCCGCGAGAAGCTCATGGATCGCTGGAAAGCGGTCTATGCGCAAAAGACGAAGGCGCGCACGCTCGCCGATATCATTTCCGGCGCCGATATTTTCCTCGGCCTCTCGGCGGGTGGGGTGTTGAAGCCCGAGATGGTGAGGTCGATGGCGGAAAAGCCCCTCATCCTCGCGCTCGCCAATCCCTACCCAGAAATCCTCCCCGAGGAAGCGCTGCGCGCCAAGCCCGACGCCATGATTTGCACCGGCCGCTCGGATTATCCGAACCAGGTCAATAATGTGCTGTGCTTTCCTTACATCTTCCGTGGCGCGCTCGACGCGGGCGCGACCACGATCAACGAGGAGATGAAGCTCGCCGCCGTGCGCGCCATCGCCGAGCTCGCGCGCATGGCGCCTTCCGACGTGGTGGCGCGCGCCATCGGTGGGGAGGCGCGAACCTTCGGGCCGCAGTCCCTGATCCCGAGCCCCTTCGATCCGCGCCTCATCTTATGGATCGCGCCGGCCGTCGCGAAGGCCGCGATGGCGACGAAAGTGGCGCGCCGTCCGATCGAGGACATGGAAGCCTATAAGGACCGCTTGTCGCGCTTCGTCTTTCGCTCAGGCTTCATCATGAAGCCGCTCTTCCAGCGCGCCAAGGAGAGCTTGCGCCGGGTGATCTACGCCGATGGGGAGGACGAGCGCGTGCTGCGCGCCACACAGGTCGTGCTCGAGGAGAACCTCGCCAAGCCGATCCTCATTGGGCGCCCCGCCGTGGTCGAGGCGCGCTTGAAGCGCTTCGGCCTTTCGGCACGGCCGGGCAAGGATTTCGAGCTCGTCAACCCCGACGAAGATCCTCGCTATCGTGACTATGTCGCCGATTACGCGCGTCTGGCCGGGCGGTCCGGCATCACGCCGGATGCGGCGCGCACCTTGGTGCGCACCAACGCCACCGTGATCGCCGCGCTCGCGCTCGCACGCGGCGAGGCGGATGCGATGCTGTGCGGGCTCGAAGGCCGGTTTACTTCGCGGCTGCGCCATATTCGCGACATCGTCGGGCTTGCGCCGGGCGTGCGCGGACTTTCGGCGATGAGCCTCGTGATCACGTCGAAGGGCGCCTATTTCCTCGCCGACACCCATGTTCGCCATGATCCGACGGCGGAGGAGATCGCGGATATGGCGATCCAATGTGCCTCCCACGTCCGCCGCTTCGGTTTGCCGCCCAAGATCGCGCTTCTTTCGCATTCCGATTTCGGCGCGGCCGATACGAGCTCTTCCTTGAAGATGCGCCGGGCGCTCTCGCTGGTGCGCGCGCTCCAGCCGGATCTCGACATCGACGGCGAGATGCAAGCCGATACGGCGCTTTCCGAGGTGATCCGCGATCAGGTCCTGCCGAAGGCAGGCTTCTCGGGAGAGGCCAATGTGCTCATCATGCCGAACCTCGACGCCGCCAACATCGCCTTCTCGCTCATCAAGGTTCTGGCCGATGCCTTGCCGGTCGGCCCCATATTGATGGGAACGGCGAAGCCCGCCCATATCCTCTCGCCCTCGGTGACGCCGCGCGGCATCGTCAATATGACGGCGGTCGCCGTGGTCGAGGCGCAATCGCGCGAGATGGCGGACATGGCGTGAGCCCCAGGCTTAGGCCGGCTTCGTCTTCGGCTCGAAGCGGCAGATATCGGCGATCGGGCAGATCGGGCATTTCGGCACGCGCGCGACGCAAATGTAGCGCCCGTGCAAGATGAGCCAGTGATGCGCATGGCGCCTGAAGCGCTTCGGCACCACGCGTTCGAGGCCGCGCTCGACCTCGAAAGGCGTGCGACCGGGCGCGAGCGGTATGCGGTTGGCGACGCGGAAAATATGGGTATCGACGGCGATCGTCTCTTCTCCGAAGGCGACGTTCAAGACGACATTCGCCGTCTTTCGCCCCACCCCCGGCAAGGCCTCCAAGGCTTCGCGATCGGGAGGGACCTCGCCGCCATGGCGCTCTAGCAGCGCCTTCGAGAGCGCAATCACATTTTTCGCCTTGGTGCGATAAAGCCCGATCGTCTTGATCGCCTCACTCAACGCCGCTTCGCCGAACGCCACCATGGCGGCGGGGGTGTCCGCCTTCCGGAACAGGGCTGTTGTCGCCTTGTTGACGCCGGCGTCCGTCGCTTGAGCCGAGAGCACCACCGCGACGAGGAGCGTGAAGATGTTCGAATGAACGAGCTCCGTCGCGGGCTCGGGATTGAGCGCGGCGAGCCTCGCGAAGATCGTCTCGATCTCTTCAGGGGTGAGCTTTGCTCGGCGTTTTCGTCGGGTTTTGCCCGTCGCGGCTTTGTGAGCTTCGCCTGCGGGTCGCTTGATTGTTCGTGCGCGCATGGACGCGATATAACAGAGGCTGAGGCACAAGACGCAAGGCGCGATCGCAGATGTCCACTGGTGCCGACGAGACCGTCTTCGAGGCCACGCTCAAGCCTCATCGCTCGCTCAAGCGAGAAGGGTTTCGCCTGGTGATGACGCTTTGCTGCGTCTCGGCCGTGGTTTCGAGCATCCCCTTCATCATCTTCGGCGCCTGGCCGGTCGCCGGCTTCTACGGCCTCGACATCCTGGCCCTCTTCATCGCCTTCAAGATCAATTATCGGCGGGCGCGCGCCGAGGAGCGCGTGCGCTTGACCTATGTGGAATTGCTGCTCCGCAAGATCACACACCGTGGCGAGACGGCGGAATGGCGGTTCAATCCGCTGTGGTCGCGGCTTGCGCTCGAAGAAGATGCGGATTTCGGTACCTTGCGCTTGCAGGTCGTCTCCGGGCGACACACGGTGCCGATCGGGGATTTCCTGGCCCCGCCCCAGCGCCGCGATCTCGCCGATGCGCTCGGCGCGGCCCTCATCAAGGCGAAACGTGGACCCGATTTGACATAAACCGCCACCGCCAAGGTCGCGCCGGATCGACGGCCGGCCTCGGCGGCTTCTTGGTAATAGCCTTTCCTTCGCCGGCACGCTCGATCGCCGACATCAAATCACGAGACTGAGCGGCGCCGCGCGATGCTCTGCCGAAGCGGTTTCAATAGCACGGGCGAAGCGATACACGGGCCGCAGCCCCTCAGTGTCGAGACTGAGCCTTGTCCGAATTGAGCGCGATCCGCCGCGTCTTCTCTTGCGCTTTCGCATTTTTCGGCAGCTCGACCGTCAATACGCCCTTTTCGAACTTCGCCTCGACCTTATTGGGGTCGATCTCGACCGGGAAGGGGATCGCGCGCTGAAAGCGGCCGAAGCTGCGTTCGCTGTAGAAGCGGTTTTCGTCCTTCTCCTCATGCTCGGCTTTCTTCTCGCCGCTGATGATGAGGTTATTGTCACGCAGATGGATCTCCACATCATCTTCGCTGAGACCTGGCAGCTCGGCTGTCACGTGATAACCTTTGTCGGTCTCTCGAACGTCGAGGGTCGGAAAATGAAAGCCCATGCCGGCTCCCTGAGGAAGGCGGGACTCGCCCGTGCCCCAGAAACTGTCGAAGAGGCGGTTCATCTCCTGTTGCAAGGTGTTGAACGGGTCCTGGAAACGCTGGCCAAGACCGCGGTTGTTCCTCCATGGGATCAAGTCGTTGAGTGCCATTTTCTCTTCCTTTCGCCTGTGCACCTCGCGGTGCCCAGCCTTTCACCGCGAAAGGGTGCGGGTGGACGAAACCAATACGAAGAATCGGGCGAGGCGGTTCCATCCCCGCGCGGCGAAAGCTGATACGGGCGCGGGGTCTCGCGTATTGACGTGAGGCGGCGCGAGGTGTCTTTTCCCCTCATGCGCCCCGCTTCGTTTCAGCGATCGCGAGAATGGAGAACGGCCTTTGCCGTTCTTTCCATCTATTCGCTCGTTTTCCAGGCCATCCTCGGCGGCTTCGCCTCGGGAACGGCGTTGCGGATCGGCGAAGGCGGAAAGGGGATCATATGTAGCGCGGATGCTGGCGCACCGACCGACAAGAATCGCGCGTCAGGCGATCGACATGGCCAGGATTGTCCGTGCCCGGGGCTTTGCGGGTCGCTCGCGGCCACGGGGGTTGAAGATGCCTCGAGCCTCGGAAGGGCTCCTTGGCCGCGAACGCAAGTGCCGGTCCTGGTCTTCACATCCCTTGGCGATTTGCGAGCCCGCCCGGTCGGCGGCGCGAGCCTGGCGCGGGCGCCTCCCCGTCTCTCCTCGCACTTCGCTTCAGCTTGAGTTTCTTCACCCGTGTTCGCTTCGGCACGCGGGCAAACTCGACGAGGATGAGATGAGAATGCCATATCCGCGTAATGTTGGCGCGCTCGCAAAGGCCGTGGCGGCGGCGAGCGTCGCCCTTTTCCCCTTCTTCGCTTTATCGGTCGCGGAGGCGACCCCAACGGCGCAAATTCAGACTTTGCCGATCGCGACGACGCCCGCAGGAAGCGTCGAATACTCGATCGGGAACCTCCACATCGTGGCGCCCTGGATGCGCGCGACGCCCAAGGGCGCGAGCGTCGCGAGCGGCTATATGACGATCACGAATAGGGGAAATGAGCCGGACCGGCTCTTGAGCATCGAAAGCGATATTGCAACGAGCGTCGAAGTGCACGAAATGAGCACATCGGGTGAGGTCATGAAGATGCGCCCGCTCGAGAAGCCGCTCGAAATCGAGCCGGGCGGCGTGGTCGAGCTCAAGCCGAGCGGCTATCATCTCATGTTCTCCCACCTCAAGCAGGGCGTGAACGCAGGTGATAAGGTGAGGGTGACGATGGTTTTCGAGAAGGCGGGCACGATCGAAATCGAGCTTCCCGCGGCGGGCATCGCCGCGAAGGGGCCTTCCGATGCCGGTACGATGCCAGATCACAAGATGTAGGATAGGCCATGCTGAGAAACATCAGGATCGCGCTCTGGGCTGCTTGCGCGTTGCCGCTTCTCGCTCTTCTCGCCGTCGCCGGCCTGGAGTTCACGCAGCGCACGAACGGGGTCGGCGCGTATCAGGCAAGCGGCATCGGCGGGCCGTTCAAGCTTGCCTCGTCGAGCGGGGGCGAGCTCTCGAGTGATGAGTTGAAGGGCACGCCTTTTCTTGTCTTTTTCGGCTACACCCATTGCCCGGATATTTGCCCGGAAACCGTTTCCGATGTCTCGACCTGGCTCGACGCGCTCGGCCCCGAGGGGAAGGAGATGAAGGCTCTCTTCATCAGCATCGATCCCGAGCGTGACAGCATCGCTTCGCTCAAGGATTACCTTTCTTCCTTCAGCGATCGGATCATCGGCCTCACCGGCACGCCGGACGAGATCGCTCAAGTAGCGAAAGAGTATCGGGTCTATTACGCCAAGCATCCGACGAAGGATGGCGACTACTCAATGGACCATTCGGCGGTGATCTATCTGATGGATCGGGAGGGCAAGCTCGCCGGCACGCTCACCTATGACGAGAAGCAGGAAGCGGCCATCGCCAAATTGAAGCGGCTTCTGGCGGCCGCGTGAGCGCAAGGGAAGCTCGACGCCCGCCCAAGGTCCTGCGCGGCCGTTTGCTCTGGTTCACCGCCGATCCGCGCGAGGCGGGCGAGCGGGCCCGGCACTATATCGAAGACGGCGCGCTGATCGTCGAAGACGGCCTCGTGAGAAAGGCGGGTGAAGCGGGGCCGCTCATCGCCTCGCTGCCGCACGGCACGCCGGTCGAGGATCATCGCCCCCACCTCATCTTGCCGGGCTTCATCGATCCGCACATCCATTTCCCGCAAACCCAGGTGATCGGGAGCTTCGGCGCGCAGCTTCTCGAATGGTTGCGAAAATACACCTTCGTCGAGGAACAGAAGTTTGCAGATCCTGCCCATTGCGCCCGCAATGCGCGTTTCTTCTTCGACGAGCTCTTGCGCAACGGCACGACGACCGCTGTCGCCTTTTGCTCGGTGCATGCGCAATCGGCCGAAGCCTTCTTCGCGGAATCGGAGAGGCGCAACACGCTGATGCTCGCGGGGAAGGTCTTGATGGACCGCAACGCGCCGGAAGCGCTGTGCGACACGCCGGAACGCGGCTATGAGGAAACGAAGGCGCTGATCAATAAATGGCATAAGCGTGGACGCCAGCGCTACGCCATTGCGCCCCGTTTCGCGGTCACCTCGTCGGAAGCCCAGCTCGAGGCTGCGGGCGCGCTCGCGCGCGAGCACAAGGATTGCCACATCGAGACGCATCTTTCGGAGAACAAGGCCGAGGTCGCGCTCGTTCGCGAGCTGTTTCCGTGGTCACGCGACTATACGGATGTTTACGCGCATTACGGCCTCCTTGGCCCCAAGACCTTGCTCGGCCATTGCATTCACTTGAGCGCGCGCGAGCGCGCCGTGCTCTCGGATATGCGCAGCGTCGCCGTCTTCTGTCCGACATCGAACCTGTTCATCGGGTCGGGGCTTTTCGACTGGCGGGCCACGCGCGATGCGGGAGTGCGCATCGGCGTTGCGACCGATGTCGGTGGCGGCACCAGCTATTCCATGCTGCGCACCGCGGCCGAAGCCTATAAGGTGCTGCAGCTGCAAGGCCAGAATCTGCCGGCCTCGCAAGCGTTTCACGCCATCACGCGGGGCAATGCCGAGGCGCTCGGCCTCGAAGACCTCATCGGCTCCTTCGAGCCCGGGTGCGCTTGCGATGCCGTCGTCCTCGATGGCGCCGCCACCCCCGCCATGCGGCACCGTATGGAGACGGTGCGCACGCTCGATGAGGAGCTCTTCGTCCTGATGACGATGGGATCGGACCGAAACATCGCCGCGACCTATGTTATGGGTAAGCTTGTTCATGGCGGTCCTGATCGCGGGATGCCCGAAGCTGCGCATTCGGCAAGATCCAAGGATTGCGCCTGACGCGCTGCCTTCACCCGGCGCGGATCAGGCGCACCGCGGCATCCCGCTCGAAGAGGTAGAGAAGCGTCCGCAACGCCTCGCCGCGCGGCGAAGCGAGGCTCGGATCGGTGGCGAGCACGAGCTTCGCGTCGCGACGAGCCGCCTCGAGAAGATCGGAGTCGATTGCGGCGTTGGCGATACGGAAATGCGCCATGCCGGATTGGCGCGTGCCGAGCACTTCGCCCGGTCCCCGAAGCCGCAAATCCTCCTCGGCGATGCGAAACCCGTCTTGCGTCTCGCGCATGATGGTGAGGCGCGCCTTGGCCGTCTCGGAGAGGGGGCCTTTATAGAGGAGGATGCAGCTCGATCGCTCGGCGCCACGCCCGATGCGCCCGCGCAATTGGTGCAGTTGGGCAAGGCCGAAGCGTTCGGCGTGCTCGATCACCATGATCGTGGCGTTGCGCACATCGACTCCGACCTCGATCACGGTCGTCGCCACGAGCAGCTTCGTCTCGCCGCTGACGAAGCGAGCCATGGCCGCATCCCTTTCCTTTGCTCCCATGCGCCCGTGCAGGAGCCCGACCTCGTCTCCGAAGATGCTCTTCAGTCCGGCGAACCGCTCCTCGGCCGCGGCGACATCGAGCGCTTCGGTCGTTTCCACGAGCGGGCACACCCAATAGGCCTGGGCGCCTGAGGCGAGCGCCCGCCGCAGGCCTTCGGTGACTTCGTCCATGCGCTCCAAGGGCACGGTGCGCGTATCGATGGGCTGACGGCCCGCCGGTTTCTCGGTGAGTGCGGAGACGTCCATGTCGCCGAAGCCGGCGAGCAGCAGGCTGCGGGGGATCGGGGTTGCCGTCATCACCAGCACATCCACGCCCGCACCCTTGGCCTGAAGGGCGAGGCGCTGATGCACGCCGAAGCGATGTTGCTCGTCGACCACCGCGAGGGCGAGATCGGCGAAGCCGACCGTTTGCTGAAAGACCGCGTGGGTGCCGATGAGGATGTCGATCTCGCCTGCCGCGAGCGAACGCAGGAGGCGTGCTTTCGGGCCCGCAGTGTCGCGTCCCGTAAGCGTCGCGATGCGAAGCCCCATGCCTTGCGTGAATTCGCGCAGGCGTTCCTCATGCTGGCGCGCCAGGATCTCCGTCGGCGCCATGAGCGCCGCCTGGCGACCTGCTTCCACCGCAGTCGCCATGGCGAGAAGAGCGACGAGTGTCTTCCCAGAGCCGACATCGCCCTGCAAGAGGCGAAGCATTCGACGAGGCGCGGCCATGTCGGCTGTGATTTCGGCGAGCGCACGGGTCTGCGAGGATGTCGGCTGGAAGGGGAGGTTGCACAGGATCGCGCCGGCGAGCCGGCGATCGCCGTGGGTCGAGCGCCCGGGCGCGCGGCGAAGATGGGCGCGCACCAGCGCCAAGGCGAGCTGGGAAGCGAGAAGCTCGTCATAAGCGAGGCGCCGCCGCGCCAGCGAGCTCACTTCGACATCGGCGGGCTCGCGCGGATGGTGCAACAGGCGCAAGGCTTCGTCGAAGGACGGGTATCCTTCACGCTCTCGGAAAGGCGCGTCCTGCCAATCCGGAAGCTTCGGCACGCGCTTGACGGCATGGCCGATCAGGCGCCGCAAAAGCCCCGGATGCAAACCTTCCGTGAGGGGGTAGACCGGCTCCACGCTCGGGATCGCCTCCGGACGATCGGCGGGCACGACATGGGCCGGATGAACGATTTGGCGCATGCCGTCATAGTGCTCGAGAAGGCCCGAGACGATGATCCGCGTTCCCACGGGGAAGCGTTCCTTCATCGTTTTTCCGACTCCTTGGAAGAAGACGAGCGTCACATCGCCAGTCTCGTCCTCGCACAAGATCTTGTGGGGGGCGCGCGGACGATGGGGAGGCGCAGGCCGATGCGCCGTGACGGTGACCTCGACGGTCGCGAGCTCGCCGACGCGCGCCGCAGCAAGCTTCGGGCGCGCGCGCCGGTCGAGCGCGAAGCTCGGCAAATGGAACAAGAGGTCGATGACCCGGGGCTTTTCCTCCGCAGCCACGGCAAGAAGCCTTCTCAGGAGAGCCGCGACCTTGTCGCCGACGCCGGGAAGCCCCGTGACCGGCGCGAAAAGAGGGTCGAGGAGCGAAGGCCTCATGGCGGGCATATCCCGGCCCGCGCCGTTCTTCGCCTCCTCATGCTCAGCCTTCCCTGCATGGCCTCATCCTGCATGGCCGCATCCCGCCTGGCCTCCCCATGACGCGCCTCGCGAGCCTCGCTATATAGGGAGGGTTGGCCCGGCGGGGCAGACCGCCGTGCCGCACCCACAGGGCATAGGATTCATGCATTCCGATATCGAAATTCGCAGGCGGCGGCTGCGTTTTCGCGCTTGGCACCGCGGCATTCGCGAAATGGATTTGCTGATGGGGGCGTTCGCGGATGCAAAGCTCACGAGCCTCGACGAGCGTGAGCTTGGCCTTTTCGAAGGGCTGATGGAGCTTCCCGACCAGGAGGTCTTCACCTGGCTCACCGGGCAGACGCCCGTGCCGACACTTCACGACACGTCCTTGTTCCGCAAGTTGAAGAGCTTCCACGATCACGCCCATCCGCTCCATGCCTGAGGTTACAGCTATCAAGACGAAGCCGCGGACGCCAACTGCGCGGGCCGGTCGCGCCCAGGCGCTTCCCCGCGCCGACGCGCTCGCCGAGGCGCTTTCGCGCGGTGACCATATTCGCCTCGTCAATGCGCCTGACGGCTTCGACGCGCTGGCGCTTGCGGAGCTCGCCGAGCAGCTTTCGCGCGAGGAGACCTCCCGGGCGGTGACGCTCGTACATCTCGCGCGCGACGGGCAGCGCTGCCAGCGCCTCGCCGATGCGCTCGGCTTCGTTGCTCCCGGGCTCGACGTGCTGGTCTTGCCCGCCTGGGATTGCCAGCCTTACGATCGCGTCTCGCCGAATGCGGCGATCGCGGCCGATCGCATGCTCGCGCTCGCGCGCCTTGCGACCGGACAGACGACGCCGGAGCGGCCGCGCGTCCTTCTCACCACGGTGAACGCCATCCTGCAGCGGGTGCCGACGCGCGCCGCGATCGCCAAGGAAAGCTTCTCGGCGCGCCCCGGCAATGCGCTTGATCTCAACGGCCTTGCGAGCTGGCTCGAAAGCAACGGCTATCTGCGGGCGGGCGTGGTGCGCGATACCGGTGATTACGCGGTGCGCGGCGGCATCCTCGATCTCTGGCCCTCGACCCATTCCGAGCCGGTGCGGCTCGACTTCTTCGGCGACACGCTTGAATCGATCCGATCCTTCGATGCTCAGACCCAGCGCTCGACCGGGCAACTCCATTCGCTCGATCTCGTCCCTTTGAGCGAGGTGAGGCTCACGAGCGAAAGCATCAAACGCTTCCGCACCGCCTATGTCACGAGCTTCGGCAACCCGGGTCCAGACGATGCGCTTTACGAGGCGATCAGTGAAGGCCGGCGCTATCCGGGCCTCGAGCATTGGCTGCCCTTGTTTCACGAGCGGCTCGACACCGTCTTCGACTTCACGGGAGAGGCGCCGCTCCTGATCGACCATCTGGCGAATGAAGCCGCCCATGAGCGGATCACGCAAATCCTCGATTATCAGCGTGCGCGAGCTTCGGCGCTCGAGATGAACGCCGCGGGGGGCGCGCCCTACCGTCCGCTTCCGGCGGATGCCCTTTACCTCTCGGAAGACGAATTCCGCGACCGGCTCGGCAAGCTCGGCGTCGCCATGCTCTCGCCTTTCGCCCAAGGGGGAGATGAGGCTTCGGGCGTCTTCGATGCGCAAGCTCGCAAGGGCCGAAGCTTCGCGCCCGAGCGGGCTAACCCTTCGGCCAATGTCTTCGATGCGGTGATCGCGCATGCGCGAAAGATCCGCGCGGAAGGCCGCCCCGTGCTCATTGTCGGCTGGAGCGAGGGGTCGCGCGAGCGTCTCGAGACCATTCTCGCAGATCACGGCCTCGCGACGCTTCGGCCGGTCGCTGACCTTGGTGCGGCTTGCGCGCTCGGCGATCACGAGATCGGCCTCGGCGTATGGGGCTTGGAGGAAGGCTTCGAGACCGGCGGCGTCGCTGTCATCGGCGAGCAGGACATTCTCGGCGACCGCCTCGTGCGCTCCTCGCGCCGGGCGCGGAAGGCCAAGGACGTCATCAGCGAAGCGTCGGGGCTCACCGCCGGCGACATCGTCGTGCATGTCGATCACGGCATCGGGCGCTTCGTCGGGCTTGCGACCATCGAAGCGATGGGGGCGCCGCATGCCTGTCTCGAGCTTCACTATGCGGGCGGCGACAAGCTCTTTCTTCCCGTGGAGAATATCGAGCTCCTGTCGCGCTACGGCTCCGAGGACGCCGAGGCTCAGCTCGACAAGCTAGGCGGCGTCGCCTGGCAGTCGCGCAAGGCGCGGCTGAAGCAGCGCATCCGCGAGATGGCCGGCAAGCTCATCGACATTGCCGCCGCGCGTGCCTTGAAGGAGGCGCCGGTTATCGTTCCGCCGGAGGGCCTTGTTTCCGAATTCGAGGCGCGTTTCCCTTATCAGGAGACCGACGACCAGGCGGCCGCGATCGAGGCCGTGACCGAGGATCTCGCCGCCGGCAAGCCGATGGATCGGCTGATCTGCGGCGATGTCGGCTTCGGCAAGACGGAGGTCGCGCTGCGGGGAGCCTTCGCGGTGGCCATGGCGGGCTTTCAGGCGGCGATCGTGGTGCCGACGACGCTTCTCGCGCGCCAGCATTTCGCGACCTTCAAGGAGCGCTTCGCCGGGCTGCCGCTCAAGATCGCACAAGCTTCGCGTTTCGTCGGCTCGGCAGAGCTCAAGGCCGTCAAGCTCGGCGTCGCCGACGGCACGATCGACATCGTCATCGGCACGCATGCGCTTCTCGCGAAGTCGATGCAGTTCAAGCGATTGGGCCTCGTCGTCATCGACGAGGAGCAGCATTTCGGCGTCGCGCATAAGGAGCGCCTGAAGGAGCTGCGCGCCGAGGTGCATATTCTGACGCTCTCGGCGACGCCCATTCCGCGCACCTTGCAGCTTGCGCTCACGGGCGTGCGCGAGCTCTCGATCATCGAGACACCGCCGATCGATCGCCTCGCGGTGAGAAGCTTCGTTTCGCCCTTTGACCCCTTGACCATCCGAGAAGCCCTTTTGCGCGAGCGCTATCGCGGTGGCCAGAGCTTCTACGTCTGCCCGCGCATCGAGGACATCGCGGAGGTCCGCGCCTTCCTCGACGAGCAGGTCC
This sequence comes from Beijerinckiaceae bacterium, assembly GCA_035949255.1. GTDB lineage: Bacteria > Pseudomonadota > Alphaproteobacteria > Rhizobiales > Beijerinckiaceae > GAS188. Next base: position 11,423 of record DASZIL010000180.1, on the reverse strand, counting down.
CCGAGCTGAAGGTCGCCGTGGCGCATGGGCAGATCGCGGCGGGCCAGCTCGAGGATGTGATGAGCGCCTTTTACGACGGCAAATATGACGCGCTGGTTTCGACCGCGATCGTCGAATCGGGTCTCGACATCCCGCGCGCCAACACGCTCATCGTGCACCGCGCCGACCAATTCGGCCTCGCCCAGCTTTACCAATTGCGCGGCCGTGTTGGGCGCTCTAAGACGCGCGCCTATGCGCTGTTCACGATCCCCCCGAAACGCAAGCTCACGCAGAGCGCCGAGCGGCGGCTCAAGGTGCTGCAATCCCTCGACACGCTGGGGGCGGGCTTCCAATTGGCGAGCCATGACCTCGACATCCGCGGCGCCGGCAATCTTCTCGGCGAAGAGCAATCCGGCCATATCAAGGAGGTCGGCTATGAGCTTTACCAGCACATGCTCGAAGAGGCCGTCGCCTCGTTGAAATCGGGCGCGCCCGAGCCGCAGGAGGATGCGTGGTCGCCAACCATCCAGCTCGGCACGCCGGTGATGATCCCGGAGAGCTACGTCGCCGATCTCGATGTGAGGTTGTCGCTTTACCGCGAATTGTCGCTCCTCGCCGCGGATGAGGATGTAAATGCCGCCCGCGCCGATCTCCGCGACAGATTTGGCCCGCTGCCGCCCGAGGTCGACCGGCTGCTCGATGTGATCGCCATCAAGGCCTTGTGCCGGCGCGCCAATGTCGAGAAGGTGGAGGCGGGGCCCAAAGGCATCATCATCGCCTTCCGGAACAATGAAGCGCCGAACCCTGAAGGGCTTATCTCCTACATCGCCGAGCACGGCAGTTTCGCGAAAGTGCGCCCCGACATGCGCATCGTCTTTCTCGGCGATCACGAGGACGGGAAGCGTCGCCTCGCCCAGGTCAACCGGTTGCTCCGCGACCTTGTGCGCGTGGCCGAACGCAAGAAGGCGGCCTGATCGGACGCGGCGTTACATCTCAACTCGCGCGCCACACGGTGTCGATGGAGAAACCGAAGAGCGGCGTGTACGCCGGATGACGCACGCCTGCCGCACGCGCGAGCCAGGTTTCGGAGGGGTGATAGAGCGGCACGACATAGGATCCCGCGATGAGAGCGCGGTCGAGCGCGCGCACCGCATCCGTGAATTCGGCGAGAGAAGCCGTGACGAGAGCCGCATCGATGCACGCATCGACAGCCGTGGACCTTACGGCGGCATAGTTGAGGGAACCTTCACGGTCGGCCGCCGCCGAGGACCAGCGGTTCGGCAATTCATTGCCCGGGGAGGGGCTTCCGGCCCAATTGAATTGCACCATGTCGAACTCGAAGCGCTGCATGCGCCGCCAGAATTGCACCTCGTCGACGCGCCGCACGCGCACCGTGACGCCGATGCGGGAAAGGGATGATGCGTAGTTGAGCGCGAGCCGTTCCTGATATTGCGAGGTCGCCATGATCTCAAACTCGAGCGGCTTTCCTTCGCTGCGCGATCGCATCCTGCCGGAAGATGCCGCAAAGCCCGCGCTCTCGAGGAGCGCAAGAGCTTTTTCGTCAAGGGCGCGGTCTCGCCCCGAGCCGTCGCTCACCGCGGGCCGCCAACTTCCGTCGAGCACCTCCGCGGGGATCTCCTCGCGATAGGGCGCAAGCAGGGCCATTTCGCCCGCCGATGCCGGCCGACCGATTGAGGAAAGGTCCGAACCGTCGAAGAAGCCGGCGGTGCGCCGATAGACGCCGAAGAACAGATTGGCGTTCACCCATTCGAAATCGAAGATGAATGCGAGCGCCTGCCTGACCCGCCTGTCCGCAAAGATGCCGCGACGCGAATTGAAGACGAAGCCGTTCATCCCGGCGGGAAGGCGCATGGGGATGGTTTCCTTGACGATTCTGCCGTCTTGCACGGCCGGGAAATCATAGCCCTGCACCCAGCGCGCCGGCTCGTCCTCGAAGCGCAGATCGACCAACCCCGTCTTGAAAGCCTCGAACAGGCTGTTCGCGTCCCGATAAAATTCGTAGCGGATCTCGTCGACATTATAGAGGCCGGCGAGCGCCGGAAGGTCTTGCGCCCAGAAATTCGGATTGCGGCGAAGGACGATGCTCGCGCCGGGTGTCACCTCGGCGACCCTAAAGGGGCCGGAGCCGAGCTGTGGCTTGAGCGTCGTGTTCGCAAAGCCCGCCGCATCCGTCGCGTGGCGAGGCAAAACCGGGAGGAGCGCGAGGTTGAGCGGCGTCTCGCGGTTGAGTGAGCCCGCAAGATCGAAGGCGACGGTGCGGGCATCGATGACCTTCACGGCGCGCACCTGCGTGGCGACGGCGCGGAAGAAAGGGCGGCCCTTGGCTTTCAATAGCTCGAAGCTGAAGGCGACATCATCGGCGGTGACGGGCGCGGCATCCGCGAAACGGGCCTTCGGGGATAGGCGGAAAGTGAGAAGGTCGCGCTTCGCGCTGAGCTCGATTTGTTGCGCGAGAAGGCCGTAGAGCGTGAAGGGCTCGTCATGGGAGCGCATCATCAAGCTTTGCAACACGAATCGCGGCACAGCGTCGGAGGCATTGCCGTTGACGATGAGCGGGTTGAGGCTGTCGAAGGTGCCTTGGACGCCGAGAACCAGACGCCCACCGCGGCGTGCGTCGGGATCGGCGTAGGGAAAATGTGCAAATCCATCAGGAAGCGCGGGTTCGCCATGCATGGCGATCGCGTGGCCCGAAGCCGGGACATCGGCGAGCGCCACGGCGCGCGCGCCGAGCAGCGCCGCGCCCACGCCCGCGCCGAGGCCGAGCGTGACGTCACGCCGATCGAGGAGACCCGAGCGTGGCGGCCTCGAGCGCAAGCTGGAGTTTCGGCGAATCGACGACATCCTGCCGCACGCTATCATGGGGCCACCTGCATCATGGCGCCGCCTGCGCTTCGCTGTCGGCGCCGCCCTCGTCCAGGGGCAGCTTTCGGCATGTCGCGGTCCAGGGCTGGAAAAATCGCCGCGAAGGCGATAAGCAAGGGGGCGCGTCATGTTGGCGCCGCATTCGAAGTCGATGCGGGCGACAGCGTAGCTACGTCCACGCAGGGGTTTCCCATCAATCAGGTGGTCTTGTGTCCGCGCGGATCGGACGCGTCACCAGAGAGGTTCACATGTCGTCTTTCTTTTCCAGCGGTTGGTGCAGACGGGGCGCGTTCTCCGCCGCGGCGCTCGTAGCCCTGGCGCTCGCGAACCCCGCTTCGGCCCAGCCCAAGACGCCGGCAAAACCCGCCGCGCGGCCGGCGGCGCCCGCTCCGGCTCCGGTTCCGGCACCCGCTCCCGCTCAGCCGGCGCAGAACCAGCCGGCACAAGGGGGCGCGCCCGCGCCCGCCGCCGAAGCCAGCCAGGTGCAACAGCTCAAGCCCGAGCCCGCCCAACCCGATTGGTTGAAGTTCTGCGGCAACGATCCTTCGACTAATCAGCAGATTTGCTACACCACCCGCGACTTCGTCTCGGATCAAGGCCAACCCGCGCTCGCGGTCGCCGTCTACGACCTCACCGGCAAGCCCGAGAAGATTGCGCGTTTCATCCTTCCGCTCGGCTTGCTTCTCACCCCGGGCATCAGGTTCAACGTCGATCAATCTGGTCCGGCCGAAGGCAAATTCGTGGTCTGCCTCCCGAATGGCTGCTTCGCGGAAGGGCAGACGACCGAGGCCTTCATCAACGGCATGAAGAAAGGCACCTCGCTCAATGTGAAGTTCCGCAATCAGGGTGGTGAGGTCACTTTCCAAGTGCCTTTGGCCGGCTTCGGCAAGGCCTTTGACGGCGCGCCGGTCGATCCGAAGATCGTGGAGGAGCAGCAGAAGAAGCTGCAGGAAGAGCTTCAGAAGCGTAGCGACGAGCTGCGCTCGAAGCTTGGCGGTTCGGCTGCCGCATCTCCGGATCAGGCCGCACCGGCCGCCGCGCCGAAGCCCTAGCCCGCTCCTCGCGATCTCTTTCTCGCGACAAGCTCATCGGTGGATGGAGTGAGGCGCGTGTCGCGTCTCGCTCGCTCGCTAATTTTCGGCTCGTGTCGTAAAGCCTGCGATTACGGGTGAAAATATGCCGGTCCTCTCGAGGCCGGTGACCCTTTCACCGGTTTCGCTTCATGAGCGTCTCAAATCAATTAAGGGATGCGGCCTTCATTCGATAAGCGCCGTCGCGCCCGCGCTTGAAAATTTCCTGGACTTGCGGATGGCGAAGGGGATCTCGTGACGTGTCGGGGACGAGATTCTGCTCCGACACATAGGCGATGTATTCGACCTCGGAATTCTCCGCGAGCAGATGGTAAAAGGGCTGGTCCTTCGACGGTCTCACATCCTCGGGAATCGATGCGTACCATTCCTCGGTGTTGCTGAAGGTGGGGTCGACGTCGAAGATCACCCCGCGGAACGGATAGACGCGGTGCTTAACCACCTGTCCGATCGCATATTTCGCCGTCCGGAATTTCATGCGCAGGCTCCGATTTCGCGGTCGAATACGACCTCGCCGGCGAGAGTGTCAATTGAGCATTCGAATCAGAGGCCGCATCTTCGAGAAGAATAGCGCTTTTGGAGGTCCTCGGCGCGCAAAAACCGAACGTGCAGCCACGCGTCTTTAAGGCGCCCTTCTCCATCTTTTTGAGCGCCCTACACTTGGATATCTCATCTTTGATCTTCGTCTCTCCTTGCAGATAGCTGAAATAAAAGTATTTTATTGAAAGCGGCCGCGCCCTTTCGAAAGGGCGGCGGGAGTGTGTCATTTTCGCGCCAGTTTGCTATTTTCGGCGCGCCATGCGCCATTGTGGCTTGGTTCGGCGCCCAGACTGTTGCTAGATGCTCTTGCAAGGCGAAGAGACGCCGGGTGGCTCCGGATGCGCTCGCGATTCGAGGTCGAAATGCAGCTTTTCCGAGGCTTGGCGACCGCATTGGCCACCACGGCCGTGCTCGTTGCGTCGCACCCTCTCGCGCATGCCGAGACGCTCGAATCCGCTCTCGTCAAGGCCTATCACAACAACCCTCAGCTCAACGCGCAGCGCGCGGGCGTGCGCGCGACTGACGAAGGTGTCCCGAGGGCACAGGCCGGCTACCGGCCGCAGATTTCGGCGTCGGGCGAGATCGGCGCCGAAGCCGTGAATTACCGCCAGCCAAATCCCGCTTTTGGCACCTCGCTTCTGGAGCCGCGGACCGTCATCCAGGATCAGAAGATCCTGCCACGCGGGGCAGGGGCGCAACTCAGGCAGATGATTTTTGATTCTGGCGCGACCAAGAACAACGTTCGACAAGCTGAAAGTCTGGTGCTCGCCGCGCGCGAGACCTTGCGCAACACCGAGCAGACGGTGCTGTTCAGTGGCGCCAGCACTTACATGGACACGTTGCGCGACACGGCGACGCTTGATCTGCAAAGAAGCAACGTCGATGTGCTCGAGGAGCAGCTTCGCCAGACGCGGGACCGCTTCAACGTCGGCGAGGTCACGCGAACGGACGTCGCGCAAGCCGAGTCGCGACTTGAGGGGGCTCGTTCCCAGGTGAGCCAGGCCGAAGCGAACTTGAAGGCCGATATCGCCACATACCGTCAGATCATCGGGGTCGAACCCAAGACCTTAGCGCCGGGGCGGCCCATCGATCGCCTTCTTCCCCCCTCTCTGGACGGCGCGGTGCATATTGCGCTTGCGGAAAATCCGGCGATCATCTCCGCCTTCCACAATGTGGACGCCGCCGAATTTCAGGTGAAGATCGCGGAGGCTGCGCTCGGCCCCAATCTCTCGCTCACCGCCACGGTTTCGTCGCAGTGGGACGTGATCAGGAGCAATGACCAGCAGATGAATGCCCAAGTGTCCGCGACGCTGAATGTACCGATCTACCAGGGCGGCGCGGAATACGCCCAAATCCGGCAGGCGAAGGAGACGCTCGGCCAGCAGCGCCTGCTCGCGGATCAGGTCAGGGACCAGGTGCGCCAGCTCGTCGTTGCCGCCTGGGGAAATCTCGACGCCTCGAAAGCGCAAATCCTCGCCACGCAAGCGCAAATTTCCTCATCTGAAGTGGCGCTGAACGGTGTGCGTGAGGAAGCAAAGGTCGGCCAGCGAACCACGCTTGACGTTCTCAATGCCCAGCAGGATCTGCTCACCGCCCGCGTCGCCCTCGTCACGGCCCAGCACGACCGGGTGGTGAACTCTTATCAGCTTCTCGAAGGCATCGGGCGCTTGACGCTGGAATTCGTGTCCCCCAGCTCGCAAAAATACGAGCCGGGCGTGCATTATCAGCAGGTGCGCGATCTGTGGTGGGGAACCCAGACGCCGAGCGGCAAATAGCTGCCTAGGCGGAAAACAACGAAATTCGTGGGCTTGCCGTGTGCGCGGCTTTGCGAATTCGCTAAACTTCCAAAATGCTCCGGGTGATTCGTTTTCAGGTCCGGCGTGCGTTCGCGAGATGCGAGGCGTCGCCGAATGCGTCTCCTGACCGAATGGGGAACAAGCATCGATGACCGCTTCCGCGCAGAGAGCTGCCGAACCGAGCATGGAAGAGATCCTCGCTTCCATCCGGCGCATCATCGCCGACGACAAATCGAGGACGCGAATCGGGCCGGCCAAGCTCGTCTCGGTATCCGAGCCGCCCACCGAGAAGCCTGTGGCCGAGGCGCCCGCCGCTGAATTCGACCGGGCGGACGCCGAGCCCGCTCGCGCGCCGGTCGACGAAGCGCAAACTTTCGGGGAGGGGCGCGAGGCGTTCTCCGTCGCGGCCCCGCCCGAGGGCGAGGGCGCCCGACTGGCCGAGCTCGAGGCGCCGGCGTCGCTTCCCGAAAAATCCGCGAGCCTCGTCGAGGAAAGCCCGTCCGCGAAAGCTTCGCCGAGCTTCAATCTCTTCGGGGGGATCAATCCTTTACGTCCGATTCCCCATGACGCGCACGCTCTTTCCATGCCGACAGCCGGCGAGGCCTCGAGGCGAGCCGAAACCCAAGGGGCTCGGAGCTTGCCGGCACAGAGCTTGCCGGAAGACAGCATCGAAGGCGCGCCGGAGCCTTTGGACGAGATCGAGACTGCGCAGGCATGGGATGCGGAGGCGCCTTTGTCGCCCGCTCCTTCGCCTCAGCCTGAAATCGCGCGACAAAGGGCGCAACCCGAAGTCTTCCCCGACCTTTCCTCACCCTCTCCACGTCTCGCGCAAGCCTGTGCCGATGAGCGTGAGGCCGCCGAGGTGGCCGGGCTTGCCGGCCCTCGTCCGCAGTCCCGAAGGCAGGAGGCCGCCGCGATCCTTTCGAACGAAGCCGACAGAGCGGTGACACGCGCTTTCGGTGACCTCAATCGAGGCGTGCTCAGCCAGAATGTGCGGAGTCTCGAGGACGTGGTGCAGGAGATGCTGCGCCCGATGCTCAAGGCCTGGCTCGACGACAATCTCCCTCGGATCGTCGAGCGCCTGGTGAGGATGGAGATCGAACGGGTTGCGAGAGGGCGCCCGGAATAGCTTGCAACCTCGTCATTTGCTCTTCGATCTCGACGGCACCATCACCGATCCGGCCAAGGGCATCATCGGGTCGGTGATCCATGCGCTCGAGACGCTCGGTGTCGAGGCGCCGCGGTTCGAGGCCCTGCGCTGGACCATCGGGCCGCCGCTGCGCGCGAGCTTTCGCCGGTTGCTCGGCGGGGAAGCGCGGGTCGAGGAGGCCCTTAAGATCTATCGCTCGCGCTACCGCGACGGGGCGATGTTCGAGGCGACGCTCTATGCCGGCATCGCGGCGGCCATCGCCGCTCTCGCGCGAGAGGGTTACAGCCTGGTGCTCGCGACGTCGAAACCGCATGTGTTCGCCCGGCCCATTCTCGCGCATTTCGCGCTCGATCAGCATTTCGCCGCGATCCATGGCGCGGAGCTCGACGGGCGCCATGACGACAAGGGCGAGCTGATCGGCCATATCCTCGAGACCGAGCACATCGACCCCGCCCGCGCGCTCATGATCGGGGACCGCGAATATGATGTGAAGGGCGCTGCTCGGCACGGCATTGCGACGGTTGGCGTGCTCTGGGGGCATGGCGGCGAGGCGGAGCTCAGCGCCGCGGGAGCCGTGGCGCTTTGCCGAAGGCCACAAGATCTCCGCGATCTCATTGCCGAGGAATTCCCCTCGGCGAAGACAGTTTCGCGGATGGGTGGGGCCGCCGGCGATTTCAGGCGGTGACGCGTTCGCTCAAATGCGCGATCGCGGCGTCGATCTCGTCGAAATGCTCGATCACGACATCGGGCGCGAGCTTTGCCACGGGCACGTCCGTATAGCCGAAGGGGACGGCGATGACCGGCACTTGGGCGGCGCGCGCCGTGTCGACATCCGTCTTCGAATCTCCGACCATGATGGCGGCCCGCGTCCGACCAGCCGCGAGACGCACCGTCTCGGTGAGGTGGCGAGGGTCGGGCTTGCAGAATGCAAATGTGTCTCGCCCGCAGATCGCCGCGAAGCGCGAGGCGACGCCGAGACCGGCGAGAAGCTGTCGCGACAAGGATTCACTCTTGTTGGTGCACACCGCAAGCCCGTGACCGCGCCGCGATAGACGCTCGAGCGCGTCCTCGACGCCCGGAAAGAGCCGTGTCTGGTCGGTGAGATGCTCGCCATAATGGTGGAGGAAGTCCTGGAACAACGTCTCGAGCCGCTCCGGCGAGAGGGTGCGCCGCTGCACGGTGAAGCCCCGCTGCAGCAAGGCACGGCTTCCTTGCCCGATGAGGTCGCGAGCCGAAGCGAGCGGGATCGCCTCGAGGCCTTCGCGCTCCAAGATGAGATTCAAGGTCGCGATGAGATCGGCGGCGGTGTCCGCAAGCGTTCCGTCGAGATCGAAGACGATGATCGGAAGAGAAGAAGAGATGGGCATGGATCTGGCGATTCCTTCCCTTTCAGTCGGTCGCACGCCGCGTGCCGTTGCGCAAGTGCCGGGCCCGAAGTGGCAAGGTGGGCTCATCGGGTGAAGCCGGGCGAGCCTTGCGCAATGCATCGCATCGATGCCGCTGCCCGACATGAGCACGGGCCCTCTCCGTAACCTTGCGAGGGCGCCCCTGATCAGGGCTCATCGGCGATGCTATTGTGGGGCCAGGCGAATCATTTCGCTCTTCACATCGCCTCCGATGCAATCGGGTCTTGGAGGGCTCATGGTTTCTTTGCGAATGGCGAGACGCCCGTTCTTCGCGCGTGTCGCGCTCACCCTCGCCCTCTCGAGCGCGGGGCATGCTTCCCGGGCGGCGGGGTCTTATGAATTCGTCGCCGCGCCCGCGACCGATCTCAACCGCGTCTATCGCGTCGATCGCTCGACCGGGGAGATGGGAGCCTGCCAATACGGGCTTCAGGAGGGCACGATCGGTGTGACGATCTGCTATCCGGCAGGCGAGGGTGGCGGCGCGCAGGCGCCCGGCGATTACACTATCCTTGCCTCGCGGCACGATCGGGAATCGGGCGTGTTCCGCTTGAATCTGCGCACCGGTGAGATGAGCAATTGCTATGTGCTCGAGGAAAAGGTCGTCTGCACGCCGCCCGCGAAATAGCCAAGGGATGGTCCGCGAGAAGCTTATCGCGGAGCTTGGCACCTATTTGCCGATCCCGAGACGCCAGAAGCGCTTCCATGCCCTATTCCATTTACCGAGCTCGGCCGTCGAGGGCAGGCCAGGTGACGTTGCGCGCCGAAAAATAGTGTACCGGCTCAAGAAATTTCAGGTCGTCGCGGCTCTTTGCGGTCCTGCGGGAGCGCGAACCCTTTCGCAACGATGTCCATATCTGCTTCGCTTATCCGTGGCGCCATGGCCGGCCCTTCTCAAGCCGTTCAACCATGAATCACAGAAAAGCCGATCGGTGAATCCCGCGTATTCGAGTCCGTGGCGAAGGTCAACAGCAGCGCCAGCACCGCAAGTATCGCCGAATAGAGCTTCAGCATAGTTGTTCCCTCCTCTGCCCGGAACCCCTGCTCTCAATTCAATACGTCAAGGCACCGGGCGAAAGTCCGCGCGCTTACGAAGCCGCTCGGGCTAGGCCCGAAGATCAGTCGCGGAGCTTGCCGAGACAATGTTAGGGTTTGGTGGACGGGTGGTTCCGCTGGCACGGAGACCCCTACAGTAATTGCATTCACGATATTGCCATGTCCGACACACCCGACAATTCATTTGATGCGGTCAGATTGAGGGCTGCCGACTATCGCATGAGAGCCGAAGAGTTGCGGATGCGCGCGGCGTCGATCACTTGGGCCGAGGCGAGGTCGGACATTCTCAAGGTCGCGGAGACATATGACGCCCTGGCGCAAACCGTCGAGGATATTGCCGAGCGACAGACACGACCTTGGATGCCGGGGGAAAGGCCCATAGGCGTGAGCTAAAGGCCCTGCCGAGTCCGCCGGTGGTCATTGTGCCTCTCGGGGGCAAGGGGGTAGCGCCCGACCGTCTTGGCGGCTGGTGGACTCAGTAGAGCGCTTTGCGTGCGGGAAGCAGAAGCAGCTTCCCCATTGCCTCCGCGCTCCGCCGCGCCGAAGCACTTGAGGCACTCCGCCATCGTCAGTTCAGTCAAGCGGAAGTGACGCTTCGCAACCCGGCCGCGTCATGCGACACTGTTGGCCATGGATTTGCTAGTCAACATCGACGTGAGCGACATCGGGCGGGCAATCGCCTTCTATACGGAAGCGTTCGGCCTTATTGTCACTCGGCGATTTGGCGCGGAAGCGGCAGAACTGAGCGGACTGCCGGTCCGCGTTTATCTCCTGCAAAAGCCCGAGGGCTCGGTCGGGGCAGGGAAAAGCCTGCGCCACTATGACCGACACTGGACTCCGGTGCATATTGACGTGGTCGTGGACGATGTGCCGGCGGCGCTCTCTCGGGCCCTAGCAGCGGGAGCACGCGCCGAGACAGACATTCGGGTCGAAGTCTGGGGTAAGATCGTCACGTTATCCGATCCCTTCGGCCACGGCTTCTGCCTTATCGAATTTCTTGGGCGCGGCTACGACTCGATCAGCAATCGGCAAGGTTCGCTTTCGTAGACTGCATTCAGGGTGACCCTTTGGACGTGGACTGCGGCATCCCAAGATGGTGCGCGCAACCTGGGCACCGGCTCTCGCCTGTGCATCGTCGATCGCGACCACGTTCAAGTCCTGTGCGCAGATGACGCCGGGCGGAGCGCGACCGCCGCAACATAACTTTCGAGAACAAGTCGCTGCTGACGGAAGAGCACCATGCGCGTTTGCTCAAGCTGTCCAGCGATTGTGGGCGTGGCAGGGCCTCGCCGGAGTTCTGGCCAAGCCTCTCCGGCGGGGCCTTCTTGCCGCCGCTCACCTCCATTCGTCGAGGGAACCTGGATCACCATCTAACGTTGCTAGCTCGGCGCGCGACCGTGGCGGGTGTGGCATTAGCTTCCCCGAAGGACCCGCGGCGGCACGTTCCGCCGTTACTGACCTTGAACCTCAAAGGCCTCGCTCCAGGTCGTGCCTGTCGCGAGGCCTTTTTGTGCGGCTGACGCAGGAA
>DASZIL010000179.1:0-4329 GCA_035949255.1 Beijerinckiaceae bacterium | reverse complement strand
TCCGGGCGCATCCACATGGGGCATGTGCGCAATTATGCCATGGGCGATGTGGTGGCGCGCTACAAGCGCGCCAAAGGCTTCAACGTCCTGCATCCGATGGGCTGGGACGCTTTCGGCTTGCCGGCCGAGAATGCGGCCATGGAGCGCAAGGTCCACCCCAAGGAATGGACCTACGCGAATATCGCCGCGATGCGCGCGCAGCTCCAATCCATGGGCCTGTCGCTCGACTGGTCGCGCGAGCTCGCCACCTGCGACCCCGATTATTACAAGCAGCAGCAGCGGCTTTTCCTCGATTTCCTCGCGGCTGGCCTCGTCGACCGCAAGACCGCCAAGGTCAATTGGGACCCTGTCGACCAGACGGTTCTCGCCAATGAGCAAGTCGTCGACGGCCTCGGCTGGCGCTCGGGCGCACCGGTCGAGCAGCGCGAGCTGACGCAATGGTTCTTCAAGGTTTCGACCTACGCGCCGCAGCTTCTCGCGGCGCTCGACCGGCTCGACCGTTGGCCCGACAAGGTGCGCTTGATGCAACGCAATTGGATCGGCCGCTCCGAAGGGCTCGCGATCCGTTTCGCTCTCGATCGGGCGACCGCGCCGGAGGGCGTTGGCGAAATCGAGATTTACACGACGCGCGCCGACACTTTGTTCGGCGCGAAATTCCTGGCGGTCTCGCCGGATCATCCCCTGGCGACAAGGCTCGCGAAGAGCGATCCTGCGCTCATGGCCTTCATCGACGAGTGCCACCGGATGGGCACCGCGGAAGGGACAATCGAGCGCGCCGAGAAGAAGGGTTACGACACCGGCATCAGGGCGCTCCATCCTTTCGACGATGGCTGGACCCTTCCGGTTTTCGTGGCGAACTTCGTGCTGATGGATTACGGCACGGGCGCGATCTTCGGCTGCCCGGCCCATGACCAGCGTGACCTCGACTTCGTGCACAGCGTCGGCCTCGACGCGACGCCCGTCGTTTGTCCGCCGGGCATCGATCCTGCGAGCTTCGTGATCGGCGACACCGCTTTTCTCGACGACGGCATCATCATCAATTCGCGTTTCCTCGACGGCATGACGGTGCCGCAAGCCAAGGAGGACGTGGCGCGGCGCCTCGAAGCGCAGATGCGAGACGGGCGCCCCGTCTCCGTCCGCAAGGTGAATTTTCGCCTGCGCGATTGGGGGATTTCGCGTCAACGCTATTGGGGCTGCCCGATCCCGGTCATCCATTGCGGGGAATGCGGCATCGTCCCGGTTCCGCTCTGCGAGCTTCCGGTCCGTTTGCCTGACGATGTCACGTTCGACCGGCCCGGCAATCCGCTCGATCGCCATCCGACCTGGAAGCACGTCCCTTGCCCGAAATGCGGCAAGCCGGCGCGGCGCGAGACGGACACGATGGACACCTTCGTCGATTCGTCCTGGTATTTCGTGCGCTTCACCGATCCTTGGAGCGACGAGCCGACGAGCCAGGCGGCGGCGAAATGGATGCCGGTCGATCAATATATCGGCGGCATCGAGCACGCGATCCTGCATCTTCTCTATTCGCGCTTCTTCATGCGGGCGATGCGCAAGACCGGACATATCGCCATCGAGGAGCCCTTCAGCGGCCTCTTCACGCAAGGCATGGTCGTGCATGAGACCTATCGGGCAAAGGACGGCTCTTGGCTGAGCCCCGCGGAGGTCGCGATCACGAGCGAAGGCGGCATCCGTCGCGCGGTGCATGCGAGGACGCGCGAGCCGCTCAGCATCGGCTCGATCGAGAAGATGTCGAAATCGAAGCGCAACACGGTCGATCCCGACGACATCATCGAGACTTACGGCGCCGATACTATCCGCCTCTTCATGCTCTCCGATTCGCCGCCCGAACGCGATGTGATCTGGAATGAGGAAGGCGTCCAGGGCGCGGCGCGCTTCGTCCAGCGCCTGTGGCGCCTCGTGGGCGACACGAAATCCATCATGGGAAATGGCGGTCCCTCGCCGAATGGCGAGGAGCTCGTCTATTCGCCCGCGGCGCTCGCGATCCGCAAGGCCGCGCATCGCGCCCTCGCGCAGGTCGAAATCGACATCGAGCATTTGCGTTTCAATGTCTGCATCGCCCATATCCGCGAGCTTGCGAACACGCTCCAGGACGCGATGTCGGAGCTCGACGAGGGCGCGGCGCGGGCGCCTGACGTCGTCGCGGCGCTTTCGGAGGCGATGCGCATTCTCATCGCCGTCACGGCCCCGATGGCGCCCCATCTCGCCGAGGAATGCTGGCAAGCGCTCGGCGCGCCGGATCTCGTTGCGCGTGCGGCCTGGCCACAGGTCGAGCGAAGCCTCCTCACCGACGCCACCGTCACCTTGCCGGTTCAGGTCAACGGCAAGAAGCGCGCGGACATCACGGTGCCGCGCGAAGCCGATGGCGCGGCGATCGAGGCCGCGGTCCTTTCGCTCGACGCAGTGAAGCGCGCCATGGAAGGGCGTGCGCTGCGCAAATTCATTCTGGTGCCGGGAAGGATCGTCAATGTGGTCATTTGATCGGCTTTGCTTTCGCGCCGCGGGGCCCGTGCTCGCGAGCGCGCTCGCGCTCTCGGGCTGCATCCATCCGCTCTACGGGACGAATGGGGTCAACGCCCAGCTCGCTGGCATCGAGGTCGATCCCATTCCGGATCGGGTCGGCCATTACCTCGCCGAGGAGCTCAAATTTGAGACGAATGGCAGCGGCGCCGCGTCCGCGCCCAAATACCGGCTCAACATCACCACGCAGGAAACGCTCGGCGGCCTGATCGTCAATTTGCACAGCCTGACCTCGGACGCGGCCGCACTGACGCTCACGGCGAATTACACCCTCGTGGAGATCGAGGGCGGCAAGGAGGTCACCAAGGGAACGGCGAGCGCGACCGCCTCTTACGACCGCTCGCAGCAACGTTTCGCCAATGTGCGCGCCGCGCGCGACGCGGAGATCAGGGCCGCGACGGTGCTCGCCGATCAGATCAGGACGCGCGTCGGGATAGCCCTCCTCAATCAGAAATAGGATGGTCCAAAAACAGGATGGTTGCGGTCAAACCGGCCGAAGCGGAAGGCTTTCTTCGGCGGCTTCCGAAGACGGTCGAGCTCATTCTCTTTTTTGGGCCGGATGCGGGCCTCGTCGACGAGCGTTGTCGCGCCGCGCTCGCTAGCGCGGTCACCGATCCAGGCGATCCCTTTCAGCTCGTGCGGCTTTCGGGCGATCAGCTTTCCGCCAATCCCGAGCGGCTCATGGAGGAAGCCTCCGCCATCGGCATGTTCGGGCCGCGCAAGGCAATCTGGGTGCAGGCCCTCGACAAGCCGATCGACCGCGGCGTGAAGCTTCTGCTCGAGGGACCCTCCTTCGACAACCTCGTGGTGATCCAGGCCGGCGATCTTTCCAAGCAATCGGCGCTGCGGAGCTTATGCGAACGCTCGCCGCGCGCCGCGGCGCTCGCCTGCTACGCGGGCGGGGAACGGGAAAATGCGGCGCTCGTCGATGAGATGCTCGCCGAAGCCGCGCTCACGATCGAGCCCGGCGCCAAGCGCGACCTCGTCGGCACTCTCGGCCCGGACCGGCGCCAGTCGCGTTCCGAGATCGAGAAGCTCATCCTTTACAAGCTCGGCGAGAAGAGCGTGACCAGCGAGGATGTGGCGACCATCATGGTGGACGCCAATGCGGTTGCCATGAACGCCGTGATCGACGCGGCCTTCGCGGGCGACTACGCGGGGCTCGACCGGGAATTGTCGCGCGCCTTCGCCGAGAGGCTCGGCTCCGACCCGATTCTCGGCGCGGCGATCCGCCATGTCTTCGCGCTTGCCGAAGGCCGCGCCAAGATCGAGGCGGGCGCAAGCGCGGCGCAAGCGGCGAAGGACATGTATGTTTTCTGGAAGCGCGAGGCCGGCGTGACCCGCCAGCTTTCGAGCTGGAGCTCGACGGCGCTCGATGGGGCGCTCGCCGATCTCCAGGCTGCGGTCAGGCGCATTCGCCGCTCGCCGCTCGCGGGCGAATCGGTGGCGCGCATGGCGTTTTGGCGCATCGCGCGCCATGCCCGCGCCTTGGCGCACCGGTGAGAGGCGCTCCTTCGGCCGCAGGCGCGCCGGTCCTCGCGTTCATGGCGATCGAGCTCGGCCCGATCGGGCATCGGCCGGGCGCCACTTGCCGCCCGCCTCGCCGCAAGAGCCGCTTTGTTTCTGATTGAGCGTGATGTTTCTAAAGAAATATACGTTCAGGCTTGCGCCTCGCATTCGATGCTCATTGACCCGTCAGGCTCTTGCAGAGTGAATCGAGCTGCTCGAGGCTTTGGTAGCGGATGCGCAATTCACCCCCACGGGCGCCATGGCGAATGGAGACGGGGA
>DASZIL010000178.1:0-2894 GCA_035949255.1 Beijerinckiaceae bacterium | reverse complement strand
CGGAGTGGAATTGGTAGGGCGCGCCGGCCTCGGCAAGCACCGCTTCGGCCGAGAACGCACCCGATCCTTTGTCGCCGTAAATCGTGTAGCTCATCGGCGCACCTCATGCGTGGCGTGTTCGGATGACGTTCCCGCAGTTGTCAATGCACTATTCAAGGAACCGCGTGTGATGCCACCAGGGCACCCAATGGCGCAAGGGGGCTTGTCATGTTCAGCCGCTTGCCAGGGCGGGTTCGTTGGCTGTCGCATTTCGAGGGGAGATTGATGCAATCGCGGTTGGGGCAGGCCACTGACCTAATGGCCCGACAGGGCCTTCGCCAACTCCAGGCCGACACGGTCCTGTATCACGCCATGCGCCTCGCCTCGTAAGAGCGCGGTGCATTTTGTTGCCGGCCCCTGCGAAAACCTTCCTTTTCTCACGAGCGGCATGTCCCAGTTCTCCGCCATGCGTCCTCCCGGGCCTGTTACCCAAGCATTACCCGGAGACTTTTTATATCTAGAATTGAGGTGAAAGTTTTTAAATAATTCTTTGATTTATTTGGTGGGCGGTGACGGGCTCGAACCGCCGACCCTCTGGGTGTAAACCAGATGCTCTACCAACTGAGCTAACCGCCCTTTGCGCCCGGCGGTGTTTAATCCCCTGGCGCATCGAGTGCAATCGAGGCCTTGTACTCTGCGCCCCTTCCGTACTGAGACGGCGCATCATAAGAGAAAGGCCCACCGAAAAGGTGGGCCTTCTCTTCATTCGACGCTCGCCGACATCGGGTCAGTGGGCGACGAGGCCGGGGTGATCGTCCTCGGGAACCCCGACCTTCGGCGCGATCTCGGGCTCCTTCCACTTGATGGGCGTAAGCGGGCTCATGAGCCCGTGTTTGAGCACCTCGTCCATCCGCGAGACCGGCACGATGTCGAGGTCGTTCTTCACATTGGCCGGAATTTCGGCGAGATCCTTGGTGTTTTCCTCAGGGATCAGCACTTTCTTCACGCCGCCGCGAAGCGCCGCGAGCAGCTTCTCCTTCAAGCCGCCGATCGGCAGAACCCTGCCGCGAAGCGTCACCTCCCCGGTCATGGCGATGTCGCGCCTCACCGGGATGCCGGTCATCAC
Organism: Beijerinckiaceae bacterium; assembly: GCA_035949255.1. GTDB lineage: Bacteria > Pseudomonadota > Alphaproteobacteria > Rhizobiales > Beijerinckiaceae > GAS188. The sequence goes on along the minus strand of DASZIL010000178.1, from coordinate 1,789 downwards.
CGAGACGATCGCGGTCGCCATCGCGATGCCGGCCGAAGGGCCGTCCTTGGGGGTCGCGGCCTCGGGAACGTGGACATGGATGTCGCGCCTGTCGAAGAGAGGCGGCTCGATGCCGAAATCGAGCGCGCGCGAGCGGACGTAGGAAGCCGCGGCGGAGATCGATTCCTTCATCACGTCCTTGAGGTTGCCGGTCACCGTCATCTTGCCCTTGCCAGGCATCATGACGCCTTCGATCGTGAGCAGCTCGCCACCGACCTCCGTCCAGGCGAGGCCGGTCACGACGCCGACCTGATCTTCCGAATCCGTCTCGCCGTAGCGGAACTTCGGCGCGCCGAGATATTCCTCGACCACCTTGGGCGTCACCGTGATGCTCTTCGCCTTGCCGAGCAGGATGTCCTTCACGGCCTTGCGCACGAGGTTCGACAGCTCGCGCTCGAGGTTGCGCACGCCCGCTTCGCGCGTGTAGCGCTGAATGAGGAACTTCAGGCCTTCGGCGTCGATCGTCCATTCCTTGTCCTGGAGCCCATGCTTGCGCATGGCGTTCGGGATCAAGTGACGGCGCGCGATCTCGGCCTTCTCGTCCTCGGTGTACCCGGCAAGCCGGATGACCTCCATTCGATCGAGCAAGGCCGGAGGGATGTTGAGCGTGTTCGCCGTCGTGATGAACATCACGTTCGACAGATCGTAGTCGACCTCGAGATAGTGGTCGTTGAAGGTCGAGTTCTGCTCGGGATCGAGGACCTCGAGCAAGGCGGAAGACGGGTCGCCACGGAAATCCATTCCCATCTTGTCGATCTCGTCGAGCAGGATGAGAGGATTGATCGTCTTGGCCTTGCGCATCGACTGGATGATCTTGCCCGGCATCGAGCCGATATAAGTGCGCCGGTGGCCGCGGATCTCGGCCTCGTCACGCACGCCGCCGAGCGACATGCGCATGAACTCGCGACCTGTCGCCTTGGCGATCGATTTGCCGAGCGAGGTCTTGCCGACGCCAGGCGGTCCGACGAAGCACAGGATCGGCCCCGTAAGCTTGTTCATCCGCTGCTGCACGGCAAGATACTCGAGCATCCGCTCCTTGACCTTGTCGAGCCCGTAGTGATCGGCGTCGAGCGTCTCCTGGGCGAGCTTGAGATCGCGCTTGATCTTCGAGCGGCGTCCCCATGGGATGGAGAGCAGCCAGTCGAGGTAATTGCGCACCACTGTCGATTCGGCGGACATCGGCGACATCTGCCTGAGCTTCTTGAGCTCGTGCATCGCCTTGGTGCGCGCTTCCTTTGAGAATTTCGTCTTGCGGATCTTCTCCTCGAGCTCGCCGAGCTCGTCCTTGCCCTCCTCGTCGCCGAGCTCCTTCTGGATCGCCTTCATCTGCTCGTTGAGGTAGTACTCGCGCTGCGTCTTCTCCATCTGGCGCTTGACGCGGGTGCGGATGCGCTTCTCGACCTGAAGGACCGAGACTTCGCTTTCCATCAGGCTCAGCACCTTCTCGAGGCGCTTGGAAACCGAGAGAATCTCGAGCGCGGCCTGCTTGTCGCTCACCTTGACCGCGAGATTGGAAGCCACCGTATCGGCGAGCTTCGAATAATCCTCGATCTGCGAGACGCTTTGGACGACTTCGGGCGACACTTTCTTGTAGAGCTTGGCGTAGCTCTCGAAATCCCCGGTAACGGAGCGCGCCAGCGCCTCGGCTTCGACCTTGTTGCCGATCTCCTCGGCGAGGACCACGGCCCGCGCCTCATAGAAATCATCCGTCCTCGTGTATTCGGCGATCTTGGCGCGCGCCAAGCCTTCG
>DASZIL010000177.1:0-8811 GCA_035949255.1 Beijerinckiaceae bacterium | reverse complement strand
GTCGAGGAGACGATCGGCAAGGACGCCATCCAGGAGCTCGAGAAGCGCGGCCACGACGTCGAGGTCGCGCCCGCCTGGTCGGCCGGGCGCCTCACGGCCGCGAAGCGCGGCAAGGACGGCGTGCTGCGCGCGGCGGCGACGCCGCGCCTCATGCAGGCCTACGCCATCGGGCGGTAAAGGCCGATGGCGCTCATCCAATCATCAACCGGGCATGGCTCGAAGCCGGCGCGGTGAAGCGCTTGGCGCGCGAGCTCGAGGGGCTTCGCGTCAAGCGGCCCTTGCTTTGCACCGACCCCGGCATCGTCGCCTCGGGCCTTCTCGAAAAGCTTCGTCCCCATTGGCCGGCGGCCGCGCCCTTCACGGTCTTCGATGCGACGCCCGCCAATCCAACCGCAGGCGCGGTGCGCGCAGCGCATGACCTCTATCGCGCGCAAGCGTGCGACGGGCTCATCGGGCTCGGCGGCGGCTCGCCCATGGATCTCGCCAAGGGCGTGGCGCTCATGCTCGCGCAGAAGGAGCCGCTCGAGGAGCTCGAGGTCAATCGCAAAGGAACCGCGAAGATCGGGCCTTTGCCGCCGCTCATCGGCATCCCGACCACGGCCGGCACGGGAAGCGAAGTCTCGATCGGCGCCATCATCATCACCGAGGACGGGCGCAAGGCGACCTTCGCCAGCCGGCATCTCGTGCCGCAAGTTGCGCTCTGCGATCCCGAGCTGACGCTCGGCTTGCCGGCGCGCCTCACCGCGGCGACCGGCATGGACGCGGTCGCCCATTGCATCGAGACCTACCTCTCGCCGGTCGACAATCCGGTGGCCGACGCCATCGCGCTCGACGGTTTGCGCCGCGCGCTGAGGGACGGCGCGCTGAAACGAGCGGTGGCGCAGGGAAGCGATCTCGAGGCGCGTACGCAAATGATGACGGCGGCGCTCGAAGGCGCGCTCGCCTTCGCCAAAGGCCTCGGCGCCGTGCATGCGATGAGCCATTCTGCCGGACGGCTCAAGGGACTCAACCTGCACCACGGCACGCTCAACGCCGTGCTCCTGCCTTGCGTGATGCGCTTCAACGCGAGTGAAGTGCCCAAGAAGATGCAAGCACTCGGCGAAGCCATGGGACTTCGCAAAGGTGAAGAGGTTGCGGGCGCGATCGAGAAGCTCAACGGTGAGATCGGGATGCCGGCGTCGCTCGGCGAGATGGGAGTGAAACGCGATCTCGTCGACGATCTCGTCGCTGTGGCGCTCAAGGATTCGGCCGGCGCCACGAACCCGGTGCGCGCGACTGGTGAGGATTACCGGCGTTTATATGAGGAGGCGTTCGGGGGAAGGGGCGAGTAGCGAGTAGTGAAAAGTGAAAAGTGAAAGGAAAGAGGTGACAGGTTCGTGCAAATAACGCTCCACTCACTCTTCACTCCTCACTCCTCACTATTTCGGTACTCGCCCCCACATCAAACTGCAGCCTCGCAAGCCGCGCATAAAGCCCGTTTCGCGCCACGAGATCAGCGTGCTTGCCTTCCTCGACGATGCGGCCCCGGTCGAGCACGAGGATGCGATCGGCGCCGAGCACCGTCGCCAGGCGATGCGCGACGACGAGCGTCGTTCGCCCTTGCATCAGCGTATCGAGCGCGCCTTGCACCAGGGCCTCGCTCTCGGCATCGAGCGCCGAGGTCGCCTCGTCGAGGAGCAGGATCGGCGCGTCCTTGAGGATGGCGCGCGCGATGGCGAGACGCTGTCGCTGGCCACCCGAAAGGGTGACACCGCGTTCGCCGAGCACCTCGTCGTAGCCACCGGGCATCTCGCGGATGAAACCGTCCGCCGCGGCAAGCTTTGCGGCACGGCGCAATTGTGCCTCGCTCGCTTGCGGCGCGCCGTAGCGGAGATTGTCGGCGACGGAGGCGCCGAAAACGACCGGATCTTGCGACACGAGAGCGACACGCTTTCGCGCCTCGACCGGATCGGTGCGTGCGAGATCGACCCCGTCGATCAGCACGCGCCCCGACCCCGGATCGTAGAAGCGCAAGATGAGCTGGAAGATCGTCGACTTGCCGGCGCCCGATGGCCCGACGATGGCGACGCGCTCGCCCGGCGCCACGCTGAAGGAAAGATCGGCGAGGGCCGAGGTCTCGGTGTTCGTCGCATAGGCGAAGCTCACTCTTTCGAAGGCGAGACGCCCGTGCGGCGGAGAGGGCAAAGCCTGCGGCGCTTGCGGCGCGGCGATCGCGGCCGGCGTATGAAGAATGCCGGCGAGCCGCTCGGCCGCGCCGGCCGCCGCGGCGAGCTCGGCCCAGACCTCGGAAAGCTGGCCGAGCGCCGAGCCCGCGAGCACCGCGTAGAGCACGAATTGCGACAGCGTCCCGGCCGACATCCGGGCCGCCATCACGTCCTGCGCGCCGATCCACAAGACGACGACGACGCTTGCAAGAACGAGGAAGATGGCGACCGCGGTGAGAAAGGCGCGCGCCTTCGTCGAGTCGCGGGCGGCCGCGAAAGCATCCTCGACCGCCGCGCCGAAGCGCTCGATGGTCATGCGCTCGGCGCCATAAGCCTGAAGCGTGCGCACGGCGCCGATCTGCTCGGCCGCGTAGGCGGCCGTGTCGGCGAGCCGGTCTTGCGCGACGCGCGAACGCGCCCGCACGGCGCGTCCCGAGAAGACGAGCGGCAGCACGATCAGCGGAATGGCGAGCGAGACGAAGCCCGAAAGGCGCGGGCTCGTATAGACCATGAGCCCGGCGCTCCCGACGAAAAGCACGAGATTGCGCAAGAGGACCGAGGCCGAAGCGCCGAAGGCGGATTTGATCTGCGTCGTGTCGGCGGTGAGGCGCGAGATGATCTCGCCTGAGTAGTTGGCGTCGAAGAACGCGGGCTCGAGGCCTGTGAGATGCGTGAAGACCTCCGTGCGCACATCCGCGACAATGCGCTCGCCGAGCGTGATCACGAGGTAATAGCGGGACGCGCTCGCAAGCGCGAGCACGCCCGCAACCGCGATGAGCGCGACGAAATATTCATTCACGAACGCCGCGTTGTCGGCATCGAAGCCGAGATCGATGACGCGACGCACGGCGAGCGGCAAGGCGAGCGTCGCCCCGGCCGCGACCACGAGCGCCACGATGGCAAGCGCGATCCGGCCTTTGTAGCGGCTCGCATAAGGCAAGATCGCCTTGAGCGCACCCAGGGGCGGGCGCTTCGGCTTCGCCGGCGCGCCCTGCCCTTCGGCCAAAGGCGCGCTCTCACCTTCCGCGATCGTGCTCATCGGCTCCCTTTAATCCGCAAAGCGAGAAGGCGCCATGCGGCACGAATGCCGGGCATAAGAAAGCGAGTTCAAATTCCCGTCAGAGGTAAAGGCGGTTCAGCGCCGGCTCAAGTCTCCACGAGACCCGTCGTCGCTCCGCTCGCGCTCGAATCGGCGCGCCCTTGCGGAAGCGCCAGATAGGCTTGCGATCGCATCTCGATGAGGCGCGAGGCCGTGCGCTTGAATTCGAGGCTTTCCGGCCCAGTTCCGCCGAGATAGAGCCCATCCGGCTCGGCCTCGGCGGAGGCGACGAGCTTCACATGGCGTTCGTAAAGCGTGTCGATGAGCGCGATGAAGCGCTTGGCATGGTTGCGGCGGTCGAAATCCAGGACGGGCACGCCATCGATGATGAAGCTGTGGAAGCGCTGCGCCAAGGCGATGTAATCGGACGCGCCGAGCGGCTCGACGCAAAGCTCAGCGAAGGTGAAGCGCGCCACCCCTTGCGCCTGGAGCGGCACCTTCACCGCATGGCCCTTGACCTCGAGTGTCGCGGGTAAGGGCTTGGCTCCCCCGACGAGCCGGGCAAAGACGCGGTCCAGCGCGGCCTTCGCTTGCGCATCCGCGGGCACGTACCAGACGCGCTCGCCCTCGAGCTTCTCGAGCCTGAAATCGGTACGCGCCTCGAGCCGCACGACCTCGACCTTCTCTTGCAGGAGCTTGAGAAAGGGCAGGAAGAGCGCCCGGTTGAGCCCGCCCTCGTAAAGGCGATCGGGCTCGACGTTCGAGGTCGCGACCAGCACCACGCCTTCGGCGAAGAGCGCGGTGAAGAGGCGCGACAGGATCATCGCGTCGGCGATGTCGGTGACGGCGAATTCGTCGAAGCACAAAAGCCGCGTCTCGCCCGCGATTGCCTTGGCGACCGGCGCGATCGGATCGCCGTCCCTGATCTCGCCCACCTTGATCTTTTCGCGAAAGTCTTTGATGCGCTCATGCACATCGGCCATGAACACGTGAAAATGCGCGCGCCGCTTGGCTCGGAGATCGACGCTGTCGAAGAACAGGTCCATGAGCATCGTCTTGCCGCGCCCGACCGGCCCCCAGATATAAAGGCCGCGCCCCTTTTCGGCGTCCGCGGAACCGTTGCCGTTACCGAAGCCGAGAAGGCGCGCAAAGCCGAAAAGCCCATTGCCGTTCTGCCGCTTGCCGAGCTCGGCTGCCAAACCGTCGAGCCGCCGCACGAGATCGATCTGCGACGGATCGCCCTCGATCGTGCCGGCCGCGACGAGGGCCTCGTAGCGCTGCGTGATCGAGGCGGGGTTTGTGATTTCGGAACTCGTGGCCATCGAGACGGGGAAAATGGGGAGAGCCGAAAGCGAAGAGCCCTCGACCTTTGCGTTTCTGGATTCCGTAAGCACGGAAAATCGAGCCTTTGAATCAAAACCGCGAAACGCTGGCGCGTTTCCCGGCGCCGCTTGACCTATCCCGACGGCGCCGAGCTGCCAAGGGCATTGAACAGTGAGACGGGGACCTCACCCCGCGACTTCAGCCACCCTCCCGGAGAGGCTACGCCAAGCCGGGAACGACAGGACACTGGCGGATCGCATGCATTTCGACGGGCTCGTGGCGTCCGCGCAGCACGATTTTTTCGCCATCGCCAAGCCTAATATCGGCCGGCAGCTTCACCAGACGCAGCAGCTCTGCCGAAGCGACGAGGCGCAGCTTCGCCCCTTTGCAATATTCGCAAAGTCTCGCCGCGACATTCATCGTATCGCCAAAATACGCGAGCTGGCGCTTGGCATCGCCACATTCACTGACGATCACGGGACCGGCGTGCAGCCCGGCGCGGAAGCTTGGGACGACGGCGAATTCGCGCCGATAGTCGCGCTCGAGGCGAGCCATCCTGTGCTCGATCGCGAAAAAGCATTTGAGGCACCGCGCATTGCGCGACGCGTCTCTTGTGACCGGCCAGGAGACGATCACCTCGTCCCCCGCATAGGCGTGCACCGTCCCGCCGTGATCGGCGATCGGTTCGTCGATATCGAAGAAGAAGCGGGTGATCAGGTCATGCACCTTGAGCTCGCCCATTTCTTCGGCGAGCCGCGTCGAGCCGGCGATGTCGAGGAACATCACGATCAACTCTTCGCGGACTGGACGATGATAAGTCCCCAGGATGACGCTGGTGAGCACCGGGCCGCCGATCAGCCGGCCGATCTCGGTGAGCGCTCCGAACACGAGCGATATGGCGAAGCCGATCGCCACGATCCGCGGCAGGGTTGAGGTGAACCAGCCCGAGGTGAACCCGTGCAGCCCGAGCGGCTCCGCGTAAAGCACGAGCTGCAACGAGACGCCGACGACGATCAGGGCGGCGGTCATCACGAGCGCTCGGACGAGAAGTTCGCCCCATAACGGCAATCGCCTGAGCGCCAAGCCCAGCGAGGAGCGGGCATTGGAGGCGAATGCGGTCTGCACGACCCGGGCAGTGAGCGCAAGACCGGCCCCATGGATGCCGCTGCGCGCATAATTCGCGAGGTTCCCCGGCGTCGGATCATAGACGAAGTATCGGTAAGCGATGCCGATGAGGAAGCCGGTCGTCAGGGATGCGGCCAGAACAGCTGGGCGCTGCAGCGCGTGTCGGGCGAAAATCGAACGCCTGAGCCTCGTTTCGCGCCCGCCCGAACACGAGGTTCGCTTGGCGCCCGCACCCTCCTGCTCACCCGAGAACATCAGCGGTCCTCCTTGCGGCACGAGCCAAGATATCGGCCTGTGAAGAGGCATTTTAAAGCGGCGCTCCCGTCCGCCAGTACGCCTTCGAACGACATCGAAACGTCATCCAGGCGACGTATTCCACCCGCGAACTTGCCGGGTTAGGATGTGCCCGAACAAAGAGGCCGTCTGGGAAAATCGCTTGGAAGAGCGAAACCGCAAGGTGGGAACGGTTTTTGTCGCGCATCGCAGTCGAGCATCTCGTCAAGGAATTCGGCGACCACGCCGCCGTCAATGACGTGTCGTTCTCGGTCGCGCGCGGCGCGCTTTGCGTGCTGCTCGGCCCATCTGGTTGCGGCAAATCGACGACCTTGCGGCTGATCGCCGGGCTCGAGGAGCCGAGCTCGGGGCGCATCGAGATCGAAGGGCGGGACGTGACCCACCTCCCCGCGAAGGATCGCCGCATCGCCATGGTGTTCCAATCCTATGCGCTGTTTCCGCATCTTTCGGTGGCGCAGAACATCGTCTTCGGGCTCGAAGTGCGCCGGGTGCCGCGCGCCGAGCGCGAGACGCGCATGCGCAAGGTCGCGGCGCTCACCGGGCTCGTACCCTATCTTGCGCGCAAGCCGGCCGAGCTCTCCGGCGGCCAGCGCCAGCGCGTGGCGCTCGCCCGCGCCATCATCAGCGAGCAACCCGTCTGCCTGATGGACGAGCCGCTCTCCAACCTCGACGCCAAGCTGCGCCATGAGATGCGCGTCGAGATCAGGGCTCTGCAACAACGGCTCGGGATGACGATGATCTACGTCACCCACGACCAGATCGAGGCCATGACCATGGCGGATCGGGTCATTCTCATGAATGAGGGGGTGATCGAGCAGGCAGGCTCTCCCTCCGAGCTCTACGAATGCCCGGCCACCATGTTCGCGGCGCGCTTCATCGGCGCCCCGCCGATGAATCTGATCGAGACGGAAGGTGCGGGCAGCCCGAACGGATTCGTAACGGGGGTGCGGGCTGAGGACATGCGGCTCGTGCCCCCTTCCGGCAACGGCATCGACGCGAAGGTCGCGAGCGTCGAGTATCTCGGGGCCGACACGATCGTCGGCCTTACGGGGCAGGCTGGCGAACCCATCGCGGTAAGAGTGCCCGGCCGAGCCGAAACGCGCATCGGGGAGCGCGCGGGCTTCGTCTGGGACAAGGCCCGTGAGCACAGGTTCGACCGCGCCTCTGGACGCCGGATCGGCACGGGCGCGAGATGAGGGCCGGTGCGGCGTCGATAGCCGGCGTCAAGCCTTTCTGTTTCGTCATTATCCTCGAAAAGGAGCTAACGAATGATAATGATTAGCCGCCGCATCTTTCTCGCCTTGGCGTCACTCGCCATGGGCTTGGCAGGCGGCCTCTTGCCGGCATCGCTCCCGGCGCGGGCGCAAACGCAGATCAGCTTCTATTACCCGGTCGCGGTCGGCGGCGCGGTGACCAAGATCGTCGACGCCATGGTGGCGGATTTCGAGAAGGCCAACCCCGACATCAAGGTGAAGGCGATCTATTCGGGCGGCTATCAGGATACGATCACGAAGATCCTCACCGCGCTCAAGGGCGGCGACGCGCCTCAGGTCGCGGTCGCGCTTTCGACCGACATGTTCACGCTGATCGACGAGGACGCCATCATTCCTTACGACGATCTGGTGAAGGGCGAGGCGGGCAAGAGCTGGTTCTCGAGCTTCTACCCCGCCTTCATGCAAAACAGCCAGACAGGCGGCAAGACCTGGGGCATTCCGTTCCAGCGCTCGACCGTGGTGCTCTATTGGAACAAGGACGCCTTCAAGGCGGCGGGGCTCGACCCCGAGAAGGCGCCCGCCACCTGGGACGAGATGCGCGAATTCGCGACGAAGCTGACGAAGCGCGACGCCTCGGGCAATGTTTCGCAATGGGGCATCGAGATCCCGTCCGGCGGCTCCTTCCCCTATTGGCTCTTCCAAGGCCTCGCGACGCAAAACGGCGCGATCTTGATGAACGAGGAAGGCACCAAGGTCGCCTTCGACAAGCCGGCCGTCGCCGAGGCCCTGCAATATTGGGTCGACCTCACCTCGAAGGACAAGGTCGCGCCTTCGGGCCTCGTCGAGTGGGGCACGACGCCGAAGGATTTCTTCGAAGGCAAGACCGCGATGATGTGGACGACGACCGGCAATCTCACCAATGTTCGCGACAACGCCAAATTCCCCTTCGGCGTCGCCATGCTGCCGGCAAAGCTCCGGCGCGGCACGCCGACGGGCGGCGGCAATTTCTACCTCTTCAAGAAATCGACGCCCGAGCAGAACGCGGCGGCCGTCAAATTTGTGCAGTTCATGACGAGCCCGGAGCAGGCGGCGCGATGGTCGATCGCCACTGGTTACATCGGCGTCTCGCCGGCGGCTTTCGAGACCAAGGCGCTTGCGGATTATGTCGCAAGCTTCCCGCCGGCGGCCGTGGCGCGCGATCAGCTTCAATACGCGGTCGCCGAGTTCTCGACGCACGACAATCAGCGCGTCACCAAGGTCTTCGACGACAATCTCCAGGCCGCCCTGACGGGCACGAAATCGCCGGCCCAAGCCCTGAAGGATGCTCAAGCCGAGGCCGAGAGGCTTTTGCGATCCTATCAATAACGAAAAAGATGAGGAGGCTCGAACCATGACCAAGATCACGCGCCGCTCCGCGGTCGCTTCCGGTCTCGCGCTCGCCGCCACGAAAGCTCTTCCGGCCCGGGCGGCAGATATCGAGATCCGCTTCTATTATCCGATCGCTGTCTCCGGGCCGATCACCAAGCTCATCGACGGCTATGGGGCGGATTTCGAGAAGGAAAATCCGGGCGTCAAGATCAAGCCGATCTATGCGGGCGATTACGTGCAGACG
>DASZIL010000176.1:0-40190 GCA_035949255.1 Beijerinckiaceae bacterium | reverse complement strand
TTGCACGAAGATCCAGCGCTTCTGCGCCGAGCTGAGGTGAGTGAAGAGTGAAGAGTGAAGAGTGAAGAGTGAAGAGTGAAGAGTGAAGAGTGAAGAGTGAAGAGTGAAGAGTGAAGAGTGAAGGTGAGCTGCGTTGTAGTGGCTGACTACTCATTATTCGCCACTCGCTACTCGCCACTAACTCACTTTTCACTCCTCACTTTTCACGCCTCACGGTGACCGCCCAGGGAGCCCACAATGGTAAATGTGGACAAGATCGCAGAATTTCGACGCCTTCACGAAAGCGGCTGTTTCGTCATTCCGAACCCGTGGGACATCGGCTCGGCGCGGTGGCTCAAGGGATTGGGCTTCAAGGCGCTCGCGACGACGAGCTCGGGCGCGGCCTGGAGCCTCGGCTTTCCGGACAACGCCCTTCATGTCGATCAGGCGCTCGCGCATATCCGCTTGATCGTCGAGGCGACGGAGCTGCCGGTGAATGCCGATTTCGAGGGAGGCTTCGCCCATGATCCCGAGGGTGTGGCGCGCAATGTGACGCGCTGCCTCGAGACCGGGGTGGCGGCCGTCTCGATCGAGGATTCGACAGGCGATAAGGCAAAGCCCCTCTATGATCTTGCCGAGGCCGTCGAGCGAATGCGCGCCGCGCGCCGCGCCTTCGACGCGCATGGAAAAGCCGCGCTCCTCGTCGGTAGGGCCGAATGCTTCCTCACCGGGCATGCCGACCCGCTGAAGGAGGCAATCTCGCGCCTCCAGGCTTACGCGAGTGCGGGAGCGGATGTGCTCTACGCGCCGGGCGTGCGCACACGCGAGGACATCGGCGCGATTGTGAAGGCCGTGGCGCCAAAGCCCGTGAATGTGCTGATCGGCTGGCCGAGCGAGCTCACCGTTTCCGATCTCGCGGCGCTCGGCGTGCGACGCATCAGCGTCGGTGGGGCGCTGGCACGCGCCGCCTGGTCCGGATTTGCGCACGCGGCGGAGACGATCGCCAGGGAAGGTTCGTTTTCGGGTTTCGCGACGAATGTGCCGGCGGTCGATCTCAACGGCTTCTTCAGCAAGGATTCACGGGAGCGGCGAAAGTGACCGCAAATCCTGAGGCAAAACCATCCCCCAAGCCCGCTCGCGGCCTTCCCGAGCGCCGCGTGTTGCAAGGCCGTTTCGGGCGGCTCGAGCCGCTCGATGAGGGCAAGCATGGAGAAAGCCTTTGGCGCGCGGTCGAGGGCGCGGACCCGATGTGGCATTATCTGCCCTATGGGCCGTGGCGAGACGAAGCCTCGTTCCGCGCCTGGCTGAAGGAGCGCCAGGCGCTCGCCGATCCGCTTTACTATGCCGTCCTCGACAATAAGAGCGGCCGCGCGCTCGGCTGCGTCACCCTCATGCGCATCGATCAGCCGAATGGCTCGATCGAGACCGGCCACATCTTCTATTCGCCGGCCCTGCAAAAGACGCCGCTCGCGACCGAGGCGGTGTTCCTCGAGGCCAAACACGCCTTCGACGACCTCGGCTATCGCCGCTTCGAATGGAAATGCGACAATGCCAACGAACCCTCGCGCCGGGCCGCACGCCGCTTCGGCTTCGTCTTCGAGGGCGTCTTTCGGCAGCATCTGATCGTGAAGGGGCGCAACCGCGACACGGCGTGGTTCTCGATCATCGATGGCGAGTGGCCGGCGCGAAAACAGGCGTTCGAGCGCTTCCTCGCGCCCGAAAATTTCGATGCCGAGGGACGGCAGAAAAAGAGCCTTTCGTCGCTCAACGGCGTTTGATCGAAAATCGACGCTACACCAATCTCGAGACCCGAACGGAAGAGGGGGGATCGCATGAAAACTTTGCTCAAGCTCGCACTTGTCGGATGCGCCACGACGGCCGTGTCGATGAGCGCCGCCGAGGCACGCGTCACGCGCGTCGAGATCGAGAAGACCGATTGGGCCTTCGGCGGCGGCTCCTTCGGCAACACCGGGCCGTATCAGCGGCTCACCGGACGCGTCACGGGCGAGCTCGATCCGGCCGATCCCGCCAATGCGATCATTCAGGACATCAACCTCGCGCCGCGCAACGCGCACGGCATGGTCGAATACACGACCCCGATCGAGATCCTGAAACCCGCCGACATGGCGCGCGGCAACCACATCCTGTTCTTCGAGGTGAACAATCGCGGCAACAAGCTCGCGCTCGGCGCCTTCGACGAAGGCGCCACCGGAGGCGCCGCGGATCGCAACGGCCTCACCTCGCCGGGCGATGGCTGGCTGCTGCGCTCAGGTTACACCATGGTGTGGTTCGGCTGGGAGATGGACGTCTTGCCCGGCATGAACCGGATCGGCATGCCGCCCGTCATCGCGCATAACCAGGACGGCTCACCCGTCACCGGCATCGTGCGCTCGGAAATGATCACGCCCGTCGAAGCGGCGAGCCTGCCGATCGGGCTCAGCCAGCAGATCCAGGCGTTTCCTCCCGGAAGCTATGACAGCTATCCGACCGCGAGCCTCGACAACCGCCAGGCTGACGCTGACGGTTTTCACCCGACATTGACCGCGCGGGCGCGCGAGCAGGACCCGCGGGTCTTGATTCCCGATAGCGAGTGGAGCTTCGCCGCCTGTGAACAGGGCAAGCCGCCCGTGCCGGACGAGAAGCATGTCTGCCTCAAGGGGGGCTTCGAGCCGGGCCACCTCTACGAGTTGATCTACCGCGCCAAGGATCCGACCGTGGGAGGGCTCGGTTTTGCGGCGACGCGCGATGTCGGCGCTTTTTTGCGCAACGCGATGAAGGACGATGCCGGCGCTGTAAATCCCGTCTATCGCCCCGATAACTTCGCCATCATCGAAGGCACCTCACAATCGGGCCGGATGATCCGTAGCTTCCTCGCGCTCGGCTTCAATCGCGACGAGGCGGGCAGGCGCGTCTTCGATGGCGCCTACCCGCATATCGGGGGCGGATTGATGCCGCTCAACGTCCGTTTCGGCCAGCCGGTGCGTGCCTGGGGCGAGCAGACCGACCATGTGTATCCGGCCTATGATTTTCCATTCTCCTACGCGCGCCAGACCGATCCTCTGACACTGCGCACACAAGGCATTCTCGACCGTTGCTCGGCGACGGATACGTGCCCGCGCATCTTCCACGTGGCGACCTCGCTCGAGATGTGGGAGGGGCGCCAGTCTCTCGGGTTGACGGACCCGCTCGGCGAGCGCGACGTGCCGGACCCGGCGAATGTGCGCACCTTCATCATGGGGAGCACGCAGCACGGGCCGGCCGCCTTGCCGCTCGCGACGCAAGCGCCTTTCGGCAATTGCCAGCAGCAGCCGAACCCGAACCCGCAATTATGGACGATGCGCGCCTTGATGAGCGCGCTCACCGCATGGGTGCTCGACGACGCGACCCCGCCGCAAAGCGCGGTGCCGCGCATCGCCGACGGCACGCTCGTTGCGCCCGACCAGGTGCGCTTCCCGCCGATCCCGGCCAATCATTATGGCGGCGTCGAGCGTCCGGCGACCTCGACGGCGCGCGTCCATGACACGCTGCATGTGCTCGATTTCGGCCCGTTCTATCGGGCGCAGGATTCGAGTGGCATCATCACGCGCGAGCCCCCGCTCGTAAGGTCCGCAACCTATGGCGTCCTCGAGATGCAGGTCGATGCCGACGGCAACGACATCGCCGGCATCGAATCGGTGTTCTCGCAAGTGCCGATCGGCACCTACACGGGCTGGAATCTCGGGCGCAAGGATCGCTTCGAGAACGGCATGTGCAATCTGCAAGGGAGCTTCATTCCCTTCGCGGCGACCCGCGCCGAGCGCCTCGCCGTGGGTGATCCGCGGCTTTCGATCGAGGAGCGCTACCCGACGAAGGAAAGCTACGTTGCGGCCTTCAAGAAGGCGGCCGACGGCCTCGTCGCCAAGCGCTATCTCTTGCCCGAGGACGCGAAGCTTTTGGTCGACCGCACCGGGAAGGAAGGGATCAGGACGGGCCCTTGAGCCTTGCGCAGGACCTTTCCGAGGAAGCTATCTCTATCCGCAAATCTGGCTTGCGTTTTGCGGATTGAGCGCTGGGAGCTCGTGTTTCATGGTTGCGAGCCGCGCGTGAAAGGCGCAAGAATTGCTGCAAGTTTTTTGAAGATTTTTGACTTGGCAAGTCGCCTCAAGGAGACACAAGATGGCAAAGAAGCCCGCTTGGGCCGGCGTTTTCCCGGCCGTCACCACGCAATTTCGTGCCGATTTCTCGCTCGACCTCGAGGCGACGCGCAAGGTCGCTGCCGCCTTGGTCGCCGAGGGCGTCTCAGGCCTCATCGCGGTAGGCACGGTGGGCGAGAACAATTCCTTGTCGCGCGCCGAGAAACTCGCGGTGATGGAGGCTTTGAAGGATGCGGCCGGAAGCCGCATTCCCGTGATCGCCGGCGTCGCCGAATACACGACCGCGCTCGCTTGCGAGGTCGCGAAGGAGGCACAACGGCTTCGCATCGATGGGCTGATGGTGCTTCCCGCCATGGTCTATTCGGCAAAGCCGCGCGAGACCCTGGCGCATTTCCGCACCGTTGCCGGCGCGAGCGATCTGCCGATCATGATCTACAACAACCCGCCGATCTATAAGCAGGATGTGACGCCGAAGATGCTCGCATCGCTTGCCGATGTCGACACCATCTTGTCGTACAAGGAATCGTCCGGCGAGACGTATCGCTTCGTCGATTTGCGCAACATGACGGAGGATCGCTTCATCCCCTTCTGCGGGCTCGACGATGTGGTGGTGGAAAGCGTGGCGCTCGGCGCGCAAGGCTGGGTGTCCGGCCTCTCGAACGTCTTCCCGCGCGAAGGCGAGACGCTCTTCCGCCTCGCGGCCGCGGGCCGCCTCGCCGAGGTGATGCCGCTTTACGATTGGTTCATGCCGCTCTTGCACCTCGATGCCCGTGCCGATCTCGTGCAATGCATCAAGCTTTGCGAGCACATCGCCGGGCGCGGCTCGCCCGTCACGCGTCCGCCGCGCCTGCCGCTCGAAGGCGAGGAGAAGGCCGAGGTCGAGCGCTTGATGCGCGATGCCATGGCTAAGCGGCCGAAATTGCCGGAAGTGGGCTTGAGCCGGGCGGCGTAGCACGACGCGCGATCCGAGTACTGCTGGGGGTGGAGGAGGGCGGCCCAACGTTTGTCATGACCGGGCTCGGCCCGGTCATCTACGCCTTTCTGGCGATGCCACATCTCATGCGGAAGCAAAGACGTGGATGCGCGGGGCAAGCCCGCGCCTAAAACCTCGCGCGGAAGCCGCCCGACGCGGTTGCGGCCCTCAATACACCACGACCGATCGGATCGATTTGCCCTCATGCATGAGGTCGAAGGCGGTGTTGATCTCGTCGAGCTTCAAGGTGTGGGTGATAAGATCGTCGATGTTGATCTTGCCCTCCATATACCAGTCGACGATCTTCGGCACGTCGGTGCGCCCTCTCGCGCCGCCGAAGGCGGTGCCTTTCCAGACGCGCCCGGTGACGAGCTGGAAGGGGCGCGTGGCGATCTCCTGACCCGAGGCGGCGACGCCGATGACGATCGATTCGCCCCAGCCGCGATGGCAGCATTCGAGCGCCTGGCGCATCGTGTGCACATTGCCGATGCATTCGAAGGAGAAATCGGCGCCTCCGCCGGTGAGATCGACGAGCGCCTGCACCACCTTGTCGCGGCCGACCTCGTCGGGATTGACGAAATGCGTCATGCCGAACTTCTCGGCCATGGCGCGCTTTCCCGGGTTGAGATCGACGCCGATGATCTTGTCCGCGCCGACCATGCGGGCGCCCTGGATCACGTTGAGGCCGATGCCGCCAAGGCCGAACACGACGACATTGGCGCCGGGCCACACCTTCGCCGTGTAGATCACGGCGCCGATCCCGGTGGTGACGCCGCAGCCGATGTAGCAGATCTTGTCGAAGGGCGCGTCCTCGCGCACCTTGGCGAGCGCGATCTCCGGCAGCACCGTGCAATTCGCGAAGGTCGAGCAACCCATGTAATGGAGCACCGGGTCGCCGTCGCAGCGAAAGCGGCTCGTCCCGTCGGGCATCACGCCCTTGCCCTGCGTCGCGCGGATCGCGGTGCAAAGGTTCGAGCGCCGCGACAGGCAGGTTTTGCACTGGCGGCATTCGGGCGTGTAGAGCGGGATCACATGGTCGCCGGGCTTGAGCGTGGTCACGCCCGCCCCGACCTCGCGCACGATGCCGGCTCCCTCATGGCCGAGGATCGCCGGGAAAAGCCCTTCGGGATCCGCGCCCGACAGCGTGTAGGCATCGGTGTGGCAGATGCCTGTCGCCTTGACTTCGACCAGGACCTCGCCCGGCTTGGGGCCGTCGAGCTCGACGGTTCCGATCGTCAGAGGCTTGCCGGCCTCGAAAGCGATGGCGGCGCGGGTCTTCATCGAAACACCTTTCAAAGGAGAGGAAGCTCAAGGCTCATGAGGAGGGAAAGCGCGCTCTCCTTCTCATTCCCGGGCCATGCGCGTCCAGCGCAAATCACTCATTTTTGAAGGTCCGACCCTTACGAAAGCGGGCCATCCCCGGGTGACAGGGCGCGCGCCGCCCTGTAAAGCCCGGCGCCATGCGCGCGACCTTTTTTTGTATCGACGGCCACACTTGCGGCAACCCCGTCCGGGTGGTGACCGGCGGCTCGATCCCCCGCCTCGAGGGCACAACCATGTTCGAGCGCCGCCAGGACTTCCTGGCGAAGCACGATTGGGTGAGGAACGCCTTGATGTTCGAGCCGCGCGGGCATGACGTCATGTCGGGCTCGATCCTCTACCCGCCGCTGCGCGAGGATTGCGACGTCGCCATCCTCTTCATCGAGACCTCGGGATGCCTGCCCATGTGTGGCCATGGGACGATCGGCACGGTGACCACCATCATCGAGCATGGGCTCGTCACGCCGAGGATGCCCGGGCTCTTGCGGCTCGACACGCCGGCGGGGCTCGTCGAAGCCCGCTATGTGCAAAAGGGGCCTTACGTCGAGAGCGTGCGCATCAAGAATGTGCCGTCCTTCCTGCGCGGGCGCGGCTACGAGGTCGAGGTCGAGGGGATCGGCAAGCTCACGGTCGATGTCGCCTATGGCGGAAATTTCTATGCGATCGTCGAAAAGCAGGCGAATTACGCAGGCCTCGACGGCATCGAGCCTTCGGACATCATCCGCTTGAGCCCGAGGCTGCGCTCAGCCTTCAATGCCCGCCACAGCATCGTCCACCCCGAGAACCCCGCGCTCGACAAGCTCACCCATGTCATGTGGACTGGAGAGCCGAAGACCAAGGGCGCGAGTGCGCGCAACGCTGTCTTCTATGGCGACAAGGCGATCGATCGCTCGCCTTGCGGGACGGGAACCTCGGCACGCATGGCGCAGCTTTCAGCGCTCGGCAAGCTCGCGGAAGGTGCCGAGTTCGTCCATGAGAGCGTCATCAACTCGACCTTCATCGGGCGCATCGAAGGGCGCACCAAGGTCGGCGAGCTCGATGCCATCATCCCCTCGATCGAAGGCTGGGCGCGGGTGACCGGACAGAACACCATCGTGGTGGATGACCGGGACCCGTTCTGGCATGGGTTCTCGGTGGCGGATCGGAAATAGAGGAACGAAATAAGCGGGGGGCCTCGCGCTCAGCGGAACGTCGGCGGCAAGGCTGCGTCCTTGATCGTCTCGTGGCTCTCGGGCCGAGCATCCTGTGCTGTCCGCCCGAAAAGCCGCGTCACATGGCCCATCTTGCGGCCGGGCGCCGCGACATCCTTGCCGTAAAGATGCAGATGCGGGCCCTCCTCCTCGATGAGGCGCGACCATTCTTGCGCTCCGGAACCGATGAGATTTTCCATCTCGACCCGCGCCGCGAGCCTTCGCGTCGAGCCGAGCGGCCAACCGCAGATCGCCCGCACATGCTGGGCGAATTGCGAGGTCTCGGCGCCCTCGATCGTCCAATGCCCCGTGTTGTGGACGCGCGGCGCGATCTCGTTCACGAGAAGCGTCTCACGCCCTTGCGCCTCGCAAACGAACATCTCGACCGCGAAGACGCCGATTACCTCCAAGGCCTCCGCCGTGCGCCGCGCGATCTCGACGGCCTCCTCCACCGTGCGCGGGTTCACCCGCGCCGGGACGGTGGTGCGCGCCAGGATATGGTTGCGATGCTCGTTCTCGCAAAGGTCGTATGCCGTGAACGAGCCGTCGGCCCCGCGCGCCGCGACGACCGAGACCTCGCGCCGGAAGGGGACGAAGCCTTCAAGGATCGCGGGAGCTTCCCCGATCGCATGCCAGGCTGAGGCAAGCTCCGCCCCTTTTTCGATCCGCGCCTGACCCTTGCCGTCATAACCGAAACGGCGCGTCTTCAGGATCGAGCGAGGGCCGATCTTGTCGACCGCCATTTCGAGGTCGCTCAGCGTGTCGACGCGGGCAAAGGGGGCTGTCGCGATGCCGCGATCGGCGAAGAAGGATTTTTCGAGCCAACGATCCTGCGCCACGGTGAGGAGGCGGCCCCCCGGGCGAACCGGCTTCAGCTCGGCGAGATAAGCGACGGCCTCCGCCGGCACATTCTCGAACTCATAGGTGATGACATCGACGCGGGTCGCGAAAGCCTGGAGCCTTGCCTCGTCGCCATAGGCGCCGGCCATGTGCTGGTTCGTCACCTGAGCGGCTGGCCCTGAGATTTCGGGCTCGTAAACCACGGTTTTGAGCCCAAAATCGGCCGCTGCCAGCGCGATCATGCGGCCGAGCTGGCCACCGCCGAGGATGCCGAGCGTCGCGCCGGGCGTGAGCCGCCCGGCCGTGTTGGCGCGCCTCATGCCTTGAGGCTCGGGCGCTCGGCGACCGCGCGCGTGCGCGACTGGCGAAACGCCTCGAGCCGCCGATCGAGCTTCGGATCGGCGAGCGCCAGGATGGCGGCCGCGAGGAGCGCCGCGTTGATGGCGCCGGGCTTGCCGATAGCGAGCGTGCCGACCGGCACGCCGCCCGGCATCTGCACGATGGAGTAGAGGCTGTCGAGGCCGGAAAGCGCCTTCGATTCCACCGGCACGCCGAGCACGGGAAGCGGCGTCAGCGAAGCAGTCATGCCCGGCAGATGCGCGGCGCCGCCCGCCCCCGCGATGATGACCTTGAAGCCTTGGCGCTTCGCCGCTCGCGCGAATTCGTAAAGGCGCTCGGGCGTGCGGTGCGCCGAGACGATGCGAGCCTCATAGGCGATCTCGAGCTCGTCCAGCGTCTCGGCGCAATGGCGCATGGTTTCCCAATCGGACTGGCTGCCCATGATGATCGCGACGGGAGGGGTAGGCTTGGCCATCGGTCCTAACCTTGTTGCGGCATATCCGCCATCCGGGAACGCAAGCGCGTTCACGTCGGGCGTAGGGGTCCTTCCTTGCCTGCCTCAATCATTGCCGGGTTTTGGCACGCCTGCTGTGAGAGCCGGCGTTTTGGAAGCCCCGGAACCTCAGAGAGTGTGTTGGGGTGAACATGACAGCCAAGAATGAAACGGCGGCATCACTCAGGCGATGATGTCAGGAGTGAGCGCGTCGTTGATCTGGCCGATCCGGTCGCGCAAGGCAAGCCTGCGTTTCTTCAGCCTCGCAAGCTGCAACTGGTCGTGGACGGCGGAGCGCTGCAAGGCTTCGATCGCGGCATCGAGGTCGCGATGCTCCTGCCGCAAACGGGCCAATTCGCCCTCGAGCTGCTCCCGGTTGGCACTATCGGCACCCTCTGCCATCCGTCACCCACCTTCTCGCGCCAGCTGCCCGAAGCCAAGAGCCCGACGCTTGGAGCCCTCCGAAAGGGCGGCGCCGGCCCGAGCGTTTCACGCCAGGCGTCGCCTAAGGCGAAGCGCGCGGTCGTGGCGGCCTTGACGCGCTTCATCCTCAAGGGACCGCAGGTCACGCAAGCGCCAACCCCTCACGCGAGCCATAGCCGGACGTGGGCCCGCCCGCGTCCTTTATGCCGCGAACAGCGTCAGACTAGCACGAAAATGCCAAAGCGGCGCGCTTGACTATGACGCGCCTCACCTTGCCCTTCAAGGCATCCGGGGCCGCATGGAGGGCCGCGGATTCACTCTCGTGCACGACAATCACCCTTGTGGATGACGCGGCGATTAACCTTTCGCCCCTTCCCTAGGACCGGAAGCTGTGTCACCCTCCTGGCATCGGGTAGGCATGGAGGTGCCGATGACAGCTACTCCCCATCTCGACCAGATCGAACGCAAATACCGGTCCTTGAAGAATAAAATCTCCGAAGCCAGGCAGCACCCCAGCATCGACGATCTGGAGCTCGCCGAATTGAAGCGCCGGAAATTGCAGTTGAAGGACGAGTTGGAAAAGCTGCGTCAAGAGGAGCGCAAAAGCTCGCGCTGACGCTCCATCACCCTTCCGTCGCGGTGATCGCGCCGAGAGCGGCCTGGGCCGCGGCGAGGCGGGCGATCGGCAAGCGATAGGGTGAGCACGAAACGTAATCGAGCCCGGTGCGCTCGCAAAAGGCCACCGAGGCAGGGTCCCCTCCATGTTCTCCGCAAATGCCGAGCTTGATGCCGGGGCGTGCTTCCCGCCCGCGCGCGGCCGCAAGGCGCACGAGCTCGCCCACGCCCTCCTGATCGAGCGTCACGAAAGGATCGGCCGCGAGGATTCCCTTGGCCGTGTAGGTCCCGAGGAAAGACGCGGCATCGTCACGCGAGATGCCGAGCGTCGTCTGGGTGAGATCATTCGTCCCGAAGGAGAAGAATTCCGCGCTTCTCGCGATCTCGCCCGCAAGGAGCGCGGCGCGCGGCAGCTCGATCATGGTGCCGACGTCGTAGGATAGCTCGGCCTTGCGCTCGGCGGCGACCGCGCTCGCCATGGCGTCGATGCGCCCCTTGACGAGGTCGAACTCCATCGGGGTCATGACCAGCGGCACCATGATCTCGGGCCTGACCGGAGCGCCGCTCGTCGCGGCGGCTTCGATGGCTGCCTCGAAGATGGCGCGCGCCTGCATCTCGGCAATCTCGGGATAGGCGATCGCCAAGCGGCAACCGCGAAAGCCGAGCATGGGGTTGAACTCGCTGAGCTCCTGGGCCCGCCGACGAAGCTTATCGACCGAGGTGCCCAGCGCGGCGGCGACCTCCTTCATCTCCTCATCCGTATGCGGCAGGAATTCGTGGAGCGGCGGGTCGAGAAGGCGGATGGTGACGGGAAGCCCCGACATGATCGTGAAAAGCTCGACGAAATCCCCCCGCTGCATCGGCAAGAGCTTGGCGAGCGCGCCGCGGCGGCCTTTCTCGTCATCGGCGAGAATCATCTCGCGCACCGCGACGATGCGACCCTCCTCGAAGAACATGTGCTCGGTACGGCACAGCCCGATGCCTTCCGCCCCGAAGCGGCGCGCCGTCTCGGCGTCGAGCGGCGTATCGGCATTGGCCCTCACCTTGAGGCGGCGTGCCTCATCGGCCCAGCTCATCAGCTCCGCGAAATCGCCGGAGAGCTCCGGCTCGAGCATCGCTACCTTGCCTTGCAGCACCTGTCCGGTCGAGCCGTCGATAGTGATGACATCGCCCGGCTTGAGGACGAATTTGCCGACGCTCAGCGTGCCCTTCGCCTGATCGATACGCAGCGCGCCGAAGCCCGAGACGCACGGCTTTCCCATGCCGCGCGCCACGACCGCGGCATGGCTCGTCATGCCGCCGCGCGCCGTGAGAATGCCTTCGGCAGCATGCATGCCGTGGATGTCCTCGGGGCTCGTCTCGACGCGCACCAGGATCGCCTTGCGGCCTGCGGCCTTGGCGTTCTCGGCCTCCTCGGAGGTGAGCACGATCTCGCCCGACGCGGCGCCGGGCGAAGCCGGAAGCCCGCTGCCGAGCAATTGGCGCTCGGCGTTCGGGTCGATGGTCGGATGGAGAAGCTGATCGAGCGACAAGGGATCGATGCGCCGCACGGCGTCCCGGCGCGAGATCAGCCCCTCGTTCGTCATGTCGACCGCGATCTTCAACGCCGCCTTGGTGGTGCGCTTGCCGTTTCGCGTCTGGAGCATCCAAAGCTTGCCCCGCTCGATCGTGAACTCCATGTCCTGCATGTCGCGATAATGCTTCTCGAGCGCTTCGCTGATGCGTTTGAATTCGGCGAAGGCCGCCGGCATTGCGGTCTCGAGTGAAGGCTTCTCGGAGCCCGCCTCTTGCCGCGCGGCCTCGGTGATGTTCTGCGGCGTGCGGATGCCCGCGACCACATCCTCCCCTTGAGCATTGATCAGGAACTCGCCGTAAAGCTTCGCCTCGCCGGTCGAAGGGTTGCGCGTGAAGGCAACCCCGGTTGCGGAGGTCTCGCCCATATTGCCGAACACCATGGCCTGGACGTTGACGGCGGTGCCCCAGCTCGCCGGTATCGCATGCAGCTCGCGATATTTGACGGCTCGCGCGTTCATCCAGGAGCCGAACACCGCGCCGATCGCACCCCAGAGCTGCTGGCGCGGGTCTTGCGGAAAAGCCTTGCCGCTCTCCCGCTCGACGAGCGCGAGATAACCCTTGGCGAGCCCCTTCCAATCATCGGCCGCGAGATCCGTATCCTGGACGTGGCCGCGACGCGCCTTCACCTCTTCGAGCGCATCCTCGAAGAGGTGGTGCTCGAGGCCGAGCACCACCGCCGAATACATCTGGATGAAGCGCCGGTAGCTGTCATAGGCGAAGCGCGCATCGCCCGCTTCCCGCGCCAGCGCCTCGACAGCGGTATCGTTGAGCCCGAGGTTCAGGATCGTGTCCATCATCCCGGGCATCGAGGCGCGGGCGCCCGAGCGCACGGAGACGAGGAGGGGGCGATCGGCATCGCCGAAGGCGCGGCCGGTGAGCGCGCCCACGCGCGCCAAGGCGGCGTCGACATCGCGTTCAAGGTCTTGCGGATATTGGCGCTCATTGGCGTAGAAATAGGTGCAGACCTCGGTCGTGATGGTGAAGCCGGGCGGTACGGGCAGGCCGAGATTCGACATTTCGGCGAGATTTGCGCCCTTCCCCCCGAGGAGATCGCGCATATTGGCTTCTCCTTCGGCCTTTCCGTCGCCGAAGCCGTAGACCCATTTCGTCATGAAATATCCCGATTGTGGAAGACGGCGGCAGGATTACGCCTTCAGATGTTCTGCCGCTTGCGGGGACGTTTTTCAATGGTGTAGCGCATTTGATCCGCGGGCTCGACGGTTCTTTCTCGGTGATTGATGATGATGCAATGAGCATCGCCTGCAAGACGCGTCACTGTCCTTGGGACAGACGAAAAACGAAGAAGGTCAGCTGATGCGCATCGCGGTCATCTCCGATATTCACGGCAATCTTCTGGCGCTCGATGCCGTGCTCACGGACCTCGAGAGCCGCGGCGCCGATCTCATCGTCGATCTCGGCGATTGCGCCTCGGGCCCTTTGTGGCCGCGCGAGACCATGAAGCGACTTGCAAAGCTCAACGCGCTCACGGTGCGCGGCAACCACGACCGGCAGCTCGCCGAGCTCGCGCCCGAGGAGATGGGGGCTTCGGACCGTTACGCCCTTGGCGAGCTCACCAAGGATCAGCGTGTGCTTTTGGGCGAGCTTCCGATGACGCGCTTCATCGCGCCCGGCATCCTCGCCTGTCATGCGACGCCGGCGCGCGATGATCTCTACCTCATCGAGGAGGTCGAAAACGGCCGCCTCGTACGAGGCGCGCCCTGCTCGATCGGCAAAAGGCTCGGTGCCATCGAGGCCAGGATCGTGCTTTGCGGCCACAGCCACCGCGCCGATCTCGTGAGGCTCGCGAACGGAACGATGATCGTGAATCCAGGCAGCGTCGGCGGCCCGGCCTATGATGATACAGGACCGCCCGCGCATGTCTCGGAATCAGGCTCGCCTTACGCGCGTTACGCGCTTCTCGAGGAGGGCCCGAAATCAGGCGTGACCGTCGAATTCATCGCCGTCGCCTACGCCTTCGAGGAGGCGGCGCGTCGGGCGGAAAGAAACGGCCGCAACGAATGGGCCCATGCGCTGCGCACGGGGTTCATGCCTTGATGATCGAGAGACGCAAGGCGGTTCGGTCAGGCGAGGCCGCTCATTTTTTGAAGACGTAGATATAGACTTCGAGATCGGGGTCGGCGGGGTCGCTCACCTCGTTGATGTATTCCTCGAGAAAGGCGTCGTTCACCTCGATGCCCTTGGCGTCGAGATCGACGGTGATCGCCTCATAGGTGCCGTCGATATCGTCGTAAGAGCCGTGATGGATGAAGCGGATCGCGGAGCCAGAAGGTGTGGTGCCGAGCTTGATCTCGGGCGGTAGAGGAGGCTGGCCGGTGGGTTCGACGATCGGATAGCCGACCTCATAGCTGAATTTATCGTCCGCGGTCTTGACGAAACGCGTGAGCGGCCTCCCGGAAATCTTGACGCCCGCCGTATCGAGCGCCGCCTTCACCTTCTTTTGCGCATCGCGAATGGTGGTGAGCGCATCGTCCCAGTTCGCTTCTCCGACGACGAAAGCCTCGGCTCTCGGCGCGATGGTGAGCTCGTCCGGCGTGCTGGGATCGGAGGGGGCAGGCCCGAGCGTCGCTTGCGCCGCATCGGCGCTCGCGGGCGGCGCCGCGACCGGCGGCTGCGCTTGTGCCTGAGGCGTCGCAGGTGCGGGCTGCACGGAGGGCGCCGGAGCCGCCGGGGAGGGGGTCGCCGGCGCGCCCGCGGACGGTGGAAGAGCGAGAGGGGCGCTCTCGACCGCGCCGGGTTTCGCCGAGGTCTGCGCCGATGTCCGACCTGCGTCGAGGAGGAGGACAAAGCCGAGGGCGAGTAAAGCAAGGCGCGGCGCTGCGGCAAGAAGGCGTCGCGGCAAAGCTGTGGTGAGATGGCGCATGGGAACCTCGATCATCATCGCGCTTGCGAGCAAAAGGCGAGGGTGCTCAAGGCCGAACCTCGCCGGTTCTTTCTCCCGCGACCGTCAGCCGAGGCGGTGCGACGACTTCAGGTGACCCCTTATGCTATATAGCGCCTCGGCGGCAGAGTTTCGATGCAGGGTTGCCATGTGAGCGCCACCTGTTGCCATGTGCGAAACCCTTGCTCAAACCGAGGCGGCGGTCTTATGGAAGCGCGGTGTGAGAAAGGCCACATGAACGCCTCGGCCCAAAACCATACCCGTGAGAACGGCATCTTCATGTCAGGATTGGCGAATCACCCCTTTCTCAAAATGAACGGCCTCGGCAACGAGATCGTCGTTCTCGACTTGCGCGGCTCCACGCACCGAGTCACCTCCGCGGAGGCGCGCGCCATCGCGGCAGCGCGCGGTTCGCATTTCGACCAGCTCATGGTGCTGCACGATCCCTTGCGAGAGGGCTGCGATGCCTTCATGCGCATTTACAACACGGATGGCTCAGAGGCACAGGCTTGCGGCAACGGCACGCGCTGCGTCGCCTGGGCCATGCTGCGCGAGGATGCGCGCCGATCCCTGCTGCTCGAGACGAAGGCTGGCCTCGTCGCTTGCGAGCGCAACGGCGCCGAAAGCTTCACGGTGGACATGGGCGCGCCTCGCTTCGCCTGGCATGAAATCCCGCTCGCCGAGGAATTCGCCGACACCCGCCGCATCGAGCTGCAAATCGGGCCGATCGACGCGCCTGTCCTGCATACGCCGTCCGCCGTGAACATGGGCAATCCGCACGCGATCTTCTGGGTCAAGGATGTCGAGGCCATCGATCTTGCGCGGACCGGCCCTTTGCTCGAACACCATCCGCTCTTTCCCGAGCGCGCCAACATCTCGATCGCGCAGGTGATCGATCGTCGGCGCATCAGGCTGCGCGTCTGGGAGCGAGGCGCGGGGCTCACACGCGCCTGCGGCTCCGCCGCTTGCGCGACCGCGGTCGCGGCGCATCGCCTCGATCGCGCCGAGCGGAACACGATCGTGACCTTGCCGGGCGGGGAGCTGCGCATCGAATGGCGCGAAAGCGATGATCATGTGCTGATGACCGGGCCGGTCGCTCTCGAGCATGAGGGTGTGTTCGCGCCTTCGCTTTTCGCCTCGCTGCCGGAAACCGCCGAAGCGCCATGAGCATCGACGTCCTCACTTTCGGCTGTCGCCTCAACGCCTATGAGTCGCAGGCGATGCGTCGCCTCGTGGCCGAGGCGGGCCTTAAGGAGGCGATCATCGTCAACACTTGCGCGGTGACGGCGGAAGCCGAGCGCCAGGCGCGCCAGGCCATCCGCAAGGCGGCGCGCGAGCGGCCCCATGCGCGGCTCATCGTCACCGGTTGTGCGGCGCAGATCGATCCCGACGGTTTCGCGGCCATGCCCGAAGTCTCGCAAGTGCTCGGCAATGCGGAGAAGATGCGGGCCGAGAGCTGGAGGGATTTGGCGGTTCTTCCGCGCGCCTCCGCGGAGAATTTCGGGCTCTCTTCCGCCGAGAAGCTGCGCGTCTCCGACATCATGGCGGTGACGGAAACCGCAAACCACCTGATCGATGGCTTCGACGGGCGCGCACGCGCCTTCGTGCAGGTGCAGAACGGTTGCGATCACCGCTGCACCTTTTGCATCATCCCTTACGGTCGGGGCAATTCGCGCTCCGTCCCGATGGGGGAGGTCGTGGCGCAGATCAGGCGCGTCGTCGACAAGGGCACGGCGGAGGTCGTGCTCACCGGCGTCGATCTCACGTCTTACGGCAAGGATCTGCCGGGCTCGCCGAAGCTCGGCACGCTCGTGAAGGCGATCTTGCGCCATGTGCCGGAGCTCGCGCGGCTTCGCCTTTCTTCCATCGACCAGGTCGAGGCGGATGCCGACCTCCTCGATGCGCTCGCGGAAAACGAGCGCTTGATGCCACATCTCCACTTGTCGTTGCAGGCGGGCGACGACATGATCTTGAAGCGCATGAAGCGCCGCCATTCGCGCGCCGACGCGATCCGCTTCTGCGAAGAGGCCCGGCGCTTGCGCCCCGATGTCGTTTTCGGCGCCGACATCATCGCGGGCTTCCCGACCGAGACCGATGAGATGTTCGGACGCTCTCTCGACATCGTCGATGAATGCGGGCTCACGCATCTTCATGTGTTTCCCTTCTCGGCCCGGTCCGGAACGCCGGCCGCCAGAATGCCGCCCGTGCCGCGCGCGGTGGTCAAGGAGCGCGCGGGGCAACTGCGTGCGAGAGGCGAGGCCGCTTATCGCGAACATCTTGCGAGCGAAGCGCGCGAAGGCCGCGCGGGGGCGACAAGGCTCACCTTGATGGAGAGCGCCACGCTCGGTCGCACCGGCCAGTTCACGCCCGTCTTTTGCCAAACGCCGAGGCGCGCGGGAGAGATCGCTGAAATCCGCGTGACCGGTGAGGATGGACGAAGGCTCATCGCCGCTTGAGATTTGCCGCCACGGATCCGGTCCGTTCGGTGCTCCGCTTGCTTTCGCGAACGTGAGCCTGCGACATTTTGCAAGGCAACATTTCTCTTGCTGCGCCCGCACTTCCCCGCCATTTTCTCCGGTGCGGGGCGTCGGCTCGCGGATAGCTGATTGACTCGACGGCGGCGGACGAATCATGTCTCGTCGCCTGCATCAATCGGGAATCAACGAAATGGCCGCCAAGATTACGGCGAACAAGATTACGGCGAGCAAGAAGACCGCGGAAAAGATCGGCGCGAACGAGGTCGACGCGCTCGAGGCGAATGTGCCCGAGGGGCGGCCTCGGCAAGCGGCCAAGAAACGGCCGAACCTCAAGGTGCGCCACGAGCCGCCCACGCTCGAAGACGCCATCTACGCGGCGCAGGGCCTCACGCAAGATATCGAGCAGCAGATCGAATTCGCCGCCGATCTCATGGACATGCCGGCGGTCGACTTGCGCCCGCACCTCCTGAAGGCAGCCGCGAAGCCCTCGACGAGCAATCGCGTTTTTGTCCCCGCGCGTTCAGGAATGCAGCGGGCGGTCGTGATCGAGACCACCGGGCGCCCGCGCGCGCGAAAGCCAGGCTCAGGTTCGGTGAGCGCTCCCTGAAGCCTTATCTTCTTCTTAATCCCGCCCGAAACGGTCGAGGATCTTGCTGGCAAAGGAATTACCGCGCATGCGCCTCATCCCTGGCGAATTTGAAATCGGCGGGGAGGCGGCCGCGAAAACGTCGAAGCCGCTTCAACAATTCCTCTCGCCGGGGTTTGCGCGTGACGTCCCATCGCCGAGCATCGGCGACGTGAATTTCGACCTCATCGCCTTCCTTGAGCTCAAGGGCATCAACCACAGCCGCAGGGAGCCGGATAGCGAGGCTGTTTCCCCATTTGGCGACGTTCATATTAGCTCTCCCAAACCCGATCCTGATGTCCTGATCACACTCCGGACTCTTTCCGCAGCCGGCGCGCCGCCCAAAGGTCAGGGCGCCGCTCGCGCGTGAGGCGCTCTGCTTCGGCCCGCCGCCAGGCCGCGATCCTCGCATGATCGCCCGAGAGCAGGGCTTCGGGAATGGATCGTCCTTCCCATTCGCGCGGGCGCGTGAATTGCGGATATTCCAAGAGCCCGTCCTCGAAGCTCTCCTCGGCGGCTGAATGCTCCTTGCCCATCACGCCGGGCAAGAGCCGCACGCAGGCCTCGATCAGCGCCATGGCGGCGATCTCTCCGCCCGCAAGCACGATGTCGCCAAGCGAAATCTCGGTGAGGCCGCGTGCCTCGATCAGGCGCTCGTCGATTCCCTCGAAGCGTCCGCAGAAGATGGCGACGCCGGGGCCGACAGCGAGCTCGCGCATCAAGGCTTGCGTCGCCGGCGCGCCGCGGGGGCTCATCACGAGGCGTGGGCGCTCGTCGGGCAGGCCCCAAACGGCGTCGATCGCGGCGGCCGCGACATCGCAACGGATCACCATGCCGGGCCCACCTCCCGCGGGGGTGTCGTCGACACGCCGATGCCGGCCGATGCCGTGCTCACGGAAATTCGCGGTCTCGAGCGACCAGAGGC
This sequence comes from Beijerinckiaceae bacterium, assembly GCA_035949255.1. GTDB lineage: Bacteria > Pseudomonadota > Alphaproteobacteria > Rhizobiales > Beijerinckiaceae > GAS188. Next base: position 21,384 of record DASZIL010000176.1, on the reverse strand, counting down.
CTTGCCGCAAGGCCTCGCCCGGAAGCGAGTGACCGAGCGGGCCCGGAAACATCTCCGGATAGAGCGTAAGCACGCTTGCGCGCCAGCTCATGCGCGTCCTGCCCCGATTATGTCTTCCTCCTCTCGCATCGGACTTTCGCGACGCTGCCGGGAGACTCGTTGAGCTCATCCCGGCGGCAGCACGCCTTCCTTGAGCCGCATCACGCTGAGCGCGAGCGCTTGCGCGCAAGGGACCAGGGTCTCGATCTCCAGGAATTCATCGGGCGTATGCGCCTTGCCGCCGACCGGCCCGATCGAGCACAAGGTCGGGCAGCCTTGCGCAGCGGTATAGCCGGAATCGGCGCAACCGCCCGTGAATTCCGCGCTCACCGAGAAACCGGCGTCGGAAGCGGCGGCGTGATAGAGGTCGAACAAAGCCTTGGCTTCAGCCGTCTGCTCGAGCGGGAGGAACTCGCCCTTGATGGTGAAGCTGGAGGTCGCGCCCGGCACCGAGCAGGTCTCGGCGATCTTTCGAATGGCGGCGACCGCGTCGTCGCGGTCCTTCGGCTTCACATAACGCAAATCGATCTCGCACCAGGCGCTCGGCGCGACGGTGTTGACCGTCTGTCCGCCGCCGATGAGACCGACATTGACCGTGGTGCCGCGCGCCAGATCGGTGAGCTTGTGAAACTGAGGGATCTTGCGCGCCAGCTCCTCGATCGCCGAGACGCCGTCCTTGAAATTCGCGCCCGAATGGGCCGCTTTCCCCGTGACCTCGCAACGGGAAAACACACCGCCCTTGCGCCCGCTCGTGATCTTGCGCCCGACGCGGCTCGGTTCCGCGTTGAACACGGCGCGCGCGGCGCGCGCTTGCGCCTCGATCACGGGACGTGAGCTCGGCGAGGCGATCTCCTCATCGCTAGTGACGAGGGCGACGACCGGCCCCGGATGTCCGCCGAAGCGCTTGAGCGCTGCGAGCACGAAGGCGTTCATCACGAGCCCAGCCTTCATGTCGCAGACGCCGGGACCGTAGCCACGCCCGTTCTCGATGCGGAAAGGCCGCCGCTTCGGCTCGCCCTTCGGGAACACCGTGTCGCGATGGCCCATCAAGACGATCGGGCGCCGATCATTGCTCGTCGGGTGGTCGAGCGTCGCCCGAATTTGGTCGCCGTAGTGCGACTGAGGCGTGGTCTCGAGCGCGAGGCCCTGCGCGGCGAAATAGCGCTTGAGCACCTCGCCCGCCGCGTCGACGCCCTGCTTGTCGTAACTGCCGGAATCCGTGTTCACGAGCGCGGACAGGAGCTCGACCATGGCATCGCCCTGCGTCGCGAGCCAGTCCTTCACCTGTCGTTCGTTCTCCGTCAAACCGTTCAGCATGGAAGCCTTTCCTTTGCGTTTTCAGCGCCGTCTTCCCGGCGCGATCATCACCTGAGCCCGGAGCGATCCTTGCCGGCCAGGTTAGCTCAACGTCGCCAAAAGCCGGAAGAGGAGCGTGGCGCGCGGCGCGAGCGATGAGATGAGGATTTGCTCCTGATCGGTATGGGCGCCCTGACCCTCGACACCGAGGCCGTCGAGGGTGGGCACGAAGGGCGCGGTGAAATTGCCGTCCGAGCCGCCGCCCGTCGACACGTCCTGAAGGTCGATGCCGATCTCGGCCGCGAGCTTGCGCGCATGCGCGAAAAGCGCCGCGATCTTCGGCGTCTTTTCATAAGGGGGGCGATTGAGGCCGCCGGTGACGCTCACCTTCACGCCATCACGATGGGCTTTCGCGGAAAGCACCTTCGGGATCAGCGCTTCGGCGAGCGCGAGCGTCGGTAAGCGCATGTCGATCTCGGCATGGGCCTCTTCCGGAATGACGTTGGGGCGCGTGCCGCCGCGCACCACGCCGACCGTGACGCTCACGCCCGTCTTCGTGTCGTTCAAGCCTTCGAGCTCGAGGATCTGATGGGCGAGCTCGCGCACGGCGCTGCGCCCGTCCTGCGGGCGCGAGCCGGAGTGGGAGGCGATGCCGCGGATGTGCATCTCGAACTGGCCGACGCCTTTGCGCGCCGTCACCACTTTGCCGCCGTCCCGGCAAGCCTCGGTCACGAGCACATATTTCGCGCGCTTGCCTTCCTGCTCGATGAGATGGCGCGAGGTCGTGCTCCCCGTCTCTTCGTCGGAGACGATGAGATGGGTGACCGGCAAGGCCGATCTTCGGCGGGCGAGAAAGCTGCGAAAGGCTTCGTAGGCGATGTAAACGCCACCCTTCATGTCGCAAATGCCGGGGCCGAAGGCGATGTCGCCCTCGACCCTGAAGGGCAGCCTCTCGATGAAGCCGATCGGATGCACGGTGTCGAGATGGCTCAGGATGAGGATGCCGGCTTCGCCTTCGCCCCAGGGAGAGCGTGCGACGAGATGGTCACCGCGGCCGTCGCGTCCCGGCACGCGCTCGAGGCGAGCGCCGGCCTCGCCATAGGCCGCCTCCGCCGCATCCATCATGCGGTTCACCGCCTCGGGGACATCGGTCGGGGATTCGATCTCGACCCAGCGGCGAAGCCCCTCGAGCATCGATTGCACATCGAAGGACGGCAAGCTCATGGCGGATTTCTTCCTCGCGGCCGGGGTGGATGAGGCCGCACGAGTGCGCGAATTTCGTCCGCGAGGCAAGGGCCTCGCCGCGGCGGAATGCGATCGCGCCGCAGCTCGTCGCGAAGCCGCAAGTAGACGAGCGCCGTCGCGGCCCATGGCAAGGACCGGCGCGAACGTGCCGCCTTGGCTTGCGATCGTTATTGAAGCGTCGCTTTGGTCACCAGGACGAAGCCGCGGGTCTTATTGGCGTTGTCGGCGTCCTTGGTGTTCATGGCGTCGAAAATATCGGAAGTCTTCACCCAGACGGGCGGGTATTTGTAGCGGGCGACATCGAGGATGAGGAAACGATCCGTCTTGCTGTCATAGGCGCCGAGCGGCGAGATATGGCCGCCGCTCTCCTGTCCGATCGCCCTGCGCAGATAATTGATCAGCACGAAATGGCCGGGCTCGCCGAGGTAGGAGCTCGCGAGATTCCGAAACTCGCCGACGGAACTTTCCGCCGCATGATGGACCTCGACCTTCACCGGCTGCGTGAGAAGGATGCCCCCGATCTGATCGAGCGTCATGCCTTGGCGCGCCAGCACCTCGCGCGGAAGAATGGCGTCCGTTTGCGGTGTGAGCAGGTTGTCCTGGGTGAAGGTGCGGTAAGGCTCATATTCGGGAACCGGGGGAGCCGGGATGTTCAGCGCGTTCAGAACCATGACGATGCTCGCGACCCCGCAATAGGCCTGCGTCTTCTGCGTCAGAAAATTGCTGGCGAGCGGGAAGTAAGCTTCTCGTGCATCGCTCTCGGCGAAATAGCTCTCGCCGTCATGGCTGGTGAAACCGACGAGATTGTCGGGCAGCTTCAGCGTTTGGCCGTTCGCGCCCGCGAGCAGAAGTCCCCATGCAAGCGCGGCGCCGAGAAAAGAGGATTTCCACATGGTCGCTCCGCAGGCTGATGATCCGTCTTTAAAGCATGATCCGTAGAAGGGACAACCGGCTTCCTGAAGAGCCGATTCGTGGCGTCATCAGCAAGAAGCATGTCGCCTGATCGGTCGCGAATACGGTGAACATGTATCCGAGTTAGTCGGGCCCGGCAGGCGAGCAAAAGGCGTCAATGGATCGCACGCCTCGTTAAGGCTGTGACGATCGATGATTGGCCGAGGTGCTGATAGGCGAGCCTTCCCGCGACGAGAAACAAGGTCACGGCGAGGATGAAGCGCAGCGCATTTTCGCCCATACGGACAGCGAGATAGCTGCCAAGGAAAATACCCGGTAGCGAGCCCGCGAGCAGCGATCCCATGATCGACCAGTCGACCGTGCCGATCAGCCAGTGGCCTATCCCCGCGGCGAGGGTCAGAGGCACGGCATGCGCGATGTCGGATCCGACGATCCTTGACAGAGGAAGCCGCGGATAGAGAATGACCAGCGCCATGAACCCGATGGCGCCCGCGCCAACCGACGAAATCGAGACAACCACACCCACGAAAACCCCAGCCACGGGCGTTAAAATCTCGGCAGTGCGAGGATCGATCTCGCTCAGCCTGGAACGGAGGGCGCTAACGATCAGATCACGCAGCGCCAATACGCCTGCCGTTACGATCAAGGCAAAGCAAAGGACGATCGTGATCAGGCTGCCAGCCGCTTGGCTGTTCAGATCCATGACGGATAACAGAAAGAGTGTGGCGACGGTCGCGGGCAGGCTGCCCGATGCTAGGCGTCTGACGATCGCCCAGTCGATGTTGCGCGCAAGTCCGTGAATGATCACGCCTCCGGTCTTGGTCGCCGCTGCATAGAGGAGATCCGTGCCAACGGCCGTCGCTGGGTGAACCCCAAAGATCAGGATCAGTATCGGGGTCATCAACGAGCCGCCGCCAACCCCGGTCATGCCGACGAGGAGGCCAACGCCGAACCCTGACGCCGCGTAGAGCGGATCGATCATCTCGAGGAAGTCGTGAAAAGCCGAACCACTAAGATACCACGACGCTGGGGAAGCCCGCAGGTGCCACTTGCAGATTCATGCGCTTGCGTCCGAATATGCGATCGTTTGCAACACTCAACCTGACGAAGAAACATCCAGCATCGCTGCGGGCCCGACATTCGGCAAGCATGAACGGCCCAACCGGGTTTGATGGCCTTACACGCCCGAGTCATTCAAACAAATCGCGTCTGGGTCGAGACTCACAATGTTGCGCCAGTATTCATCAGGACCGTCGGTCGCCTCACATATTCCCATTTCTCAAGCAAATGGGGCGGGTCAGCGGCATTCCTTATAACCAAGGATGGCGACTCCCACGAAGATTGCAAGGCAGCCGAGTGCTTGAATCCAACTCAACGCTTCGTGGAAATAACCCACGGAGATGATGACAACGACCACGATCGAAAGATGCGCCGCGGCGAACGCCGGCCCGATCGCCGCCCGCCTAATCAAGGTGAGATACGAAAACAAAGCACCGAGATTGGCGATCAGGATCAGCGCGACCGAGGGTTCGTGCAGGAACGCTTGAATCCAAGCAGCATCGACCCTCACGACGCCCAGGCGGTCCGCCGCGTGCTTGAAGCTGAATTGCCCGAGCACCGTGAAGCCGAGGAGGGCAACAAAATTGAGAATCGCACTCACTCTCACGGGCCTGCCCAACCGACAAGGGCGACACCCGTAGCGATCAGCATGCCCGCCGCCGCTCGCGCAGCAGTCACCCGTTCGCGGAAAAAGATGCGGCCGCCAATCATCACTGCAAGAATATTGACGCTACCGACAAGAACCCCCTTGGAAAGCGGCACCAAGGAAAGGAATGACAACCAAGCGAGGAATTCTGCAGCGAACGCTCCGATGCCGAGCCAGAGGATGGGTTGAGGCAGGACGGACCGCCAGAAGAGCAGGCCGGAGGCAGGAGCCACGCGTCGCGTCGAGTGCTTGAGGGCAAGATGTCCGATCGTATCGAACAGTAGGTCCAAGACCCAAAAGAAGGTGGCAAGAGCACTCATCGGCGAGTTGCGATCAGCCGTGATCGCCAACGGCCTGGGAAACCGTTTCTCCGGTCCCGCTGCGGTGGCGCAACGTCTCATCCAACGTGCCCCAAGTGATGCGCCTTGCCACGATGCTCGCAATCCGGTGCATCAAGGGATTGCGATAACGAAAGAAATTACGGAGGGGGACGAGCTCGTGCCCGAGATCGAGCTTGGCTTGATAGCTGGTCTGACCACTTTGAACGCTGTCGGCGCCGATCCGTATCGCCCATTTCAAGAATTCCTCCCAAAGCCGAAAGTAGAGAAAACTCTTGGTGCCGAGCGAATAGTCTATGCCGATGTATTTATTGATCGCCCTTTTGCCTTCTACACTCGTGAGCATGAATGCAACCACCTTGCGCTCGCGCGTCTCGCGAAGCACGATCAGCCGAGTTTGTGGCTGCATGGCAACGACATTCCAAAACCTCTTCGTGAGCCGCTCAAACCGGGTGGTCGACTTGTTGTAGGTGTTTTGAAATAGCGGCCATATTTCCTCGATCAGCGCGTCATCGGCAGAAACGACGATGTCTGCCGCGATTTCGATCTCACTTTTCGAGAGGCGCAATTTCTTTCGCAGATTGTGACGCCGTTTCACCGAAAGGCCACGCAAGTATTCGTCGAAATTGCGCCCGATGTCGCGGATCTGCGTCCCAGGGAAACTTACGACCTCGCAGAGCCCGGCACTTCGGACAAGGCCGCGAAGTGTCGGCCAGGTGCTCTCGGGAAAATCCTTCCACACCACGTTGGCGCAGCGGTTGCGGGCGCCGAATTCCCACACCGCCTTTTGGAGTATCGGCGCGACGTCAGCCAAGCTGACCCCGGGCGAGGTTCCAACGTTTCCCTGGTCGGAACAGGGTGAACCAACAAACGTGGTCTTTTGAAAGCGCAGTCGCCGCAGGAGCGGCCCGCCGAGTTGGAGTAGCCAGCTGATGAAATCCGGTGCGATGAGCGAAATGGGAAGGATCGCCGTGAAAACTGGCGCTATAGCGATAATCGATTGCCGCCGCATGACCAATGCATAAGAGAAGGAAAACTGGTCCTCGAGGCCGGATTGCTCCAAAGTCGTGTAGAGCCATCGCCCCTCGATCGGCGGCCGGAAGCACTCCGTCCACGCTTCCACAGGGATATCATCTGCCGAACCTCTCCACTCCACCCGCAGGTCCGCAGCCACGGGCGTCACCACAGCCCCACAAAGTACAAGCATGTCTGCGCCCCAGCTTCCCGTCCGAGTCTGAGGAATGAACTCAAAAGACTTTTGGTCTGGCCATTTTGGATCTTTACCGCAATATGATCACACCATGTCGACGGGATGAAGTCTAGCGGCTTTGCCAGACCAATTTCGTGGTGCTTCCCCCCGCTGGGGTTAGCCTCGAGCCATGATCAAACGGTTCCAGTATATCAACAGCTAGCCAGAAGTCATTCGTCTGGTCGTGATGATGTACGCAAGGATATCCGCTGTCACTGCGCAACGGCTTTATCGGGCGTGGCTCCGCTGGGCTTCTCCGAACGAAGGAGCGCAGCCATTCAAGAATAGCGAACAAGCGCCGTGGTTGGACGAGGTGCAACGAGGCTGAAAGTGCTGATTTTCGCGCCACAATTGTATATAATCAAAAGCAGCAATATTCCCTAATGATCGCAATCCACCTTGATTATTGACAACGTTAGCTTCATTACTTCCGAATCGTTGGCGGCGCGGAAAGCAATAGGATCGCAATTTTTCTGGCGAAGAGCCGGGAATGCGGTTGGACCCATTGTGCCGGAGAATTTGCGGGCGGCATCGGTCATCATCCGCCGGGCGCGAGAGCCATTGCGCGGCAATCATCGGAACACACGTTGAGCCAGATCAAGCGCGCCCGCTCCCCCATGATGTGGTTCGTCTTCGTTCTGCTGTTGCTCGTTGTGGCGTTCGGTTGGTCGCTCGTGCCGCTACGGGAATGGGCGAGGGAGCTCGACGCGTGGATACACGGCCTGGGAGCCTGGGGACCCATCGCCTTCTTGCTCCTCTACATCATGGCGGTCGTGTTGCTCGTTCCGGCGAGCGCCATGACACTCGCGGCGGGCCTCGCCTTTGGCCTCGCGGCCATTCCGCTCGTGATCCTGGCCGCGACAATTGGCGCCGCCCTGGCCTTTCTTATCTCGGGGCATTTCATCACCGATAATGTGAAGCGGCTGAGCGAAGGCCATCCGAGATCCAAGGCGATTTACAAGGCCGTGAGCGGCGGGGGCTGGAAGGTCGTTTTCCTGCTTCGCTTGAGCCCGATCATGCCCTTCAGTGTTTTGAATTACGTGCTCGGGGCAACGGAGCTGCGCTTTTGGCCGTTCGTCTCCGCGACCTTCGTGGGGATCATTCCCGCGGTCGCGCTCTACGTCTATGTGGGCGCCTTGGGTAAAGCCGCGATCGCCGGCACGATGATTGGCACGGCACGCTGGCTGCTGTTGCTTCTCGGGCTTGCGGCGACTCTCTTGGCCATCCTTTACATCGCCCGCAGAGCGCGAGCCGAACTCGAGAAGGGCGAGTTCATTGAAGAGACGAAGGAGACATGACTACCGCCCGGTGAAACGCGGCGCGCGCTTCTCGAAATAATGGGCGCCCAATGGCTCAATAATGCCCTTCTATCGACATTTTTAACTACGCAACGGGAATGGGCGCGCGATCCTCGATGGGCGCAACCGTTACCGCGCTGCCGAGGTGCCACGCGCGAGCGTGTGCGCAAGGAATCTCAAAGTGTGTTGCGCGTGTGCACTAGTCTGATTTCTGGTCTTGGCGTTAGATCACCCTGGAGAAAACGGCCAGGTGGATGCACCATAATCGGGACAACCACATTCGCAATGAACCGGAGCTGACCATGGAGTATCGAGTGATCGTCAAGGAGACCGTCACCAAAATGGTCTTCGTCGAGGCTCCAACGGAGCCTGAGGCGGGTCTTCGAGTCCTAAGGGGTGAAGGCACCATCCTGAAAGTTCAAACCGCCGACTCACGGGTCGAGGACATCGAGGACATTGCGTCCTCGGAACGGCCGTTCTACCGGATGTGAGGTGACTCTGGTAGCGTCGACCGCCGACAGGAAGGTCTTCGAGCCCCAAAATCCCATACCCAATCGGAGCAGGTTCTCGGGTGTCACGGGCTTCGTCATGTCATGCTCCGTTCAAGTGGCAATCCGCATGAGAGGCCGACATGGCCGCCGCTGAGTGTAACCAACCGAGGTGGACCAAAGCCAGGCTATCAGGCGTCAGATTTTATCCACTAGGAGACGCTTACCCGCCTAAGAACAATGCTCACCGCCGGCGTCTAGAGGACTCCAAGCACGCGGCGGGAGTGAGGGTCGAAGGCGGCGAAGCGTGCTATTTTGCCTGGAGCAGTCAGCGTGCGAGTGTTCCATCAGGACCGAATAATTCAAGAATAGAAGCCCACCAAGGAGGCGCGCCTAACTTTTCAATTTGGCTCGCTATTTTTTGCTGAGCGTCGGTTGTCAGACGTGACAGTTCGGGGTTGTCGGCGTTTTGAATGGCCATCCATTTGCGCAGGGCGGCCATATTGGCGAGGTTGCGTCGGTAGCCGCGGCAGATTTTCTCGGCGCGTGCTACACCCACGACAGCTGAAGCATAACCTGCAATCTGATCAGAATGCGTGAACTCCGGCGGGGATGGAGCCGGCGGGGGTGGAGCGGGGACAGCTTGTGTCGATGCGATCGTGGTCGCCAATATGCGGGCGAATATGAATGCGGCATGCATTCCCAGTTAGTCCTTTCTCAAAATCACTTGGCCGCGACGGGACATCCGATCGAAATACAGGGTGCGAAATTCGGTTAGTGCGGAAGAGCGCCGATACACGGCGCTGCATTCACAGGCCAAGGTTTTTTTTGGTTTGAATTGCGGCGTCCTGTTGTTGCGAGAACATCCGCCCACCAATCAGGCCGCCGTCGACAACAATGTCCGTTCCGTTGACGAATGTTGACCGGTCCGACGCAAGCCAGGCAACGCATTGCGCAATGTCGTCCGGCTCGCCCGCACGAGGGATAGGTTGCACCTTGGCGAAGCCCTCCTTCATTTTTTCGCCGACCAGGTCCGCCTCTTGCGGCGCCATCCCAAGTGCCTTCGCCAAAATACCGGTCGCAATGGCACCCGGAGATACCGAGTTTACGCGCACATTGTGTTCGCCAAGCTCCATCGCCGCACAGCGGGTCAGATGATTCACAGCGGCCTTTGCCGCCCCGTAGACCATTGAGACCGAATAACCGGTACGATGTCCCGCAACAGAGCCGTTGTTGATAATGCTTCCACTGCGCTGCTTCATAAGAATCGGCGCCGTGTGTTTTATCCCCAACATCACCGAGCGCACCAGAAGGGCCATAGCAGCATCGAAGCTCTCTACGGAAATAGAGGTGATGCTGCCGGGCTGCGCAGGCCCTCCCGCATTATTAAACAGGCAATCCAGTCTTCCAAAAGTTGTCAGGGTTTGTTCGATGACGCGCCGCCAGTCCTCCTCCAGTGTGGCATCGGCGCGCACAAATGCAGCGTTCTTTCCAAGCTTCGCCACCAATGCTTCGCCGTTAGCTTTTCGCCGGCCTGTGAACACAACCTTTGCCCCCTCTTCGATGAACAGGTCCGTTGTGCGTGCTCCAATGCCACTTGTGGCGCCTGTGATGATTGCAACTTTTCCGTCAAGCATGCCCATTTGGTTGTCCTTTTTTCCGTTCCCTAACTCGCTTTACCTGGATGCCCTTCCAACGTCGCGCTCGCTTAAGCAGGGACCCCAGCTTCCGCCACCGTGATAGTGGCGGCCGCGAGAATCAAGAGCGGTAGAATTGACCGTCGCCCACCAGGTCTCGCGCCCACTATCGGCGTCGGCGCCGGAAGCCCGTTGCGGAGTCCGTAGACTGGCTTTCACGATCACGGAGTGGTTCCAATCCCCCGCGGCACAACGGCCGCTAGCGAGCCTCACAGTCGGCTTGGCGGGTCTCGCCAATTCATCCGTTTGCAAGGGTCTCTGTCTGCAACTAGAGGCTTCAAAACCGAGGAAGAGGCGCGTGATTGGGTCAATCGAAAATTGGCGGCATGGCCGAAGCAACACGAAGGCAACCAGCACGCTTAAACGAGGCATGAGATCGGGAAGCCAGGCGCCCGCGAGAAGGGTAACACGGCAAAATAGGTGATGCGGGACATCGGTGCGCCTCCATCCAGGCTAGGCACCTGTCAGCATGGGCTCAATCGGCTCGATGAGTGATTGCTCATCTTTCTCCGCCTTCGAGCTGTTGACCCGCCGCGACCCTCTATCCGGCTCATCGAGCCGCGCGGCTCGACCCCATCGTGGCGCTCCGCTTCGAATAGTCGGAAGCTGAACCCGCCACCTGCTCGAGAGCCATCCATAACCTGATGCCGAAGCGCGGCTACGACCAGTTCCTCGATGTCCGGAGCCGCGACGCGGGCGATGCTGCCGGCTTCTTCCTTGCGGTTCTGCGGCAACCGCATTAGTGGAGCATAATCTTTGCGGAAAAGTGGTTCCCACTTTTCCGGATCATGCTCTAGGCTGCTTACAGAGATAGAACCAGAGCGCCAGCCCCATATAAACGCATCCCGCTCTAGGCCCTCGGTGCCGGCTCCCGAGGAACGCCTCGCCGGCGAACCGTGACGATCTCGGCCAATATCGAAAGCGCAATCTCGTCCGGCGTGATGGCGCCGAGAGCGAGACCGGCGGGAGCTTTGAGCTTCGCGAGCCTCTCGGCCGGGATACCTGCGGCCAAGAGCTTGGCCTTCAGCACTTCGGCTTTCTTGCGGCTGCCGACGAAAGCCAGATACTCCGCCTCGACCACGAGTGCCGCCCGCAATGCCGCTTCGTCGCCGCGACCTTGCGTCGAGATCACAACGAATCTGCGTGCTCCCTCATCTTTCGGCAATTCGAAGCCATCGATACGTCGGTCGACTTCCGTGAAGCTCGCCTGCTCAGCGGCAGGTGCGCACACGGTGATCGCGAAGCCGATGCGCCGCGCGAGCTCCGCGATCGCGACCGCGACCGGGCTTGATCCGCAGATGACGATCTGGGGGTATGGCAGCACCGGTTCGACGAAGATGTCCATCGTGCCTTGGCTCGGACACATGTTCTTGACAAAGCGCACGCCTTGCCGCTCTTCATCGGCAGCGAAGCCTTGCTCGTTCAGCAACTGAGGCGGCTGGATCGAGACAAGTCGCGGCTTCCCATCGAGGAGGGACTCGCGAGCCGCTTGCAGAACGGCGGCTTTTGCGCAGCCGCCGCCAATCCAGCCCTCCGAAATCGTTCCATCCGACAAAATGACGGCTTTGGCTCCAGCCTTCGCAGCGGTCGCCGCGACAGTGCGCACGACGGTGGCGAGCGCAAAAGGCTCGCCCGTGGCCCTTCGGCTGGAGACTATGTCGAGGATATTGCTTGCAGGGTCCATGACATCAGATCCTCGCGAGATAGGGTTCAAGCGCTGCGAGACTTTCAAGATTGTGAGCGGGAGCGAAGAGATCGATGAAGGGGAGCGCCGCCTGCATGCCGCGCGCTTGCGGGCTGTAATCGCGCCAGCCGAGGAGCGGATTGAGCCAGATGATGCGCCGACATCGGCTGCGCAGCCGGCGCATCTCGCCGGCGAGTTCCTCGGGTTCGCCCGTGTCGTAGCCGTCCGAGACGATCATCACAGCCGTACGTGAGGAAATCACGCGACGCGCATGCCAGCGATTGAACGTCGCAAGGCTCTCGCCGATCCGTGTACCGCCGCCGATCCCCTGCGCTATGAGCGAAAGGCGATCGACAGCGCGTGCAACGTCGCGGTCACGCATCGAGGAGGAAACATGCGCCAGGCGCGTATGGAAGACGAACGCCTCCGCTTCGCGAAAGGCGTCGACGACGCCGTGCAGGAACCGCACGAAAAAGGTGGTGTAGAGGTTCATTGAGCCCGACGCGTCGAGCAGCACGACGAGGCGCAGCGGCTTCGTCTTGCGGCGTCGCCAGGCGAGATCGATGGGCGTCCCGCCATGCGAAATGCTGCGATGGATGGTACGCCTGAGATCGAGCCGCCGCCCGCGCCGGCGTATCTCGTCGCGCCGCACGAGCCGTGCGCGCATGCTGCGAGCAAGACGCGCGGCGAGAGCTTGTGTCTGCGCGACATCCTCCGGATCGACGATGTGGCGCAGATCCGCGGTGGCCAGGGCCTCGGTCCGCGAGGCGCCCTCGCGTCTCGCCTTTCCCTCGCCTGCCTCGGCCCCTTCAGGGCCGTTGCGACGCTCGACGTGATCGGCAAGGCTATCCGCCTGGAGGGTCGACCTGCCTGCGTCCCCGAGGCGGCGCGGAGGCGATTTGCTCGGCGTCGTCGCGCCGCTCAGCACCTGCTTGCTGCGCATCCCGTGGCGAAGCCAATAGGCGTCGAAGATCGTGTCGAACCGTTCCCAGTCGGAATGCGTGGCGCAGAAGAGCGAGCGGAGGGCGGGCTTGAGCAACGAGGATCGGTCTGCGGCCGGGGAGGACAGGATCATGAGCGCATCGCCCGTCTCGGCGAGCCCGATCTTGAACCCGTTGTCGCGCAGCGCCTGGGCGAAGCCGGCAAGCCTCACCCTCACTCGAGGGCCGAGCGCCCTACCCGGTACGATAAGATCGGAGGGGACTCCTCCTTCCACGCTTTGCCGCATTTTCCTCACGTCAACCGTTTTCCACTCCGCTTGCCAATACTTGCGTGTCTAGTCGATTTTCCGACAGGCTCGACCGCCGCTCGCCTTCCTAAGCGACGCTCCCCAAAAGCCGGTCGGTCACCTCGCGACGGAGCCGGGCACGGTCCTCACGCGTCTTGAGGAGGCAGATCATGGTTTCATGCACCATTTCCGGTTCTTGCCGCAGATCGTGAATGTCGAGGCCGACCATCGTCGCCGCCCAATCGAGCGTCTCGGCGACCCCCGGTCGCTTGCGCAGGTCCTCCTTGCGGATGGCGGCGATCATTCGAGCGATTTGAAGCGCAAGCGTGGTATCGATGCCCGGCGTGCGGACGCCAATGATCCTCGCCTCGCGATCGACATCGGGAAAATCGACGTAGTGATAGAGGCAGCGGCGGCGAAGCGCGTCCGAGAGCTCGCGGGTGCCGTTCGAGGTGAGCACCACGCGCGGGATGGAGATCGCCTTGATCGTGCCGAGTTCGGGAATGCTCACTTGATAATCCGACAGAAGCTCGAGCAGGAAGGCCTCGAACTCCTCATCCGCACGATCCACCTCGTCGATGAGGAGCACGGGCGGTAACGTGCGGCGGATCGCGGTGAGCAAGGGACGCTCGAGAAGATATCGCTCCGAGAAGATATGCTCCTCGATGGCGTCGGCGCTCTCGCCTGCGCCTTCGCGAGCCTTGATGGCGAGGAGCTGGCGCTGATAGTTCCACTCATAGAGCGCGGCGTGCTGGTCGAGGCCTTCGTAGCATTGCAGGCGGATCATCTCCGCGCCATGCACCGCGGCAAGCGCCTTTCCGACCTCCGTCTTGCCGACGCCCGCCTCTCCTTCAAGCAAGAGCGGGCGTCGCAGGAGCTCCATCAACCATATCGCTGTCGCGAGATCGTGGTCGGCGATGTAGCCGGCCGCGGCCAGACGGTCCGAGATCTGCTCGCGGGTGAGCCCATCCCTTCGCTTCACCCATGCAGCCCCAGCTTGTCGGCCGCCATCCAAGTGCGCCAATGGTCATGGGGCATGGGGATATGGGTCGAGCCGAGGAATTTGAAGGCGTCGTTCACTGCGTTGGCGAAGCACGGCACGCCGCCGACATTCGGGCTTTCGCCCACCCCTTTAGCGCCGATCGGGTGATGCGGCGAAGGCGTCGTCGTCCAATCCGTCTCCCATTTCGGTGTCTCGACCGCGGTCGGCATGAAGTAATCCATGAAGGAGGCGGTCATGACGTTGCCTGTCTCGTCGTAGCGGATCTCCTGGCCCATGGCGATGGCGAAGGCTTCGGTCAGGCCGCCATGAATCTGGCCTTCGATGATCATCGGGTTGATGCGCGTGCCGCAATCGTCGAGCGCATAGAAGCGCCTCACCTGGGTGACGCCCGTGTCGGCATCCACGTCGACGACGCAGATATAGGCGCCGAAAGGATAGGTCATGTTCGGCGGGTCGTAGTAGCTGACTGCTTCGAGGCCGGGCTCCATGCCGGGCGGCACGCCGTGATAGGCCGCCCAGGCGAGCTCAGTCATGGTCTTGAAGCGCTCGGGGTTGCCCTTCACGCTGAAGCGGTCGACATCCCATTCGAGATCGTCATCGTGCACTTCGAGAAGGTGCGCCGCGATCATCTGCGCCTTCGCCTTGATCTTGCGGCAGGCCATCGCCGTCGCGGCACCCGAAACTGGCGTCGAGCGTGACCCATAGGTGCCAAGGCCGTAAGGCGCGGTGTCGGTATTGCCCTCCTCGACCGTGATGTTGTCGGACGGCAGGCCAAGCTCGGTCGCGATGATCTGGGCGTAGGTCGTTTCGTGGCCCTGCCCTTGCGATTTGGTGCCGAGGCGCGCGATAGCGCTGCCCGTCGGATGGATGCGGATCTCCGCCGAATCAAACATGGCGATGCCGAGGATGTCACAATTGCGCGACGGCCCGGCGCCGACGATCTCGGTGAAGAAGATGACGCCGATGCCCATGAGCTCGCGCGTCTCGCCGCGCTTGAAAGCTTCCCGCTTGGCTATTTGCTCCTCGCGCAGCTTGGCGTAGCCGACCGTATCCATGGCCTTGCGCAGCGCCGTGTGATAGTCGCCGGAATCATATTCCCAGCCCAGCGCGGAGGTGTAGGGAAACTGCTCGCGCCGGATCAGGTTCTTCATCCGGAACTCGGCCGGATCCATGCCGAGCTTCTGCGCCATGATGTCCATGGCGCGCTCGATGCAATAAGCTGCCTCCGTGACGCGGAAGGAGCAGCGATAAGCGACACCTCCGGGCGCCTTGTTGGTATAGACGCCATCGACCTCGACATGGGCGACCGGAAAATCATAGGAGCCCGTGACGATGTTGAAGAAACCGGCCGGCCATTTGCTCGGGTCGGCGCAAGCATCGAAAGCGCCATGGTCGGCGATCGTATGGACGCGCAACCCCAGCACTTTGCCGTCTTTCGTCGCGGCGATCTCGGTGGTCATGTGGTAGTCGCGCGCGAAGGCCGTGGTCGACAGATTCTCGATGCGGTCCTCGACCCATTTCACCGGCCGCCCGGTGACGATCGAGGCGACGATGGCGCAGATGTAACCCGAGTAGGCGCCGACCTTGTTGCCGAAGCCCCCGCCGATATCGGGCGAAATCACATGGATTTTGTGCTCCGGAATCTTGGAGATCAACGAGGCGACCGTGCGGATGACATGGGGTGCTTGGAATGTCCCCCAGAGCGTCAGCTCGCCCTTGACCTTGTCGAAGGAGGCGACGCATTGGCAGGTTTCGAGCGGGGAAGGATGCACGCGCTGATAGGAGATCAACTGGTTGATCGTCACATCGGCCTTCTTGAAGGCCGTGTTGGTCGCTTCCCGGTCGCCCATCTCCCAGGTGAATATGTGATTGTGGTGCTTGCGCTGGCCATGCGCCCCTTGCATCTTATCCTTGAGGTCCTCGCGCAGCACCGGAGCATCCGGTGCCATCGCCTTGAAAGGATCGATGACGACGGGCAGGGCCTCATATTCGACCTCGACGAGATCGGCTCCATCGGCAGCGACGTAACGCTGCTCCGCGACGACGAAGGCGACCTCCTGGTTCTGAAACAGAACCTTTTCCTCCGCGAGCACCGCCTGCACGTCTCCCGCGAGCGTCGGCATGTAATGCAGGTTGAGCGGCTTGAGGTCGGCTGCCGTGAGCACGGCGAGCACGCCCGGCACGGCCTTGGCCTTGGAGGTATCGATTGATTTGATGCGGGCATGCGCATGAGGCGTACGCGCAAAGTCACCGTAGAGCATGCCGGGCAGCTTCAGATCATCGACATAGCTGCCCTTGCCTTGGACGAAGCGAATGTCCTCGACACGCTTCCTCTTGCAGCCCATGCCCTGGAGGCGTTCGGCGCGCTCGAGTGAGGTGGGGGTCTGGTCGTTCATTCCGCGGCCTCCTGGATCGGCACGCCGGCGAGCTTGGCGGCGGCGTATTGAATGGCCTTCACGATGTTCTGATATCCGGTGCAGCGGCACAGATTTCCCGAGATGCCGAAACGGATCTCATCATCGGTCGGGCTCGGATTCTCCTGCAGCAGGCGGTAGGCGCGCATGATCATGCCGGGCGTGCAGAAGCCGCATTGCAGGCCGTGCATCTCGCGAAAACCTTCCTGCAGTGCGTGCAGCGTGCCGTCGGCCGCAGCCATGCCTTCGATGGTGCGGATTTCGGCACCGTTCGCCTGCACCGCGAAAAGGGTACAAGACTTCACCGATTTATTGTCGAGATCGACCGTGCAGGCGCCGCAATGCGTGGTGTCGCATCCGATATGCGGTCCGGTCAGGTTCAGCTCTTCGCGCAGGAAATGGATGAGCAGGGTGCGCGGCTCCGTCAGCGCCTCGACGGGCTTGCCGTTCACGGTCATCGAGATTTGCAATTTGGCCATCGGCCTCTCCTCGGGATCAGGCGCGGGCGCGCAGTCGCGCACGGGAGAGCGCGCGGGCAAGCATCACGCCGGCCATCTTGGTGCGATAACGGGCAGGTCCGCGATTATCGGAAGCGGGCGACGTGATGGCTTCAGCGGCGGCGACCGCCTTCTTCACGGCCGCGGCGTCGAGGCTCGAGCCGGTGAGGATCTTCGCCGCCTCTTCGGCAAGGAGCGGCGTCTCGGCCACATTGGTGAGGCCGATCGAGCAGCTCGCGACCTTGTCCGCGTTCATCGTCAGCACCACGGCAGCGGCGGCGGTCGCATAATCCCCGATCTTTCGCTTGAGCTTCTCATAGGCATATCCGTGTCCGGCCGCGGGCACGGATATGCGGATGGAAGTGAGGATCTCGCCGGGCTCCAGCGCCGTGAAATAGGCACCTTCGTAGAATTCCCGCGCCGCAACGCGGCGCTCTCCGCCCTTGCCGACGACGTGGTAGGTCGCCCCGAGACAAAGCATCACGGCCGGCATGTCGTTGCCGGGATCGCCATTGGCGACATTGCCGCCGATCGTGCCCATATAGCGCACCTGCGGGTCCGCGATCAGAAGCGACGCTTCGCTCAGGATCGGGATCTTCGTGCCGAGCAGCGCCGAGTGCACCAATTCATGTTGGGTCGTCATGGCACCGATGACGATGTCGCCGCCTTCCTCACGGACGCCCTTCAGGTCGCCGATGCCCGCGAGGTCGACGAGATGCTCAGGCGCCGCCAGCCTGAGCTTCATCATCGGGATGAGACTATGTCCTCCAGCGAGGGCACGCGCCTCCTCGCCCAGATCGGCGAGCAAATGGACCGCGTCCTCGAGGGATTTCGGGCGATGATAGGCGAAGGAACCAGGAATCATGAGCATTCCTCCCAGGGCGCCTCGCTCCAGCCACGGGCATCATCGACGCTTGAACCAGTAGAGGACCGACGCCCTTTGCGATGTATCAGGCATTTTGGCTGTCTGTGCACTGCGGCAACAACAGTTCATGCACCATGGGAGGTTGGCGCGCACGAAACACGGCGAATCTGCACGAGATGCGCTAGCGTCTTTGGCGCGATGGGAGATGAAGCTGCTCAGCCCCTCTGTCGTCGCCCTTCGTCAGGTTAGTTTTTGCGATGCAAAAAATAATGGTCGGAGGGCCTGTTGACGCACACTACGAAACGAGACTGTGCGGCTTCGCCCCCATGCGCGATTTAAGCCAGCTCACACGGCTGCGCGCAACCGGGACTGCATAGTGGGTCGAGCTTGCGAGCTCCACGAGCCCGCCGTCTCCCGAGCGCTTGATTCCGATCACCCGGTCCAGATTGACGATATGACTGCGGTGAACCCGAACGAAGCGATGCCGATCAAGCCGGGATTCGACGACGCCGATGGCCAGTGGACAAAACAGCTTGGCCGTCCCATCGAAGAGGTAAGTGTAGTGCGCGTTGGCGTGCACCGCGAAGATATCGTCGACGGCAACGAAACTCGTCATGCCGTCGCGCTCGACCGGAAGACGACGCGCCGCCCGTCGGGGAGGGGAACCGGCACCGCCGAGAGGCGAATAAGTGCCTTGCCCCCATTCGTTTTCGCTCCCCGCATCAAGAGCAGGCGCTTCGGTCGGCTCGGCAAGGCTTGCGGCAGGCGTTCGCGCCGACCGAACGCCGACGTCGCGGGTGATACCGACTGACACCCCTTTTCGATCCGGCGCGACAATCAGCAGAAACAGTCCGGAGACGCAGAATGCGACGAGCGCAACCACGATCGCAAGGAACCCCGTCGATAGGGCAGGAGCGTCCGGGATCGAATCGGCACGCGGCATGACCGTCAGTCCGGCCATGGCGGTGTAGTGCATGCCCGAAACCGCCACGCCGAAAGCGGTTGCCGAGAGAATGAGCGGCGGGCGGCCCCCCCGGCCGGCCGCGAGCCAAAGCGCGAGGCCCGACGCCGCGATGGCGACGACGAGGCTTCCGATCACATAGGCCAGCGCGTGCGCCATATGGGCGCTCGCATGCAAGGCCGACATTCCGATGTAGTGCATCGTAAAGATGCCGCCTCCCATGAGCCAAGCGGAGAGGGCAAGACGCATGGGCGTCAGCGGCCCCGCGCTCGCGGCGAACACCGCGGCACCGACCACGATCACGCAGATCAGGAACGAAAGAAGCGTGGGAAGCACGAGATAATCCACCGGAAAGGGCAATCTCGCCGCCAGCATTCCGACGAAATGCATGGCCCAGATGGCGCTCGCCAGCGACAACGCGGCCCCGGCCAGCAAGAAGCGGCGCCTTGTGCCGACGGCTTCGCCGACCTGCACCACCAAGCTGAGCCCCACATAGGCTCCTTGGATCGCGATGAGGAGCGAGAGCGCGACGAGCCAGGGCTCGTGCGTCACTGGCATGATCCATCCTCCCGTGGTCCGGCTTGGACAAATGCATCCATTTGTCGGCAAAGGCCTGACCACAAACTCATCGGATTCGTGGATCGATCTTGCCCAGGAATGGAGGCCATCCGTTGGAGCCAATCCACCGGCGCTTCCGCGCCGTTTCGTTTCTTCTGCGCAGAAGACGTATAGGCGAAAACGAAGGAATTCTCCAGCGCTTGAGCCGCTGCGCGAAGTTCATCGCACGCTGCCCAGACTCCAAGTTCGTGGCGCCGCGGCGATACAACGCGCGAAATCGCACATGCCACCTGACGGGACGGCCAAACGGGCGTCGAATTTGCGATCTGCTTTACGCGGCGCAGCTTGGCCGAGTCTCAGTCGATGATTACCGCTCAGCTGGGAGTTCGTCCATGGAGGCGGCCTTAATCATTTGGGATCGCGACCTGCAATCGATCAGACGACGCCGAACTTCAGCGGGTTGCGCCAGTGGCGGTCATGTTCGACATTTCCCAAATCCCAGCGCGCGGCCCGCATGACTCTCAATCATCGCAATCTTGTCGCGATGGGTTCGCAATCCCATTCTATGAGGAACTGGGCTGGCGGTAAGGAGGAGCGATATGGCTTTCCGAACGGAAATCTCCCTCGATGAACTCCTCGCCGAGCCGATGGTGAAGCTGCTTATGCGGAAGGACGGCGTCTCCATCGACGAAGCGCGGGCTCTCTATGATCGCGTTCGGCCACGGTTGAATGACGCTCAGCAAGTGAAATCAGGGGCGGCTGCTTCTCCCTGTGTGGCGCCTTGGGCGGTATGTCAACCGGATCAAATATCGCCCTGCATGTGACAATCCTCTTGGCGGCCGAGGATCACGGTCGTTCGAGCCTGACCTCACGCGGGGCTTATCCTGCTACCAGCTCTGTTTGTCAGTGGGATTTGGACGCGGGCGGTCCACCATGTCCTCAACGCATCGCGCGAGCGTCTCGTATTTTTCCGCAACCTCGTTGAGCTTCCGTTTTTGCAACTTAACCGCGCGCCGCCGGGCGGCTGCCGCCGTTGATCGATAACGAGCAGCAAGCGTCCTCGCACCCTCACGTGGATCGTCTGTCATCGTGTGGCCTTTCCCGTCGAATTGGAAAGCCAACGCCCACCGGTGCTGGTTGATGTTCCATGGCGGCCTGCTCGGCCTGCTTGAACTAGGTCTGCGCAAGAGCAACCAGACACCTTCGGTTTTCCTCTGATGCCTGTTCTACCATGCGTAATGCCGCCCAAGCATGGTCGCGCAGCGTTTCGGCAACGCTCATTGCGGACCTCCCGTCTACACTTTCAAATTAACTCATATTGTAGCGGAAGGTTGCGTTGGCTTGACGCTCGGGCGCGCCTTCCCCATCGAAATCAATCCACGGCGCCGGAAGAGCATAGCAATCAACCATCCGACCGCTTGGGATAGTAGGCTCGGAAATAGGGATCGGTGTATAGGCATGAGCTGCTCCCTTTGAAGCCTAACGGTCTCAGGGGGGAAACGTTCGCATAGGAGGTCGGATCGTAAGGTCCGCGCCTGCGACGGAACTGGCCCGTCCCGAATAGGTTGCTCGACAAGCTTGAGGGTCAGGTAATCCTGAACTTGTGTTCCTGTGCAGCCCAGCTGTGCGGGAGCGCGCGGGCAAGGCTGCTGATGGTGAGATCGGTTGGTGCGCCGCCGTTAGCGATGGCTTCGACGATGCGCGGCGACACGAAGGCGAGCGGGGCGAGGTGTCGGATGTGGTGCTCGACCTTGTTCTCGTTTCGGGCGATCTCCTCGAATTACAGTCAAGAATCCTGCATCTCGCGAGATGTGGGGATGTCAATTCATTGATGTGCCAAGACAATGCGCCGCGCCGGTGTCAGATCTCGCGTGAGCTTGCGAGATATGAGTATGCGAGGGATTGGT
>DASZIL010000175.1:0-26910 GCA_035949255.1 Beijerinckiaceae bacterium | reverse complement strand
GAGGACCATCGCATCGTAGAGCCGAAGCCGACGCCCGGCGGCGATCGCTCCCGCAAGGACGAGGATGGCCGAGACCAGCGACACCGCGCTCGCGCCCCTTATGGCGAAGAGAAGCTTGCGCACCAGCCCATCCACCGTGTCGAGCGCATCCTTGACGCGCAACGAGGTGACCGAGGGAAAGCTCGACGCCACGGCCTTCACAACAGCGCTCTCTTCTTGCGGCGTGCCGCCATGCTCGAGCCGCAAGGTCGCAAGATCATTGAACGGAGCGCCGGTGAAGGCGTTCGGCGAAAACACCATCACGAAATTGATCGCGAGCGAGGACCATTCGACGCTGCGCAGATTGGCGATGCGCGCTTCGATATCCCGACCGAGCACATTGACGACGATGATGTCGCCGAGCTTGAGGTTGAGCCCCCGCGCGACGTCGCGCTCAAAGGAGACGAGCGGGGGGCCCGAATAATCGGCGGGCCACCATTCTCCGCCGACGAGCTTCGCCCCTTCCGGAAGCTCGGCCGAAAAGGTGATGCCGCGATCCCCTTCGAGCACCCAGGCGACATCTTCGGGAGCTTTGACCTTGTCCGCCGCGACGCCCGCGAGCGAGACGATGCGCCCTCGCATCATCGGCACGCTTTGCTCGCGCGCGCCGGGCGCTGCGGCTTCGAGGAGAGCGGAGAAATTTTCAGCGTCACGGCTCGGCACGTCGAGGAAATAGAAGTTCGGTGCTTTTTTGGGCAAGCTTCGCGTCAGCTCGCCGGAGACGGTTGCATCGATCATGGCGAGCGCCACGATCAGCGTGACGCCGAGCCCGAGCGAGATGATGACCGTCTGGGTCGCGGCGCCTGGGCGATGCAGATTGGCGAGCGCGAGACGGGCGAGCGGATTTTTCGGCGGCTTGATCTTGCGCAAGAGCACCATCACCCCCGCGCTCACCACGCGCAACAGCAGGAAGGCGCCGGCACAGGCGATCACCGCGATCGTCGCGATGAGCCGATCCCAGGCAAAGCCGAGCGCGGCAACGATCAGCACGAGCGCCAGGAGAGCGGCAGAGACGCCGTATCGGGCACGCGGCCGTCCGCGATGAGGCGCCACGAGCTCACGGAACAATTGCGAGCCCGGCACATCATGGGCGCGCCCGAGCGGCCAAAGCGAGAAGGCGCCGGCGACCAGGGCGCCGAAGAGTGCCGCGAGCGCGAGCGGGCCGGCAAAGGGACCGGGCACGAGAGGCGCCGGCAAAAGCTCCCCGAAAAGCCACAGGATGAGGAAGGGCAGCAGCGCGCCCGCCACAAGCCCGATGAGGATGCCGAGGCTCGCCAGAATGGCGACCTCGCAAAGCATGATGGCGACCGCGCGCGTGGCGCTCGCGCCGAGGCTTTTCAGGATCGCGATGGTCGGCCGCTTTCGCTCCACGAACGCCTCGACCGAATTCGCCACGCCCACGCCGCCGACGAGAAGCGCGACGATACCGGCAAGCGCCAGGAATTGCGTGAACCGGCGGATGTTCTTCTCGAATTGAGGAGCGACATTGATGCGCGTGCGAACATCGAAGCCCGATTGCGGAAATTGCGCCTTCAGGCCGGCCGCCTTCGCCTCGAGCTCATCATCGCCGTTATGTCCTTGCGGCAACTGGACGCGATAGCTCCAACGCATGAGGCTCCCGGGACGCAAGAGCCCGCTCGCGCGCAGCGCCTCCTTCGAAAGGATCACCCTCGGTCCAAAGCCGATGCCGGTCGCGAGCGTATCGGGCTCGGAGACGAGCTTCGCCCTCAAGATGACGCGCGCCGAGCCGATGCTCATCTCGGCGCCGGGCTCGAGATTAAGCCTTGCAAAGAGCGCCGGGTCGACGATCGCGCCATAAGCGCCATCCTTTGGCGCGAGCAGCTCGGCTATCGAGGCGCTCCCGTCCGTCTCCAGATTGCCAAGTGTTGGATATTCGGGTCCGACGGCCTTGATCTCGACGAGGGCCGCGTCTCCGCTCGGCGCGCGGGCCATGGCGCGTAAGGTCGCGATCGACGCGGTCTTGCCGAGCTTCTCGATGGCCGCGCGCTCTTGCGGATTGGCCTCGCGCTGCAACAAGGCGAACGACAAATCCCCCCCGATGATCACGCGTCCTTGCGCCGCGAGCCCCTCCTCGAGCCCGCGCGCGAGAGAGCCGACCCCGGCGATGGCAAAAGTGCCGATGGCGAGGCAGGCGAGGAAGACGCCGAAGCCACGTGTCCCCGCGCTCAGATCGCGCCAAGCCAGACGCGAGATGAGCATGATGCCGCGCGCGCCGCGGACGCTCCCTGTTTGCGCGAGGTCCGTCCGCGAAGCGACCGCGTCCATCATCGCAAGTCTCAGACGGCTTCCGAAGCGACGCCGACGCGCTTGGGAAGATCAGCGAGCGCGGCATCGACCTTCCCCGAGCGCAAACGCACGATGCGATCGCAACGCGCGGCAAGCGGCAGGTCGTGCGTCACGAGGAGGAGCGTGGTGCCACGCTCGCTTCTCAGCCGGAAGATGAGGTCCGCGATCTGGGCGCCGGTCGCCTCATCGAGATTGCCGGTCGGCTCATCGGCGCAAATGATCGAAGGGTTCGGGGCGAGAGCGCGCGCCACGGCGACCCTCTGCTGCTCGCCCCCCGAGAGCTCGGCGGGGTAATGGGAGAGGCGATTGCCGAGGCCGACGGCGCGCAGTTCCTCGGCGGCGCGCTCGAAAGCGTCCTCGCGGCCCGCGAGCTCGAGCGGAACCGCCACATTCTGCAGCGCCGTCATCGTCGGGATGAGATGAAAGGATTGGAAGACGATGCCGATGTTTCGACCGCGGAACTCGGCAAGGTCATCCTCATCGAGGCCGGCAAGGTCTTGGCCCGCGATCTCGACCGTGCCGGAATCGACCCGTTCGAGCCCCGCGACCGCCATCAACAAAGAGGATTTGCCCGAACCCGAGGGTCCCACCAGCCCCACGGCCTCCCCCTGCCCTACTTCGAGCGAAATGCCACGCAGGATGTGG
Organism: Beijerinckiaceae bacterium; assembly: GCA_035949255.1. Taxonomy (GTDB): domain Bacteria; phylum Pseudomonadota; class Alphaproteobacteria; order Rhizobiales; family Beijerinckiaceae; genus GAS188. Next base: position 23,919 of record DASZIL010000175.1, on the reverse strand, counting down.
ACGCGCGCGGCGCCACGTCCCAAGCTGAGATCAACGCCGCCGAGCTTGATGATGGATGAAGACATGAGGCGATCCGAGAGGGGGACAGGCGCGGGCTCGCTCGCGCAGGACGGGCGAGCGGGGAAGAGCGATGGCCGGGAACTCCGGCGGAACCAAGGCGCGCTCCTGTCGCGCCGCACCCTGCTTGTCGCCGCGGCCTCTTTCCCGGTGCTGAGCGCCCGCACCCTGGCACAGGGGCCTTTGCGCCTCGTTGCGCTCGGCGACAGTCTCACCGCTGGCTTTGGCCTTCCGGCCGAGGCGAGCTTTCCCGTTATGCTGCAGCGCGAGCTCGCGGCGCGCGGCAAGGCGGTTACGATCGTCAATGCGGGCGTTTCCGGCGACACGGCGGAGGACGGCCTCGCGCGTCTCGACTGGTCCGTGCCCAAAGACACGCAAGGCGTCATCCTGGAGCTCGGCGCGAATGATGCGTTGCGCGGGCTCGATCCCAAACATTGCGAGGCAACGCTTGATCAGATCATCGGCACGCTGAAGGCGCGCGCCATCGCGGTGCTTTTGTGCGGCATGCAGGCGCCGCAAAACCTCGGGGCCGAATATGTCGAGGCATTCGATGCCATTTATCCGAAGCTTTCCGGCAAATACGGTCTGATTCTCTACCCTTTCTTCCTCGACGGGGTTGCGGGCGACACGGCCTTGACCCTGCCCGACAGATTGCATCCGAACGCGGAGGGCGTGCGCCTCATCGTCAGCAAGATCCTCCCCGTGGTCGAGAGCTTCGTCGCGAAAATCGAAACGCATTGAGCTTTGGCACGCTTCGGCCGGCTTCGGCACGCTGTGTCCTCTTGGCGCATGGCGCCACGAGCTCATTTGCCCGGATCAAGCCTCGCGCTGCCGCGAAGCGCCGGGGCCGGACGCGCCCGAGAAGCCTTCGCGCCTTGTCTCCACGGCAGCCGCCAGGCGTTCAAGCACCTCGACGCTCTCCTCCCACCCGAGGCAGCCGTCGGTGATGCTTTGCCCATGGACCAACGCCTTTCCGGGCACGAGCTCCTGGCGGCCGCCGATGAGATGGCTCTCGACCATGACGCCGATGATGCGTCGATCTCCCACCTCGATCTGTCGGCAGATATCGGCGACGACAAGGGGCTGGTTTTCGGGCTTCTTGCGGCTATTGCCGTGGCTCGCATCGATCATCACCACCGGGCGAAGGCCGGAGCTTTCGATCTCGCGGTAGGCGGCGTCGACATTTTCGGCATCGTAATTCGGGGCGCGCCCGCCGCGCAGGATGATGTGGCAATCCCCATTGCCCGTGGTGGCGGCGATCGCCGATCGGCCCTCCTTGGTGACGGCCATGAAATGATGGAGCCTTGAGGCGGAGAGAACCGCATCGACGGCGATGCGCACATTGCCGTCCGTGCCGTTCTTGAAACCGACCGGACAGGAGAGGCCGGAGGCCATTTCCCGGTGAATTTGGCTTTCGGTGGTGCGCGCCCCGATGGCCCCCCAGCCAACGAGGTCGGCGATATATTGCGGGGTCGTCATGTCGAGGAATTCGCAGCCTGCGGGAACTCCGAGCTCGTTGATCCGGGTCAACAGATGGCGTGCGATCCGCAAGCCCTTGTCGATCTTGAAGCTGTTGTCGAGGTCGGGATCGTTGATCAATCCCTTCCAGCCGACGGTGGTGCGCGGCTTCTCGAAATAGACGCGCATGATGATCTCGAGCCTGTCGCGGAGGCGCTCGCGGATGACGGCGAGCCTTTCCGCATATTCGATCCCCGCATCCGGATCATGGACCGAGCAGGGGCCGATCACGACGGCCAGGCGATCGTCCTTGCCTTGAAGTATGTCGTGCAAGGCCGCTCGCGCCTCGCTCACGGTGCGGGTCGCCCGCGCGCCGCGCGGAAATTCGCGCATGATCTCGGCGGGTGTGCTGAGTTCCTTGATTTCGCGGATGCGAAGGTCGTCTGTCGTGCGCAACACGGTCGTGGCTCCTCGAATTGGGCAACCGGCGGCACAAAAAAACCGCCAGTGGGGGCTGGCGGTTCCGGATGGTTCTTGCAGCTCTCTTCAGATCGCGCAAACCCCTTCGGCCGCCAGCCGGTGCGGATAGCTAAAGTAGCGAGCAAAGGAGTTGGCGGCGTGATCGCGCATGCCCGTTCTTTACAGCGGCGCGCGGGGTTTGTCACGCGGGCGAGAGCAGCGGCATGCTCTTGCGCTTGGGCAAATCCCGGAAACCGCCGCCCTCGGCGAGATAGCGCCACGCTTTGCCTCGCTGTGCGCAAACCGCTATGACGCTTCGAGCTTTCCCCAACGGGGCGGCTCGCAAACTCCGTGATCGACCCCGACGACCCTCCGTTGCCCCGCGCTCCCTTACCCAGCCCTCCCGAACAGCAGGAACTCCGCCGTGCCGTCAGATATCGAGATCGCCCGCGCCGCCAAGCTCCAACCCATCAGCGCGATCGCCGAGCGCGCCGGAATCCCGGAAAGCGCGCTCGAGCCTCATGGACGCCATATCGGCAAGGTCGGGCTCGACTTCCTGGCCGAGAGACGCAAGGCGAAAACGAAAAACGGCAAGCTCATCCTCGTCACGGCCATCAATCCGACGCCCGCCGGCGAAGGCAAGACGACGACGACGGTCGGGCTCGGCGACGGCCTTCGGAAGATCGGCAAGCGCGCCATGATCGCGCTGCGCGAGCCTTCGCTTGGCCCTTGCTTCGGCATGAAGGGGGGCGCCGCCGGCGGCGGCTATGCGCAAGTCGTGCCGATGGAGCAGATCAACCTGCATTTCACCGGGGATTTCCACGCCATCACCTCGGCGCACAACCTTCTCGCCGCGCTCATCGACAACCACGTCTATTGGGGCAATGAGCTCGACGTCGATCCGCGCCGCGTCACCTGGCGCCGCGTGCTCGACATGAATGATCGCTCGCTTCGCCAGATCGTCTCCGGCCTCGGCGGGGCGGCGAACGGCGTGCCGCGCGAAGCCGGCTTCGACATCACCGTCGCCTCGGAGGTGATGGCGATCTTCTGCCTCTCGCGCAACCTCGAGGAATTGCAAGAGCGCTTGTCCCGCATGGTCGTCGCGCAAACCCATGGCAAGAAGGCGATCACCGCGGCCGATCTGCAAGCGCCCGGCGCCATGACGGTGTTGTTGAAGGACGCACTCGCGCCCAATCTGGTGCAAACGCTCGAGGGCACGCCGGCTTTCGTGCATGGCGGGCCTTTCGCCAACATCGCCCATGGCTGCAACTCGGTGATGGCGACGCAGGCGGCACTGAGCTTGAGCGATTATCTCGTGACCGAGGCGGGGTTCGGCGCCGATCTCGGCGCGGAGAAATTCTTCGACATCAAATGCCGCACCGCCGGGCTCTCGCCCGCCGCCGCCGTCATCGTGGCGACGGCGCGAGCGCTCAAAATGCATGGCGGCGCGAAGAAGACCGATCTTGGCCGCGAGGACCTCGCGGCCTTGCGCAAGGGTCTCGCCAATCTCGGACGCCATGTCACCAATGTGCGCAAATTCGGCGTGCCGCCCATCATCGCCATCAATCACTTCACGAGCGACACACAAGCGGAGCACGACCTCATCGCCAAGCTGTGCAAGGAGGAATTCGACGTCGAGGCCGTGCAATGCCGCCATTGGGCCGAGGGCGGAAAAGGCACGGTGAAGCTCGCCGAACGCGTGGTCGCGCTCGCCGACAGCGGCAAGGCTTCCTTCAAGCCGCTTTATCCCGACGCCATGCCGCTCGCTGAGAAAATGCGCGTCATCGCGCGCGAGATCTACGGCGCCTCCGACATCGCGCTCGACCCCAAGGCGGCCGCGCGCCTTGCCGAGATCGAGGCGATGGGGTTCTCGGAGCTCCCGATTTGCGTCGCCAAGACGCAATATTCCTTCGCGGCTGATGCCTCGTTGCTCGGGGCGCCAAGCGGCCATGTCGTGCCTGTGCGAGAAGTGCGCTTGTCGGCCGGCGCCGGCTTCGTCGTGATGATCTGCGGAGACATCATGACCATGCCGGGCCTGCCCCGCCATCCCGCGTCCGAAAAGATCGGCCTCGACGCGCAAGGCGCGATCGAGGGGCTGTTCTGACCAAGGCTTTCCGGAGCCGGCGCACGAGTTCGTGAGAGCCAGGAGCCAGGCTGGCCCTTTTGACGCCGCAGTTTGCTGGTGGTTATGTTGCGTCGCGGGTTGCGTTCGAGATTCGAGGAGGCCCGAATGGCCGTAAAGCCGTTTCTTGCGTTCGCCGTGCTGTGCGGCTTCTGCCTTCCTGCCAAGGCGGATGATACGGCATCGACCGCGACCAAGCTTCCGACGTTCGCCATGCAGCCGCAGTTGAGTTCGGCGGACCCGCAATCTACATCCCCATGGACGGGGTTTTATGCCGGGAGTGAGGTTTTTGCCTTTTCGGGCAAGGGCGTGAAGCATGGCGCCGGAGGCGCGGCTTTCCTCGGCTATAATCGGGAATTCGACAATAATCTCGTGATCGGCGTCGAAGCGAGCACCGGCTTTGCGCCGAGCGTGTTCAAGCACGGCCCCTACAGCGGCTATGAATTCGCCGCTACCAATGTGAAGCTCGGTTACGACATGGGCCGTCTCTTGCCCTATGTCACGGCCGGCTTCGCCTTCGCGAAGCCCGATGTTCGCTCCGGCTACCTGAGCGCGACCGACAGCGCCAATGATCTCTTCGGTTCTCCTTCCAATCTAAAGGTGCTGGGAAGCGTCGGCGCCGGCTTCGACTATCAGGTCACCAATAATCTCGCCGTTGGCCTCGCCGTCTCGGCCGGCACCAACCGTGGACCCATTCTGCCGGCTCCTTGAGCTACTCTCCCGACGCCTGCGCGTCCCGCGAGACCGGCTTGAAGTCCAGTTGTGCTATCAACGACCCTACCTATCGCCGATGGCGGAAATTAACGCACGCATCGAGCGCGCCTCTCAGCTGCCGCTCAATGACGCGCGCAGGGTCATCCATGTGACCCTCGCGCGCGCGGATGAGGCTTCGGTCAGCGAAGCGGCACGAAATCCAGGATCTGGCTCTGGAAGAAGGTGAGAGGCGCCTCCCATTTCGAGAGGGGGCCGACTGAAAACGCCGAAGAGCCCATGCCCTCCTGCACCTTCTCGCAGGCATAGATGTCCTCGAGCATGACGTTGTTCGATTCAAGCGCATGCACGGGCCCGATTTGAAGCCGGCTGCCCGAGAGATTGAAGCCCTTCGCGCTTGCGATATGCGCGGGCAATTCTCCCGCATCGACCACGTTCATTTTCGATGAGCCCTCCGGCTTCATCGCGCGCACTCGCGTGCGCACGAGGCTCGCTCCCGCGCTCACCGGGATTACCTGGAAGGTGCTCCAGGTGTAGGCCGTTTGGGAGAGGGCGACATTCGGGAACAGCCATTGATAGGAAAATCCGTAATCGGCGGGAATTCCTGCAATCACGGGCATCGACTCGTCGGGATCCGCATAGGATCTGTCCTTGTCGATGTCCGGCTTGAGCGGCCGGTAGAAGGCTTGGTGACGACCGGCAGGCCGCCATTTCTGACGCATGAAATCGCCATCGCCGAGCGACACCGAGTGCAGAAGCGGCAAATGGTAGCCGTCGATGAAATTCTCGGTGACGATCTTCCAATTGGCGCGCACGCGATAAACGATGTCTGAAACCTCGACGAGCTCCTCGGGATCATGGAGGCGCTCCTGAGCCGGCTTGAACGGCCCGAGCTTCTCCGGAATTTCCGCGAGCCAATCCTCGAGCGATATCGCGTCCGGATCGGGATGCACGAACAACAGGCCCTTCCAGGCCGCGACCTTCGCGTGATGCAGGCCGTAGAGCGACTTGTCCAAGCAGGGGAAGAGTTCCTGCTGATAAGGAACGCTCGCGAGCTGCAGCTCGCCTTTCAGATTATACGTCCATTTGTGATAAAAGCAGGAGATGAGGCCCCGCTGAATATTGCCGGAGCCTTCGAGGAGCCGCGCGCCTCGGTGCCGGCACACATTGTGAAACGCTCTCAGCCGCCCATTCAGATCCCGCAGGACGACGAGCGCGGCGTTGCCGCACTCGAGCGTGATGTAATCGCCCGGGGCGCTCACGTCCTCCGCCATTCCGGCGAAGGTCCAGGTCTTGGCGAAGAGCTCCTCGCGCTCGCGCCGAAACCAGCTCTCCGAGGTATAGGCGAAGGCCGGCAACAATTGTCGGGGCGGTTGTGTCGGCTTCCACCACTCTTCGGTGGTGTAGGCGCTCGACCTGACCATCTCATGAAGATGTGCGGCGGTCTTCGATCCGCGCATTGGAAACTCCCTTCCGCGCGACCTTCCTCAGGATGGGCGAATATCGGGGCAGCCTCGCGCTTCTCAAGGCCGACCGATCATCGCATAGCGGCGATTCAAGTCAAATGTTTTTCATTTGTATAGAAACGAATTTTCCAGCGCCTGCCTCGAAGAGCGTGCCGTACCGTGGCGGATCAAACGCGCGTCGTGTGCCCGCCGGATACGCGGCGCTCCTTGATCGAGCATGGGACGATAACGAAGCGCGCTTGCCGTACCGCGCGTCCTGCCCCCTCGTGCCTACCCCGCCCTACTCCGCTGCGATCGCCATGCCGTCGGCCGCGCGGCCGAGCCGGCGATGCTGGGCGACGGGCATGCGGGAGCGCACGGCCGCCGGCAGAGCAAGATCGAGCCTCGTCGAGACGATGCCGACGCCGTCCGAGGCGCGCGCGATCACGTGACCCCAAGGATCGATCGCCATCGAGTGCCCGTAATTGTGGAGCGTCTTGCCCTTGGCCTCGTAGGCGCCGGTTTGCGCCGCGGCGAGCACGTAAGTCTGCGTCTCGATCGCACGCGCGCGCAAGAGCACTTCCCAATGATCCTTGCCGGTCTGCAAGGTGAAGGCGGCGGGCAAGGCGATGATCGTCGCGCCACGCTCCACGAGCGCCGCGAAGAGCTCGGCGAAGCGCAAATCATAGCAGATGGTGCAGCCGATCGTGACGCCCTCGCAATCATAGGTGACGACCGCCTCCCCCGGCTTCATCGTCGCCGATTCCTTGTATTTCGTGCCATCGGGCGTGGTGATGTCGAACATATGAATTTTGCGATAGCGCGCGGCCTCGCGCCCGTCGCGATCGAAAACGACGGTCGTGTTGTAGGCGCGATTCTCGCCCGGCACGCGCTCGAAGAAACTGCCGCCGTGCACCCAGATGCGGTTGTCCCGCGCGAGCGCGCGCAGCGTCTCGTAAGCGGGGCCTCCGGTCGCAGGTTCTGCGATGGCGAGTTTTTCCGCGCTCGAACCGCCCATCCAATCGAAGACCTCGGGCAGGAGCATCCAATCCGGACGTTCCTCGGCAACCGCCCGCTCGATGAGTTGCTTCGCCTGCGCGAGGTTGGCGCGCTTGTCGCTGATGGAATTCATCTGGATGAGCGATATTTTCATGGCCGGGCTCCAAGCTCCCCTTTACAACAATATAGCATTATTCGGCGCGGCCGCGAGGCCTGCGTTTGCACCTCTCCCACTTGCCCTTGTCCCACTTGCCCTCGCGGGCTCGGCCTTCGCCCCTGCCATATCATGCGTTATGATTTTGCGATTCGCCGAGTGGCCGGCACAACGGGCTCCGGCTGAGCAAACCGGCGCAAGGGGATGGAGGACGAGAGCATGCTCAAGGAATTTCGCGAATTCGCGATGAAAGGCAATGTCGTCGATCTTGCGGTCGCCGTCATCATCGGCGCGGCTTTCGGTAAGATCGTCGATTCGCTCGTCGGCGATGTGATTATGCCGATCGTCGGCGCCATCACGGGGGGCCTCGACTTCACCAATTATTACCTTCCGCTTTCGAGCAAGGTGCAATATGGCCTTGCCTATGCCGACGCGAAGAAGACCGGAGCCGTCCTCGGCTGGGGCCAGTTCCTCACCTATGTGGTGAATTTCTTCATCGTTGCCTTCGTTCTTTTCCTCGTCATTCAAGCGATGAACCGAATGAAGGCGCACCTCACGGCGTCCACCGAAGCCAAGGCGCCCAAGGCGCCGCCCGCCGATGTCGTGCTGCTTACCGAAATCCGCGATCTCTTGAAGGAAAGGCGCTAAAGGAGAGGTCTGCGGCCGCTCGGAGCGGCCCAAACCAAAATTAATTTCCCTTTTTGGGGATGATCCACTAGGTCGGGCAGTACCGAAAAGCGAAAATCGGCCGTTTGGCCGCATGAGGTCGCCATGACGGTTGCTGCGAGGATCTCCCCAACAGGAATACCGCCCTTGCGCCGAGAGGCGCTGGAAGCGCCAGACAGCGGCATAGTCGAGGTTTTCGAGCATGGCTTCGGCCGCAAGGGCCTCATTCCGCTCTGGGCGGGCGAAGGCGATCTGCCGACGCCTTCTTTCATCAGCGACGCCGCCGCTCGCTCCCTCGCGGCGGGAGAGACTTTCTATACCTTGCAACGGGGAATTCCCGAGCTTCGCAACGCCATCGCCGCGTATATGAGCCGCCTTTACGGCAAGCCGCTCGCGGCTGAGCGCTTCTTCGTCACGATCGGAGGCATGCACGCGATCCAGATCGCCATGCGCATCGCGTCGGGGCCCGAAGACGAAGTGATCGTGCCGACCCCCGCCTGGCCGAATTTCCTCGGCGCCCTGACGGTGAGCGGGGCCAAGCCCGTGCTCTTGCCCATGCACCTCGAGCAAGGTCGCTGGCATCTCGACCTCGATCGTCTCGCCGCGGCGATCACGCCGCGAACGCGGGTGATCGTCATCAACTCCCCCTCGAACCCCACGGGCTGGACCGCGACGGGAGCCGAGCTCGAAGCCGTCCTCAAGCTCGCGCGCCGGCATGACCTTTGGATCGTCGCCGATGAAATCTACGGGCGCTTCGTCTACGGCGGTGAGGCCCGCGCACCCTCCTTTCATGATTACGCGGGTGGCGAAGAGCGCGTTCTCTATGCGCAGACCTTCTCCAAGAATTGGGCCATGACGGGATGGCGCGTCGGCTGGCTCGAGGCCCCGGCGGCGCTTGGCGCCACGATCGAGAATCTCGTCCAATATTCGACCTCTGGCGTCGCCACTTTCGTGCAGCGCGCCGCCGTCACGGCACTCGAAGAGGGCGAGCCCTTCATCGCGCGCCAGATCGAGATCGCGAAGCGCGGACGTGAGATCGTCCTCGAAAGCGCGCGTCGGACGAACCGCATCGAGCTCGCGGCTCCCGAGGGGGCCTTCTACGCTTTCTTTCGGGTCTTAGGCGTTGAGGATGTGCGCCGGGCGGCGCTCGCTCTTGTCGATGAGGCGAATGTCGGCGTCGCTCCCGGCACCGCCTTCGGTCCCGGCGGAGAGGGCTATTTCCGCCTCTGCTACGCGCGCAAGAGCGAAGATGTCGAAGAGGCCATGCGCCGCATCGAGCATTGGCTCGCGACGCGCTCCAGCTGAGCCGGCCGCCTGCCGTTCACGGCAAATCGCGGGCTCGCTTGATCGCCTCGATGCGCTCGCGATCCTCGGGCTGCAGATTGCGGCCCCGTTCGAGGATTTCGAGCGTGTACTCCTCATAAGTGAGGCCAACCCTCTCGGCGCGCTCGAGCCGATAAAGCGCGATGTCGCGCGAGACTTTCCACGCGGCCTTGTGCGCCCTTCGCCAGCAGAAGCGGACGAACAGATCGCCGACCTGCCACTCCGGCAATTCATCATCCAAAGGCGGCCCTTGATTATGGCCGGGAAGAGCCTGCATGATCGGCGGGTCGATGCTGCTGTCTAATATAGTCGTCGGTCGTATGGTAAATTAAACGAACATGACGGACAAGCTCTTCGACCGTGAGCTGGGCGCGCGGTTGCGCCTCCTGCGCGAACACCAGGGCTTGAGCCTCGGCGCGCTCGCCGATCGGTCCGGCGTAAGCAAGGCCATGATCGCGCGCGTGGAGAAGGCGCAGAGCAGCGCCACCGCCGCCCTCCTCGGGAGGCTTTGCGCGGGGCTTGGCGTGAGGCTGAGCTCCTTGATCGAAGCCGCCGACACACGCTCCGAGCCGCTGTCGCGGTTTCGCGACCAGCCCGTCTGGCGAGATCCGAAGACCGGCTATTGGCGCCGCCAAGTGTCGCCGCCCGCGGCCTCGAGCGGCCTCGAGATCGCCTTGATTGCTCTGCCGCCCGGACAGAAGGTGCCTTATCGAGCCTGGACGGCAAATGCCTATCGGCAACAGCTGTTGATGCTCGCGGGCACACTTCATCTCAAGACCGGTGACGAAAGCTATGTGCTCAGGAAAGGCGATTGCCTCGATTTCGACGTGCTTTCCCCAAACATATTCGAAAACAAGGGGAAATCCTTCGCGCGTTATGTGATCATCATCCGCAAGAACTGATTGGGATGCGCGGCCTTCTCCCTCGGCCGCGGCGGCGAGGTCTGCGAGAGCGCGCATTGCTTGACAGGAAAAAGGGGCGGGAAACCCGCCCCTTTCACCTTCGCGCCGGACGCCCGTCGGAACTCAATAATCCATGCCCGCCCCTGGCGAAGGCATCGCCGGAGCTTGCTTCTTCGGAAGCTCCGCGACCATGGCCTCGGTCGTGATGAGGAGGCCGGCGATCGACGCCGCATCCTGAAGCGCCGTGCGCACCACTTTCGCCGGATCGATGATGCCTTTCTTGAACATATCGCCGTAATCGCCGGTTTGGGCATCGAAGCCGAAGGCGTAATCCCCCTTCTCCTGGACCTTGCCGACGATCAGCGAGCCGTCCTCGCCGGCATTCACGGCGATCTGACGAACGGGCGCCTGAAGAGCGCGCCGGACGATCTCGATCCCCGTCTTCTGATCGTCGTTTTGCGGAACGAGACGCTGAAGCGCTTTGGCCGAACGCAAGAGAGCCACGCCGCCGCCCGGCAAAATCCCTTCCTCGACCGCGGCCTTGGTCGCATGCGTCGCGTCGTCGACGCGATCCTTGCGCTCTTTCACCTCAACCTCGGTCGCGCCGCCGACCCTGATGACGGCGACCCCGCCGGAAAGCTTGGCCAGCCGTTCTTCCAGCTTCTCGCGATCATAATCGGAGGTCGTCTCCTCGATTTGCGTCTTGATCTGCTGGATGCGCGCGCTGATATCCTTCTTCGCGCCGGCCCCGCCGACGATCGTGGTGTTCTCCTTCTCGATGACGACCTTCTTGGCGCGGCCGAGCATCGCGAGCGTCACATTCTCGAGCTTGATGCCGAGGTCCTCGGCGATCGCAGTGCCGCCGGTGAGGATGGCGATGTCCTCGAGCATGGCTTTTCGGCGGTCACCGAAGCCTGGTGCCTTGACGGCTGCCACCTTGAGCCCGCCGCGCAATTTGTTGACGACGAGTGTCGCGAGCGCCTCGCCTTCAACATCCTCGGCGAGCACGATCAAGGGCTTGCCTGACTGCACCACCGCCTCGAGCAAGGGGAGCAGACTCTGCAGCGAGGAAAGCTTCTTCTCATGGATCAAGATGAAGGGATCCTCGAACTCGGCCCGCATCCTCTCCGCGTCGGTGACGAAGTAAGGCGAGATGTAGCCGCGGTCGAATTGCATGCCCTCGACCACCTCGAGCTCGGTCGCGAGGCTCTTCGCCTCCTCGACCGTGATGACGCCCTCGTTGCCGACCTTCTGCATCGCCTCGGCGAGGAATTTGCCGATCTCGGGATCGCCATTGGCCGAGACGGTTGCGACCTGCGCGATCTCGTCGTTTCTCGTAACCTTGCGGGCGTTTTTCTTGAGGTCGTTCACGATCGCCTCGACGGCCATGGCGATGCCGCGCTTGAGGTCCATCGGATTCATGCCGGCGGCGACCGATTTTGCGCCTTCCTTGACGATGGCATGTGCGAGCACGGTGGCGGTCGTCGTTCCATCGCCCGCCTGATCGCTCGTCTTCGTCGCGACCTCGCGCACCATCTGCGCGCCCATGTTCTCGAACTTGTCCTCGAGCTCGATCTCCTTCGCCACCGTGACGCCGTCCTTGGTGACGCGCGGGGCGCCGAAGGATCTGTCGAGAACGACGTTGCGGCCCTTTGGACCGAGCGTCACCCGCACGGCGTTTGCCAGAATATCGATGCCGCCCAGCATCCGCTCGCGCGCCTCGGTGGAAAACTTGACTTCCTTGCTGGCCATTTTGCTACTCCTTGATGCGAAACCTCCTCCCGCGCACGTTGATCAGGCGGCTTTTCTCTTGGCGTCACCGGCCTCGAGAACCCCCATGAGGTCCGCCTCCTTCATGATGAGCAGCTCCTCGCCGTCGAGCTTGACCTCCGTGCCGGACCATTTGCCAAACAGCACCCTGTCACCGACGCGCACGTCGAGCGGCACGAGCTTGCCGCTCTCGTCGCGCCCTCCTGGACCGACGGCGATGATCTCACCTTCTTGCGGTTTCTCCCTGGCCGCATCGGGAATGATGATGCCGCCCTTTGTTTTCTCCTCGCTTTCGACACGACGGAGAACGACGCGATCGTGCAGTGGACGAAAATTCATCGCGAACCTCCCGGCTTGGCAGTCTTATGATGGTTTGCGGTTCGGGCCCTGAAGCCTTGAGCCCAAGTTCTTGCGGCACCGACAATATTCATTGTCGGTGAAGGCCCGAATGCAGGCCTCTTCGATCGGTGATCGAGCGTGCCGACGCTTTTACAAAGCTGCGCCCGAATTCCGATCCGTCGAAGCGTCATCGCAGGCCCGTGAAATCGAGATAGGACGCGCCGAAATTCCCATCAAGGGAAATCGATCAAGAATCCGGCAATGCGAGGCTCGAAACGCCTATCCAGGTCTTGCACGAATTTATCAGGGTGAAGCGAGAGATTTCTTCGCGGCTTCTTCGATGTACTGAGAAGCGCGCTCCTTCGTCGTCCATTCAGGCGGCGAGCGGCCGCTTGGAGCAGTTGTTCATAAGTGGAATCTCGTCATGATCTAAGTTATTGGTGAAGCATAGTCGTTTTGGAAAAATGGTTTCCATTTTTCAAAGATCACGCTCTTAGCTGGAGCCGACGCCCGCACGAGTACATTTGACGAAGATCAACGCGAGACACCGCAAAATCGTCCATGTCGGCTCGAACATAAAATGTTGCCCGGGAGACTGTCATGCTCGATTGGCTCACATGGCCCGCTGACTTGCTCCTAGGTGCTGGCGGCGCCGTTGCAAGTTTGTTCGTAAGTCCAGACGAGCCCAGTTTCGTGCTTATTCAGATGATGGTCGCGACGTTGGTGTTGGCGGCTATCGTATGCCTTATTGTATGGTCGCAATCGCTGGTTGACTATTTCCGGTCGCTTTGGAAAACCCCACAAACGAAGCGGTCTCCCTAGCCGTGATCTTCCCCGGAACCCGGCGCAAGGATCACCGCGCACGACGGCGCGGTGATGCTTCCTATTGGCCCTTCTCGGACATCGACGACGCTTGGCACCGCAAATCGGGTTTTTCCCATCCGTGCCGTGGGTAGCTCTTGATCTGGATCAAGACCCGGCGCCCCCGTTGTGTGTCATGCACCAACGCGGTCGCCCCAACCTTGGAGTTTCACGATGAAGTTCGCAATCCCGCTTTGCGCGATGACGATGCTAGGCGCAAGCGTCGCGCAGGCGCAGGTCGAATTGAAGACCTACGAGGACGCCAGCGGCAACCTTGATGTCCAGAAGCTGACCTGCGCGCAATTGGCCGGCACCTTCCAGGAAGACGCCGACTTCCTGACCGTCTGGTACAGCGGCTGGTACAACGGCTTGGCGAACTACAGCAAGCTGAAGGTCGATCGTGCCAAGGAGATGGAGCATCGCGTGATTGTCTATTGCAAGGCCCATCCGGACGTGAAGGTCATCAAAGCGATGGACATCAACATCAAGCAGATGCGGAAGGAAGCCGGCATCAAGGTCGAAGACGAGAAATAGCCGATTCCATCGGCGCGTGATCCTGTTCCAAGGGAAACGTCGCCGGCCCGTCGGACACGAATATTTTGAATCACGACAAGAGAGAAGCAATGTACAACTCAAACACAACACATCGGGGCGAAATCTTCGGGGCGCTTGGCCGGATGGATTTGCGCGTAGCGCTCCTCGCGGCGGCGACGCTTATTGCTTCGGCTTCGGCGTCAAAGGCGCAGGTCGAACTTAAAACCTACGCCGATGCGAAAGGCTATCTCAACGTGCGGGCGCTGACCTGCGCACAGCTCGCCAATACCTATCAGGAGGATGCTGATTTCCTCGGCGTCTGGTACAGCGGCTGGTGGAACGGGCACTTGAAACGGCACTCGATCAACGTCGACCGCACAAAGCAGGGTATCCATGAAGTCATCGTCTACTGCAAGGCCCATCCAGACGTGAAGGTCATCAATGCGGTCGACGCCTATGTGAAGAAGGTTCAGTCAGGCGGCCAATAGTCGGGGCGGCCTAAACTTCTGTGCCCTCAGAGGCGAGCGCATCCTCGACGTCGACCCCGAGATAGCGAACCGTGCTTTCGTTCTTCGTGTGGCCAAGCAGGATATGCACCGCGCGCAGGTTGCCTATCCGTCTGTAGATGATCGACGCCTTGGTTCGGCGTAGCGAATGTGTCCCGTAGTCCTCCCGAGGCAGTTCGATCCCAGTCGCCCGCTCGTCGACGAGCGGGGCGTACTGCCGCGTGCTGATGTGATCGGCATGATCGAGCCGGCTACGAAAGACGAAGTCGTCGAGCGTACCGCCTCGACCACTCTGCCTTCGCGCCGGGACTGGCCCTCCTGCCCCATCTGGAAGCGCGTGATACAACGGCTCAACATCGACGGCGATGGTCAAGGAGATTTGATATGGGAGACCGAGAGATTCGAGCGGCTCTGGATCGCCACTGGGCCGCCTCCGATGCGAACGACTTCGAGGACGAGCACCAGATTTACCGAGAGGACGCGGTGCTCGAATATCCGCAATCGGGCGAGCGCATCCGCGGGCGGCGGAAGATTCAGTCGTCTCGCGTCGCGCAGCCGAACCGGAAACGCTTCACAGTGCGGCGAATAATCGGCGCGGGCGACCTCTGGGTCACTGAATTTGTCCTAACCTATGACGGGCGGCCGTCTTACACCGTGAGCATCATGGAGTTCCTCGACGGGAAGGTGGCCCGAGAGACCCAGTATTTCGGCGACCCGTTCGAGCCGGGGGCCTCGCGTGCGCAATGGGTCGAGCGGATGCCCTAAAACCTGGCCACCGCATGGAAGGCCATCTGCCGCTCGCTCGCTCGGAGCTGCCAATTGATGCGGTCTCTCTCGCCCGCTATCTCCTTGGCAAAGTATTGGTGCGGGAGTTGCCTGAAGGCGTCGCCGGCGATCGCATTATTGAAACGCAGGCGTATGTCGTCCGCGACGCCGCCGGGCACGCCTACCGGGGGATGACCCGGCGTAATCGATCGGCGCATGTCCGCCCCCGCCTAAAAGCGGACATCGTAGGTTTTACGAGTACACGCCCTCGCAAAGTCGCGCCATCTTCGCGAGCTCGCGCTCAAAAGACGCCGGGAACGAGCCGCGCCGTGTGCGATGAATAGATCTCATACTCCACGCCGAAATGTGAACGCAGCAGCTTTTCCTCGGCGCGGATGCGCGCCAGGAGCGGCGGTATCATGAGCGCCGCGAGGACGACGCCCACGGCCGAGCGGAAAACCAACGCCCAGCCGAGTGAGCTTATCAGCAGCCCGAGATAGCTCGGGTGGCGGATGACGCCATAGACGCCATCGGTCACGAGCCGATGCCCCGGCTGGATCGCGACCAGGCCGCTGAAGCGGCGCCCGAGCACGAAGACGGGCCAAATGCGCAAGGCGCCGCCGCCGGCGAAGAGCAGGACGCCGAGCCAGCGGATCCCATCGCCGTCGAGCACCGCAAAGCCTTTCCGATCCGTGTAGGCGGGAAGGAAGCCCGCGAGAATTCCGAGCACGCCCAAAGCCGCGATCACCCACCGGTTGCCGCGATCCTCGCGCTCGCCCGGACTGAGGTTGCCTTCGGTGATGAGCGCCGCGGCCGAGAGCCCCAAGAGCACGAGCGACGTCGCCCACAAAGGCGGATGCGAGAAGAAATGATGGATGCCGCCCTCGCCGAGGATGGCAAGCCCGAGATAGGCAAAGACGCCAAGAAGCGTGAGCAGGGTGCGGCTGACCTTCGTCGTCATGGCGGCCTCGTTCGGCCCCGGGAAGAGGCGCTCAGCGTATCATCCCTCGTGCGGGCGGAAGGGCAAACCGGCATGGCCGCCGGGATCATCACAAAAAGGCATTTATGCCTTCGCGAGAACACATGCCGAAGGCGCACGCCGCGAGCGCCGCGACGGGAAACGTGAGCGGCTCAAGGCGGCGACGCCGCCCGCACAACGCCGCCGCGCCGGCCTTGCTCTCAGCATCGACCGCAAGCGCTCGTGCTTCCCCAATTTTGCGCGAGCGCCCCGCGCCCTCCGTCGAGGATGTTGCACGCCGCAAGCGAAAGGCAAAGCGTAAGCAGAATGACGACAGCCTTCATCGCTATCCCCGATCCTCGCCTTCCCACAAGGTCCGAGGGTGATATGGCGCTCCGCCGCGCCCGCCGCCATGCGCGAAGCGGCGCTTTCGGTCTCATGCGAAGCCGCGCTCGCTTCGTCTGAGGAGCTGGAGAGTAAAGCCTGGACATCAATTCTGGGGCTCGATCCTCGTAATTCAGAAATAAAATTCGTCTTCCATTTCACGTGCATAAAAGCGAATTCTTCATTCTTACCTTGAGCACTAGCGCTTGCCGACTAACTGACTTAACCTGACTACGGATGAACTGCTGAAAAGCCCTTGAACCACTGGCGGGGGCCATGCGTTCATCCATGGGAGTGGGTCTGGCCAACGAGATTGGAGGATTGCCGTGATGACAAAGCATCTAATGATCGCTGCCGTCGCAGCGGGCGCGCTTTCAATGAGCTTTCTTTCGTTCAGCCCCGCTGAGGCTCTCTCGCGAAGCGAATGCAGCGCCAAATACAAGGCAGCGAAAGGTGCCGGCACCTTGAACGGCATGAAGTGGAATGAATTCCAAAAGACGCAATGCGCGGGCGACGCGTCAGCGGCCACCGCTCCGGCGGCGGCGCCTGCCGCAACCACGCCGAAGCCCACGCCTTCCGCAAGCTCACCGTCCTCGGGAGCGATCGCCAACCCGCTGAAGCCGATCGTCCCACGCGCCGCGACTTCCGCCGGCGCCGCCGTGTTCCCCACCGCGATCTCCCCGAAATATTCGAGCGAGTCCGCGGGCAAGCAGCGGATGCACACTTGCCTTGACCAGTACAACGCCAACAAGGCCAATGGCGGGAATGCCAATATGAAATGGATCATGAAGGGCGGCGGCTATTACAGCGAGTGCAACAAGCACCTGAAGGGCGAGGGCTGAGCCCGGCGGACGGCGCTTTAGCCCGACGACGATCCCGCCGCGGCATTGCCGTAAGGCCCTGTTCGTGGCGGGATGATGAAGCAAGAAACGCGCGCCTTATCGATCGGGTCGGTTGGATTTGGCTTTGCGATCAGAGAGTGGCGTCATTGACGTAGCGCCGGACCCGCCTAGCGCGCCGTCCTTCCGCCCATGCCATTCCTTATGCGCTGAACCGTGAAGGCGCCCCGCCAACATCCCCAAATCAGTTTTGATCCTACAGAAAAAAGCAGCCGAATACCCAACGCTCTCAACCTCGAAATGCGCGGCTTCAACTTCGCGCAAGGCGCGCACCACCGCGTTGCGCGCGTGCCACAGAGCCATCGCCTTGTCTTTGTCCATTCTGCGTGCACCTTCGATCTGTGGCAAAGGCTGTGGCACTCTTTTTCTGGTCCGGAACATCTTGGAGGCCTCAAGCCAAGATGCGCGACGATGTTCGAGGTCGATCACCTGTCAGCCGTGCAGAGACCGGTATCAGACTGCGTGACGGTAATCGTTGTGTTCTTTGACCAATCTTCCAGAGAGATGAATCGCAGAGACGTATAGTGGGGGCCCGAAAACAAGAAACGATCGCCAAGGATCGATCCATCCATCTTGTAGGCGACGTAATCACCCGAGCTGTAGCACCACAAACTTGGCAGGACCCAAGGCTCCATGTCGTGGGTCGCGAGCCACCTGTTGGCGATCAACGTCAAGTCGTTCTTCAGCTTTGTCCGCTTCCCGAACCACATTTGCGCAAGACGTTCTCGATGGATCAGGCCAGTCACCAATCGCAGCGAGCGTAGAGCTGCGGGCGAACGGGCCTCCTTTCAGCTGCAGGCGACAATTCATGTATTTGAGGAGTGGAAACCGCGTCTATGGGTACTTCTACCTACCTCCAAGATCGACCCGTGACCCGCTTGCGTTTTGCCATCCGCCTTGGCACTTGCTGCCATTACCCACGAGTGAATTGACTAGCTCGCCGGCAACCGGAGCGTCGGGCAATGAATGAAAAAAAGGCGAAGGCATGGGGCGAGCCGAATTCGCTCGTGGTGCTTTGCGTCTATGTCGCGGCTTACGTTTTTCTCGACCGCATCAGCCTTTTGCAAGCGCTGCCGAAAATCGGCTTTACACTATGGAATCCGCCGCCGGCCAGCAGCTTGG
Organism: Beijerinckiaceae bacterium; assembly: GCA_035949255.1. Classification (GTDB taxonomy): domain Bacteria; phylum Pseudomonadota; class Alphaproteobacteria; order Rhizobiales; family Beijerinckiaceae; genus GAS188. The sequence continues at coordinate 5,485 of DASZIL010000175.1, read as the reverse complement.
CGTTCCTTCTCATCAAGGGCTTTCGCTTCGCGCCCGCGCTATTCGTTGCGGCCGTTCTCGGAGATCTACTGAATGGAGCCGTCTCCATCTGGGTGATGCCGGCTCTTGTCTTGGACGGGATCATCGCGGCCGGTTACACCGGGGTTGCCCTGCTGCTTCGAGCCTTCACCCGCCCCGACGCAGGTTTGCGAAGCGTGCGCGACGTCAGCTGCTTCTTGGGCATCATTGCGATCGGAGTTCTTGCGATCGCCTGTACGGCCGGGGGGGCGCTTGTTCTGATGGGAGTTGTTCCTGCCCAGGATTACTCCGACACGGTGCGCTATTTCTGGGTCGGCGACATAACCGGCATCGTGGCACTCTTTCCGGTTCTGATGAGCGCCCCCGTTGCGTGGGAGCGATGGCAGGAACTCCCGGCGCGCGAGCGTCTTGTCGACCTGGGAACTTTCACGCTCGGCCTCGCTCTCGCGCTTTGGGTCGTCTTCGCGGTGGCGCCTCCCGATGAGGATCAATTCTTTTATCTTCTGCTCTTGCCGGTCATCTGGATTGGTGTTCGCCACGGCTTGCCTTGGTGCGCCATGGCAATCCTCATCGAGCAACTGGCGCTCGTTGCACTCATCACCCTGCTCGGCTATCCGGCGTCATATTTTCTTGAATTCCAAATCTTTTCGATCGTGGTCGCGGTGGCCGGCCTGGTGCTCGGCGCGGTGGTCATGGAGCGTCAAGCCGCCGAACTGAAATTGCGGCAGCAACAGGCCGAGCTCGGCCGCATGACGAGACTCGCGACGGCCGGTGCGCTCGGAAGCGCCATCGTTCACGAGATTAGTCAGCCGCTCGCGACGCTTGCAACCTATGCGCACGCTTGCCGGCGCCTACCGAGCTCCGGCCCCCAAGCGAATGGGCTGTTGACGCAAACGCTCGCCAAGATCGAATCGGAAGCGCTGCGCGCCGGCGATATCGTGGAGCGCCTGCGCAGCTTCCTCACGAACGGCAAGCCACAGCTCGCTCCACTCGTTCTCGGGGATGCGGCCCGCGGCGTGGCGCGCGCGCTCGTAGACGAGGCTCGGGTGCATGGGGTGGAAATCCGGGTCGAGGCCCAATCCGAGACGGCGATCCTGGCCGATCGCGTGCAGGTTGAGCAAATTCTGGTAAATCTCGTCCGCAACGGCATCGAGGCGGCCGCTGAGCGCACCTCGGGGGAAAAGCAAGTCAAGGTCCGCATAAGCCAATCGAACGGGGAGATTTGCGTAGTTGTCGAGGACAACGGGCCGGGCGTCGCCGACGAGATCGCCGGGCGCCTGTTCGAGCCGTTCACGACCAGCAAACCTCGCGGAATGGGACTGGGGCTGCTGCTGAGCCGGCAGATCGTGGAAGCGCATGGCGGCAGGCTTTGGTGTGAGCGCACGAGCGCGAAAGGAGCGCATTTCGCCTTCCGCTTGCCCTGCGATCGGATGCGTGTCGATGCTCGGTGAACATGTGGTTCACGTCGTCGAGGATGATCTCGCGATGCGGGACGCCCTCCTGCTTCTTCTCGAGAGTGCCGGCTTGCCAGCGCGCGGCTATGGCAGCGCAGAAGACTTCCTGGAGAAGGAGCAGAGGTACGACCGAGGAGCGTGCCTCCTGGTTGACGTGCGCTTGCCGGGAATGGATGGTCTCGCGCTGCTAAGATACCTCTTTTCGCGCGGAGCCGAGCCCGCGATCGTCATGATCACCGGCCACGGCGACATCGCGCTCGCCGTCGCGGCACTGAAGGCCGGCGCCATGGATTTTGTAACGAAGCCGTTCAATCCGGCCGAGCTCTTGGACAGCATCCGCGAAGCCTGGCGGCGCTCGGCGGACGCGAGGCAGCGGGCGGCCGCGGCGGCGGAAAACGAGGCTCTCTTTCAGACGCTGACGCCTCGCGAGACGTCAATTCTTACGCGTCTCGCGGAAGGGCAATCGAGCAAACTTATCGCGGCCGCGTTGGGAATCAGCATTCGCACCGTCGAGCACCACCGTGCCAGCATCATGGACAAGCTTCGGGTGCGCACACTCTCGCAATTGATCCGGAGCGTGCTCGGGAGGAGCAGCTGAAGACCAGGGCGCGAAAGTGCGACCTTCACGGTGTGCGACTGGGGCTCCTTTGCTTCCTTCAAGGCGTCGTGCGAAGGAACCGACGATGAGGCGCCCGACACTGCTCTTCAGCAGCGATATTGACGACCCGCAGCCGTGGCGTGCCCTTTTCGCGCGCGAGCGGCCCGATGTGGAATTTCGAATCTGGCCGGACGTCGGTGACTTGAGCGACATCACCCATGCTCTCGTCTGGCGGATTTCCGACGGGGCGCTGAAGTCGCTGCCCAACCTCGAGGTCGTGTTCGCCTTGGGCGCGGGGATTGACCAGATCATCAAAGACCCGGAATTCCCGGGTCATATCCCGCTCTTCCGGTTGATCGACGCCGGGCTCCGCGAACAGATGACCGAGTATGCCCTTTATGGCGTCTTGCACTGGCATCGCCGCATGGGGGAATACGCGGCGCAACAGGCCCGTGGAGAGTGGAGGATGCACAAGGCCATCCATCCCTGCGAGCGAACCGTGGGCGTCATGGGGCTTGGCGTCTTCGGGGCGGATATCGCCACCAAGCTTGCCATGCTTGGTTTCAATGTGTGTGGCTGGAGCCGGACGAAGAAAGCCTTGGAAGGCGTTGAGACTTGGGCAGGGCCAATGGAATTCGACCGCTTTCTCGGCAAGAGCCAAATCCTGGTCAGCGTCCTGCCGCTCACCGATCAAACTCGCGGCATCCTAAGCGCCAGGCTCTTCGATGCCCTGCCCGGAAAGGGCGCCTTGATTCATTTGGGCCGCGGTGGCCATTTGAACGAGGCCGATCTCGTCACCGCGCTCGGTTCGGGCAAGCTCGATTGGGCGATGCTCGACGTGTTTCCGACGGAGCCTTTGCCAGCGGAGAGCCCGCTTTGGTCCCACCCGCGCGTGTTCGTGACGCCTCATGTCGCCTCTCAGCCGGTGAGCGATCGTGCCGAACGCCTCGTCATTGAAAATTTCAATCGCTTCGAGCGGGGGGAGGAGCCGCTCGGGCGCGTGGATTTGAGCGCGGGCTACTGAAGTTGCGACCGCCGGCAATCGAAGGCGACAATAGACGACTGAGCTTACGTCTAAATTTGGCGACCCCGGCAGGATTCGAACCTGCGACCAACAGCTTAGAAGGCTGCTGCTCTGTCCAGCTGAGCTACGGGGCCTTGAGCCTTACACGCGTCAGGCCATTGTTTCGCGCCGCGCCCGCCCTCTCCTCTACGCCATGGCCTCGACGAACCCAGCGCCCGGCCGGAAGCGAGGCTCTTTGCCACGGAAACGTGAACAAATCCGGTGCGAGCGTGCCCGGTCAGTTTTGGCGCGACGCTTTGCTCAATGGGTCCATTGGCCGACGCGGTTGAAGCGGAAATTATCCGAGTAGGACATGGGCCGGCGCTTCGTCTCGTGCGGCTCTTCGAGGCGGAAGGGAATGCCTTCGCGCTGCGCGTAAGCCACGGCCTCTTCCTTCGTGTCGAAGGATAGCCTGACCTGGTCGAGCATATCCGTCGACGAGGTCCAGCCCATAAGCGGTTCGGCGACGCGTCTGCGCTCCGGCTCGAACTCGAGCCGCCATTGCTTGGTGTTGGCGGCACCCGACTGCATGGCGCTTCGCGCGGGTCGATAAATGCGGGCGGTCATGGGCTTATTCCTCGACAGGCTTGTCGCGAAACGTCACTCGTCTCGGGACGCGGATCGGTTGGTCGGGGCAGCAGAATTCGAACCGGCGACCTGTAGTACCCAAATCAGATTTCATACGTTTCCTTACTTTTCCCAGCTTGCCGTATGTTTCTCATTTTCCTTGCTGAATCGGCTTTCTACATCTTCCGGTGTTTCCGCGTCTTTCCTCGGTTTGTCGCTCGCGGTGGCGACAATCGAGGCCCGAGGGAACGTTTTAGGTGCCATCCGTCGAACTCAGCAAATCCGCAGTAGACGCTCTCGAAGCACGCGACAAGCCCTACATCGCCCCATGACACAAAGCTCAAAGGATTCGGCGTGCGCGTCATGCCGAGCGGAGCCAAGAGCTGGATCCTCGAGTCGGCCTGGCGCCGGCGGTCGACGCGTCGCAAAGAGAACGCTGGCTCTTGGGCAACGACACTTCTCACGCCCGTCCCGGCTCGCTGGAAGGCCACGACCATCTCGCAGCCGCGCGAGGCTCGGCGACGACCCCGCCGCGCGGCGCCCGTCGGAACGCGGGACTCCCTACCTCTCGGCGGTCATCCGGGACTATTTGACGGACGTGGAGGCGTCGCTCACGCCCGGCACTGCACGGATCTACCGCCGCAAGATCACGAGCATCGACAATTCCGACTATAGAAAGCTTCACAGGAGGTAGTAGGGCCCTTACGTGCAGGTGCTAGTTTTCGACAGCATTAGCCGATCGCTTTCTCGATAGCAGCAAAAAGGACCCGCGGAGAAAATGGCTTGCGCAAATAGTCGATGCAGCCGGCTTCGAGCGCCTGCTGCCGAATGCCCTCCCCCTCCAAGGCGGTCATAAAAATCACTGGCATAGCGGAGCCGGAGCGCGCGAGTTGAATTCTTAAATCCAACCCGGACATCCCTTTGAGCTGGATATCGAGAACGAGGCAGTCCGCGTCGCGCCGAGCAGCGCTGCCGAGAAATGCTTCGGCTGACGGCAAGCTCCGTACATCAAAGCCGCGCGCCTTCAGCAAGCGCCCGATCGCCGCCAGGAAACCCGCGTCGTCATCTACTATCGCCACAATCTTTTGTCGTGAGGGTACCATCATCTCCTCAACTCACGCGTCGGTCGACCAAGAGGTTCAAAACTTCGGTAATAAATTAGAATATTCGCAGCCGTTTGCTCGATACCCGACACAACAGACTTCGTTCACCGAAACCCAATATCGTGATGATATTCGCGATGCATAATATTGACGATTTCGACGCTGCTCTTACGAATTATCAAATTTACCCGCTAGCTCGTCTGCGATCGACATCGGAACGTCTTAAAGCGCGACTGCGGCGCTCGGCGCGGATTTTATGGGCAGTTTAATCTGGAATATTGCGACCTTACTTTTCTTTTCAAACCACGCTAAAATCTCGGGAAGCTTCCTCGTTAGGCCGCCCAGAGACCAGACCTTGGCGACCGTTTTCATCGACGAGTTCAAGCCGCCGAAAAACTTCCAGCGCATCGACGCATAGATCCGCCATGTCTCGGTCAGCGGGCGGACAATGACCAACCGTACTTCAATTATGATGCGGTTCACCAGCCAAAGCGGCATCTCGCCGCCAATGCGCCTTAGCGCGCGTTCTCCAGGACTGCACTCATGAGCGTTTCGGCCTCATGTCTTCTACAATAATTTCCGGCGACTTTCTCGTTACTTTCGACATAACGAAAGTCGATTAGATATAGGTTTTTCGATGCGCTGAAATAACCGCTCATCTAATCCCGCCTACTTCTTCGTC
>DASZIL010000174.1:0-7442 GCA_035949255.1 Beijerinckiaceae bacterium | reverse complement strand
CCGGCCCCGTCAGCGTGAGCAACTGCGCCCGATCGACCAAGGCCTCTTCGGGCTTCATGAACTGGCTCTTGCCGCTGATGTAGTTGCGGAAGCCGTCGGCGCGCGGCTCGATCGGCGCGAAGGACGCGACATCGGTCTCGTTCTGCGAGGCATCCATGCGTCCCGGCGCGAATGGCACCTTCACCTCAAGCCCTGCGTCCTTGGCGGCCTTCTCGACCGCCGCGTTGCCGGCAAGAATGATGAGGTCGGCGAGCGAAACCTTCTTGCCGCCGCTGGCCGAGGCATTGAACTCCTGCTGGATCGCTTCGAGCTTCCGCAGCACTGTCTGGAGCTGCGCTGGCTGATTGACCTCCCAGTCCTTTTGCGGGCTGAGCCGGACGCGCGCGCCGTTGGCGCCGCCGCGCTTGTCGGAACGGCGGAACGTCGAGGCCGACGCCCAGGCCGTCGAGACGAGCTGCGATACCGAGAGGCCGCAGGCGAGAATTTTCGCCTTGAGCGCGGCCATGTCGCCGTCATCGATGGGTTTATGATCGAGCGCCGGGATCGGGTCCTGCCAGATCAGCGTCTCCTTCGGCACGAGCGGACCGAGGTAACGCGCGATCGGTCCCATGTCGCGATGCGTGAGCTTGAACCAGGCCCGGGCAAAGGCGTCGGCGAATTGATCCGGATTCTTTTGGAAGCGCCGCGAGATCTTTTCGTAGATCGGGTCGAAGCGCAACGAGAGGTCGGTGGTCAACATCGTCGGGACGCGCTTCTTGGACTTGTCGAAGGCGTCCGGAATCGCCGCGTCGGCGCCTTTCGCCTGCCACTGCCACGCACCCGCGGGGCTCTTCGTCAGTTCCCATTCGTATTTGAACAGGTTGTCGAAGAAGTGATTGCTCCACTTCGTCGGCGTCTGCGACCAGATGACCTCCGGACCGCCGGTGATCGTGTCGGATCCCAATCCCTTGCCGTGTTTGCTCTTCCAGCCGAGACCCTGATCCTCGATTGCGCCGGCTTCCGGGGCCGGGCCGATGAGGGAAGGATCACCGGCGCCATGGGTTTTGCCGAAGGTGTGGCCGCCCGCAATCAGCGCAACGGTTTCCTCGTCGTTCATGGCCATGCGGAAGAACGTCTCGCGGATGTCGTGCGCCGCGGCGACCGGGTCCGGTTTGCCGTTCGGCCCTTCCGGATTGACATAGATGAGGCCCATCTGCACCGCGCCGAGCGGTTCGGCGAGCTGGCGCTCGCCGCTGTAGCGCTCATCGCCCAGCCAGGTGCCTTCGGGACCCCAGTAAAGCTCTTCGGGTTCCCAAACATCCGCGCGGCCGCCGGCGAAGCCGAATGTCTTGAACCCCATCGATTCGAGAGCGACGTTGCCTGCGAGGACCATCAAATCGGCCCAGGAGATTTTCCGGCCGTATTTCTGCTTGATCGGCCATAACAGGCGGCGCGCCTTGTCGAGGTTCGCGTTATCGGGCCAGCTGTTGAGCGGGGCGAAGCGCTGCTGGCCGGCGCCGGCGCCGCCGCGGCCATCCGTGATGCGGTAAGTGCCGGCGCTGTGCCAGGCCATGCGGATCATCAGGCCGCCATAGTGCCCGAAATCGGCCGGCCACCAGTCCTGCGACTTCGTCATCAAGGCGTGCAGATCCTTGATCACGGCGTTGAGATCGAGGCTCTTGAACTCTTTCGCGTAGTCGAACTCGCTCCCCATGGGATCGGAGAGAGATGAGTTCCGGTGGAGCATCTCGATGTCGAGCGAGCTCGGCCACCAGTCGCGATTTTTGTGGCCGCTTTGGCCTGTGAAAGGGCACTTGCCCGCGCTCTCGTCCGTCTTTGCGTCCATTATTGCCTCCTGAGGCGGTTAGTGGGTTTGGCGACAATTTACTCGGTGCGCCCTATCAGGCAAAGTCGGGTTTGATGATGGCGGCGATCAAATAGCCTTATGATCATCGCGATCTCGAACCCGCCTCTGGCGATCGTTATCGTAAGGGATACCGGGACCTGAACGAGGCGTGCAAATCTCGGAGGACGAATGCCGGAACGTAGCCGTTCTTGGACCCTCTTCGCCATTATGATCGCGATGATTGTCTTGGCGGTTCGCGCGCCGTCCGCACGGGCCCAGGATGCGCGAGACCTCTACCAGTCGACGGCGATCGTCACCGGCACCGATATGCGCAGCCGGCCGACCGGCTTTGCTCAATGCTTGCGCGATGTTCTCGTGAAGGTTTCCGGAGAACCGAGACTGATCAAGGATGCGCGCGTCGCCGAGCTCGGCCGGCACGCGGACGCTTTCGTCGTCTCCTTCAGCTATGTGGACGTGATGGCCGGCATTCCGGTCCATGACGATCAGGGCACTTATGACCGGCCCCATTACCTCACCGTGAAATTCGACCCGGCGCATATCGACCACGCGCTTGCCGATCTTGGCGAGACGCCCTGGCGCGGCGAGCGGCCCGTGGTGGTGCCGATGCTCTCCATGCGCCGTTACGGCCCGCCTTTTGTCCTGAGCGCGGAGCTTCCCAACGGCGCCGACGCGCGCGCCTCCTTCGCCGGGCGGGCCGAGGAATTCGGCTTGACCGCTCGCATTCCGACCGAGGCCGAGCTCACCGTCTGGGGCGCCGCTCCCGGGCAAATTCCTTCACCGCCGACCGCGGCTCGTCCCCACGAAGTCGTCGTCGCCGGCACGCTCGAATTCAAGGAGAGCGTGCCCGGCTGGGAAGGGTCATGGCGCATGCGCCAGAACGGCCGAGACTACGCCTGGGGCATCAGCGGCGTGAACTACGACGAAGCCTTTCGCGACATTATTCGCGGCGTCCTTCGCGTCGCCTCGGGCCATGATGGGCCAAAGTGAGATTTGTGCGGCTATATCGTTCGCTGCGCCTGAGCACCTGCTTGCGCGATCCGCAAACCGAACATCGATGACCGCGCGGAAAGGCATCAGGCGGGCAGCCGCGTCGAGATCGATGCTCGAGAGCGAAAGGCGGCGCGCCGCGCCGGCTTGCGCGAAGATATTGGCGCGGGCTCGCTTTCGAGCGCCAGCGCATCGTCGAGGTGATTTTGATCCGTTTTTCTTCGAAAAATAGAAATTATAAATTAACGCTGTCGAGCATCACGACACTAGAAATTCTCCCTCTAGCGGCCATGTAAGGTATTCGGCACGCTGCTAGGCAGATTTATGAAAATAATGAAACATCAGATCTTTCCAAGTCGGTTGTTCCGAATTCCACACGTTAGGGAGAGCGATATGCAAAAGCTTCCGATTGCAATTGGTGAAAAGAAATATTGTTCGGCTGGACTAGCAGCCGTCGTTGCCCTAGGCGCGATGACGACGCTCGGGGCCGCCACGCCGTCCATGGCTCAACCCGCAGGGGCCCAATCCGGGATAGCCACCCCTTCCTTGGTCGAAAATGCAGCTTATGTGGCGCGCCGTGGTGTCGTCGTCGGTCGCGGCTACCACGGAGCCTATGTCGGGCACTATGGCTACCACCGCCACTACGGCTACGGCGTGGGAGCAGGCGTGGCCGGCGCCGCGGCTGGCGCCGCGATCCTCGGCGGTGCCCTTGCTGCCCCGTATTACGCACAGCCCTATGGCTACCCACAGCCTTATGGCTACGCCCCCGGCTATGCCCCAGGGTATGCCTATCCGCCAGGCTATGGTTACGCGCCGGGTTACTACCCGTACTGACCCACGGTCGATCGGCTGACGAGCCCTCTGCTGAAGGGGGCTGCTCCGCCGCAGGCCGCAGACGATGGCGGCTCAGAACGCCACGCGGTCGCCGCCCTTGAGCTCGAGCACCTCGCGCGCCTCCTCGGCGGAGGCGACGGAAAGGCCGAGCCCCTCGATGATCGAGCGCACATGGCGCACTTGCGCCGCGTTCGATTCGGCAAGCTTGCCGGGCCCGATCCAGAGTGAATCCTCGAGGCCGACGCGCACATTGCCGCCCATGGCGGCCGCCATCGCGGCAATCGGCATCTGGTTTCGCCCAGCGCCCAGGACAGACCAGCGATAATCATTGCCGAACAGCCGGTCGGCGGTGCGCTTCATATGCGCGACGTCCTCGGGATGGGGCCCGATGCCGCCGAGAATGCCGAAGACGCTCTGCACGAAGAAGGGCGGCTTCACGAGGCCCTGATCGACGAAATGCGCGAGCGTGTAGAGATGGCCGATGTCGTAGCACTCGATCTCGAAGCGCGTGCCGTTATCGGCGCAGGTGGTGAGGATTTTCTCGATATCGGCAAAGGTGTTCTTGAAGATGCGATCCTTCGAGCTTTCGAGATAGGGGCGCTCCCAATCATGCTTGAAGCTCTTGAAGCGCGCGAGCATCGGGAAGAGGCCGAAATTCATCGATCCCATGTTGAGCGAGGCGACCTCGGGCTTGAAGGTCGCGACGGGTTTCAGCCGCTCGTCGATGGTCATCGTCGCGGCGCCGCCCGTCGTGATGTTCACGACGCAGCTCGAGCGCTGCTTGATCACCTTGAGGAAGGGCGCAAACGCTTCCGTGCTCTGATCGGGCCTGCCGTCCTTCGGGTCTCGCGCGTGGAGATGCACGATGGCGGCGCCCGCCTCCGCGGCGCCGATGGCGGCTTCCGCGATCTCCTGCGCCGTGATCGGGATATGCGGCGACATCGAGGGCGTGTGGATCGAGCCGGTGACGGCGCAGGTGATGATGACTTTGCGTGCGGCCATGGAATAAGTGATCCTCCGAAGGAGTGTCGCCGGCGCTCGAGCGCGGGCGTTGAGGGGAGCGACCGTCCTGCGCGTCGCAAGCTTGACGAACACGCGCGGACGCAGAACGGTTTGGCGCAGCATGGAGGCCGCGGGCGCCGCGATCAAGCGCGAGATTTTGTGAAGTTCAAGCTTGCTCGCGAGAAGGCGGCGGAACCAGGATGGTCTCCCCTCGATTCCATTCGCACGGAGCCGTTGATGTATCCCACTCCTCGCAGCCATCGCCCGCTCATCATGGGGCGAAACGGCGCCGTCGGCGCCAATCACCCGATGGCCGCTCAAGCGGGGCTCGACATCTTGCGCGCCGGCGGCAACGCGGTCGATGCCTGTGTCGCGATCTCTCTCACGCTCGGCGTCTGCGAGCCGATGATGTCGGGGCTCGGCGGGGATGGGTTCTACCATCTGTCCATGGCGAAGAGCGGAAGCGGCGAGGTGTTCAACGGGACAGGTCCCGCGCCGCAAGCCGCGACGCCCGAGCGGTACGGCGGCGCCATCCCGCTGACCGGCCCCTTGAGCATCTCCGTGCCCGGCTCGCTCGCCGCGATCTTCGCGATGCATGCGGCCCATGGCCGTCTCCCTTGGGCGGATCTGGTCATGCCCGCCATCGCGCTCGCGCGCGACGGCTTTGCGGCAACGCATGGCTTTCGCCATTTCGCTTTCGAGAACGAGGCCTGCCTTGCCGCCGATGAGCGAAGCCGCAAGCGGTTTCTCGGGTATGAGCTTGCTGGCCTCATCCGTCAGCCGGACCTTGCCCGCACCCTCGAGGAGATCGCGAGCGAAGGCGCGCAAAGCTTTTATCGCGGCCGTCTCGCGGCGCGGCTTGCGCGTGGCCTCGCGGAGGCGGGAGCCTTGCTCGTCGAAAGCGATCTTGCCGCTTTCGACGCCGAGGTGCAGGCGCCGATTGGCGTCGCCTATCGCGGCTTCGAGGTCCGCCAGACGCCGCCGAACTCGACGGGCTTCGTCCTCCTCCAGATGCTGAAGATCGTCGAGCGTTTCGATGTCGCGGCGCTCTCGCCCGCCGAGCGGGCGCACATCCTCGTCGAAGCGAAGAAACGCGCTTTCCGCGACCGTGAGGCGCATGGGTCCGATCCGCGTTTCCAAAAGGTGCCCGTCGAGCATCTCTTGTCCGATGAGCGGATCGGCGCGCACGCGGCCGCGATCGATCTCGAGCGGGCGGCCGAGCTGCCCCTCGAAATGGAGACGGCCGAAGGCGACACCACTTATTTCTGCGTTGTCGATGCGCAAGGCAATGCCGTCTCGGGCATCCAAAGTCTCAACTCCGCCTTCGGCTCCGGCGTGACGGCGGGAGACACCGGCGTGCTCATGAACAACCGCATGGCCTATTGGCATCTCGAGCACGGCCATGCGAACCGCCTCGCGCCGGGCAAACGCGTGCGCCACACGATGAACGCGCCCATGGTCTTCAAGGACGGCGCGCTTTGGGGCGTGCTAGGCACGCCGGGCGGCGACAATCAGGTGCAGGTGAACCTGCAAGTTCTCGTCGCGATGCTCGATCTCGGCTTCGATCCGCAAACCGCCGTCGAGCTGCCGCGCTGGACGAGCAGCCAATCCGGACAGAGCGCCAACTTTCCCCATGACGGCGATGGCACGCTCACCATCGAAAGTGATTTCGGTGAGGAGGTGCTGGATGCGCTCGCGCGCAAGGGCCACAGGTTGAAGCGCGTCGGCCATCTCGAAGGCCCTTGCGCCATGCAGGCGGTTCGCCTCATGCCGAATGGCGTGCGCGCCGCCGGTTCCGACACGCGCCGAGACGGTTGGGCGCTCGCCTATTGAGAGCTTGCGCTCGCCGGCCCTCGAGGACCGGCATGGCATTTCCGGCCGATCACGAACGCGCAGCAGGCAAGATCGCGGGTTTCCCTTCGCCGCAAAGCGCGCTAACCGGTCTCCTCCTTGCAATTTCATGGAAGGCGTTCGACGAATGCGCATCGTGGTTCACGGCCAGCAGGCTTTCGGCAAGGCGGTGCTCGAAGCGCTCACCGCGCGCGGCGAGACGGTCGTCGGCGCCTATGTCGCGCCGGAAAAGCCGGGTGCGAAGCCCGATCCGTTGAAGGAGGCGGCGCTCGCCTTGAAGCTCCCGGTGTTCCAGCCGGCCTCGTATCGCAAGCCCGAGGTCTGGGAGGAGTTCAGGAAATTGGCGCCCGACCTTCAAGTCATGGCCTTCGTCACGCTCTTCGTGCCCGAGGAATTCCTGAACATCCCGACGCATGGCTCGATCCAATACCACCCCTCTCTTCTGCCACGATATCGCGGGCCGAGCGCGATCAACTGGCCGATCATCAACGGTGACGATGAGACAGGCCTCTCGATCTTCTGGCCCGACAACGGTCTCGACACGGGCGATGTGCTCTTGCAGAAAAAGACGCCGATCGGCCCCGAGGACTCGCTGGGTTCCGTCTATTTCGATCGCCTCTTCCCGATGGGGGTCGAGGCGGTGCTCGAGGCGGTCGATCTCGTCAAGGCCGGCAAGGCACCACGGCTGAAGCAGGATGAGGCGCTCGCGACCTATGAGGGGCGATGCGGCGCGGAAAATGCGCGCATCGACTGGGGCAAGCCATGGCGGCAGGTCCACAACCTCATTCGCGGCTGCAATCCCGCGCCCGGCGCTTGGACGAAACTTGGCGATCAGACGCTGCAGATTTTCGAGGCGAAGCCGATCCCGGCGAAATCGCCGAAAGGCATCGGCGGCAAGATGGGCGAGGTCGTCGAGGTCGAT
>DASZIL010000173.1:0-33754 GCA_035949255.1 Beijerinckiaceae bacterium | reverse complement strand
GTCGCCTTCACCGGCTCGACCGAGGTCGCGCGGCTCATCAACCGCGCGCTTGCCGCCAAGGAAGGGCCGATCGTGCCGCTGATCGCGGAGACGGGCGGCATCAACGCCATGATCGTCGACGCGACCGCGTTGCCCGAGCAAGTCTGCGATGACGTGATGCTCTCGGCCTTTCGCTCAGCCGGACAGCGTTGCTCGGCGCTGCGGCTTTTGTGCCTCCAGGAAGATGTCGCCGATCGCATGCTGGAGATGGTGACCGGCGCCGCGAAAGAGCTGAGGCTCGGCGATCCGCGCGACCCTTCCGTCCAGATCGGCCCCGTCATCGATGCCGAGGCGAAGCAGAAGCTCGACGATTATGCGGTGCGCATGCGCACCGAGGGAAGGACGCTGTACGCCGGGACGGCGCCTTCGACCGGGACCTTCGTGGCGCCTGCGATCATCCGGCTCGAGCAAGCCTCGGACCTGAAGCAGGAAGTGTTCGGCCCGATCCTGCATGTGGTGCGCTATGCGGCGGGAACCTTGCCGCGCTTGATGCAGGAGATCAACGCCTCGGGATACGGCCTCACCATGGGCCTGCACTCGCGCATCGACGACACGGCGAGGACCGTTCGCGAGCTCTCCCACGCCGGAAATCTCTATGTGAACCGCAACATGATCGGCGCCGTCGTCGGCGTGCAGCCTTTCGGTGGTCACGGGCTTTCCGGCACGGGCCCGAAGGCAGGAGGCCCGAATTACCTCAAGCGCTTCGCCGCCGAGCAGGTCGTGTCGGTCAACACCGCGGCCGCAGGCGGCAATGCGAGCCTCCTCACGATGGAGGAGTGACGCCGGCCTCGCGGCCCACGCCTGAACGCGCGCTTACCGCCTGGCGGCGCTCTTCCTTCCCGCCGGTTTGCGCTTCGCCGGCGCGCGCGCCGGTTCCGGCGGCATGTGCGCATGCGCACGCGCGATGCGATCCTTGATGTGCGCCTTGATCTTGGCGTGGAGCTCGGCCTTGTCGATCCCGGGCGGATGGTTGCCCTTGGCCACCGAGGCCGCCATGCGCTCGAGAAGCTCGACATCGTGCTCGTCGCGATAGGGCTTCAGGTCGAGATCGGCGGGTATCTTGGTCAGGCGTTCGTCGCCCATCTTCTTCACATATTTCTGCATGAAGCGGTCGTAGTCGCGCCAGGAAATCCCGGCGGCGCGCACCGCGGCCTCCTCGGCCCGCGTGGCGACCTGATGGGCGTGCAGATAATGCAGGTTCAACTGGTCGATCAGAGTCTTCTCGACCTCCTCATGCAGCAAGAGGAAGCGATCCGTGTTGATCTTGCGGCCCTTATATTCCATCTCGCTCGGCAGATGGCGGTCGATGTAGATCGTCTTGCCGTCCTTGGAATAGCCGGCCACATAGGGAATGTCGTGCTTGCGATCGAGGTTCTTGACCCTGCGCGCCACCGCATCGAGCGCACGGTCCATCATCAGGCTCGAGACATACCAATTCGGCATGCGGAGCCCCTTATGCGGCGCGGTCGGATGACAATAATCGGTCATGAGCTTACTCCCCTCGTGAAGCGGTTGAAAACGAGCTGCGACCATGAAGGATGATCATATGGCCGCCAAGAGTCGAGAGCTGATTCCAAGATCAGGAGCGATTGATTTGCGGGTCTGACCGCAGGCGGCGAGGCGAGATACCGACCGGAGGAGGCGAGCAACGAATAGGGCACTCCCCGCGTTTTCTTCCTCATGAGCGGGTTTCATCGCCCGCGCTGGCCGCGCCTTGCAGATCTTGGGGGGCGATGGGATTCGGCGCGGCTCAGATCCTGGCGTTCACGCATTTTTGGCGAGGGAAGCGGGCTCGCCGACGCGCCCGAGGATTTGCCGAAACCGAAAGCACTGCCGCCCGGCGAGCGGGTTTACGCGGTCGGCGATATTCATGGCCGCGCCGACCTTGCCTTACGAATGCAAGAGCTCATCCGCGACCACGCGGCGCAAGCACCTAGCGCCTCCGTCACGGTGGTCTGGCTCGGCGATTACGTCGATCGCGGCCCTTCATCGCGGGAGGTGATCGATCTACTCATCGGCTTTGCCGCAAGCGAGGACCGCTCGGTCTTCCTGATGGGAAATCACGAGGAGGCGCTGCTGCGCTTCCTCGTCGATGCGCGCGACGGGCTTCAATGGTTTCGTCTCGGCGGCCTCGAGACGCTCGCCTCTTACGGTGTCGATGTCGAGACCCTTCATTTCGGGCTTGACCTCGATGACATCCGCTCTGCCTTCCTCGCCGCCTTGCCGGACGCGCATCGCGAGTTCTTCCTCGCGCTCGAGCTCTCGCGCTCGATCGGGGATTTCTTCTTCTGCCATGCGGGTGTGCGGCCGGGCGTGGCGCTCGGCGCGCAAGCCCCTCACGATCTCATCTGGATCCGCGAGGAGTTCCTCAACTGGCGAGAGGATTTCGGCATGATGATCGTGCATGGCCACACGCCCGTGGCGGAGCCCGAGCTGCGCCCGAACCGGGTGAATGTCGACACCGGCGCCTTCGCCACCGGCCGTCTCACTTGCGCCGTTATCGAAGGCACCACGACCAGCTTCATGTCGACTTAGAGCAGGCTGGCTTCGAGTTGAATCGCCATTGTTCCATTTTTCAAAGATCACGCTCGAGCGCATGGCGAGCGCTTGACGGCGAGCGCCGACGGTGAGCGCCTCTCCGGCGCGAAGCGGCGGGAGAGGCGAGAATTGCTGCGTCGAGAAAGCGCCCGCGGGTGCGCGCCTCACGCCAAGGCGTGCTTGCCGCGTCCGAAGACCTTGTCGAGCAATTCGGGCTTTGCCTTGTCGAAGGGCGTGAGGGTTTCGCGCATCTTCTCGACGGTGGCGATGGCGCGCGCGACCGGCGGGCGCTTCTCGATCTTTTCCACCCAGGCGAGAGTTTTCGGATAGGCGTTCGCGCCCTCGCCGAGCAGCATCTTGAGGTTGCGCGCCCAAGGGAAGGTCGCGACGTCGGCGATCGAATATTCGGCACCGCCGAGATAAGGCACCTCGCCGAGCCTTGCCTCGATGACCTCGCAGACGCGCTTCACCTGGGTGCGGTAGCGGCTCAGCGAATAATCATTCCCCGGCGGCGCGAAGCGGATGAAATGCACATATTGGCCGAACATCGGGCCGACGCCCGTGAGCTGCACCATGAGCCATTGCATCACGTCGTAGCGCGCCTTGCGCTCCGTCGGCAGAAGCTTGCCCGTCTTCTCGGCGAGATAGAGCAGGATCGCACCCGATTCGAAAACCGTATACGGCTTTCCGCCGGGCCCGTCGGAATCCACGATTACCGGCACTTTGGCGTTCGGGTTGAGCTTGAGGAAGGCAGGGTCGAATTGCTGGCCAGTGAAAACGTCGACCGCCTTGTGCTCATGGGGTAGTCCAAGCTCCTCGAGCGCGATGATGATCTTCACCACATTCGGGCTCGTCATTCCGTAAAGCGTGATCATGTCGATCCTCGGTTGGCTTTTGCACGATTTGCCGATGCGCCACGATGGGGCGCTCGCGCCGTCCTACATGGCGGGCGGTCCCGCGCAAGCGAGCGCCGATCACATAAACGATACCGGGCGAGCCGCCTAGTGAGGTCGAAGGACGCTTCGAGCCGGACGCGAATGGCTCAAGCGTGCGGATGGAAGAAGTTGTAGACGGCTTTCGCGGTCGCTTCATTCACGCCTGGCGTATGGGCGAGATCGTCGAGCGAGGCGCGCTCGATCGCCTTCAAGGTGCCGAAATGCAGGAGAAGCGCGCGTTTGCGGCGCGGGCCGACACCGCCGATCTCGTCGAGCGGGCTCTTCACGAGCTCGCGTGAACGCTTGGCGCGATGCGTGCCGATGGCGAAGCGATGCGCCTCGTCGCGCAGGCGCTGCATGAAATAAAGCGCCGGATCGCGGGGCTCGAGGCGGAAGGGCTCGCGCCCCGGCACATGGAAAGTCTCGCGGCCGGCGTTGCGGTCCGGCCCCTTGGCGATCGCGACGATGGGCACATCGGCGCCGGCTTCGCCGAGCGTCGTGAGCGCCGCCTGCAACTGGCCCCTGCCGCCGTCGATGACGACGAGGTCGGGCCAGGCCGGAAAAGCGTCGGGATCGGCCGGCGTCGCTTCGCCCGCCGTGGCCGACGAGACCGAAGAGAGCGCCGCCGCTTGCGTCGCATAGATCGCCGAATCATCGGCGCCAAGACGCCTTTTGGAAAACTGAGTGGGCGGCGGATCGAGAGGGCGCGGCGGAAGATCAATTGCGTCCATCGCGCTTTGCTCCTCAGTAGTCTCCGTCGGCGTGATCGGCGTGGGCTCCGGCGAAGCGGAAGAAGCTTCTTCCATCGCGGGCGGTGCCGAGGCGCTCCTCGGGTTTTCCTTCACCAGCCGGGTGAAGCGCCGCTTCAGCACCTCGCGCATCATGGCGTAATCGTCACCCGGCGTGAGCTCTTCCGACTTGATGTTGAAGGTCCGGTAATGGGTCTTCATGAAGCCTTGCGGGCCGGCGACGATCATGGCGCCGATCGCATTCGTCCCCATGATATGGGAATTGTCGTAGACCTCGATGCGGCGCGGCGCCTTGTCGAGGCCGAAGGCGGCGCCGGCCGCCGCCAAGAGCTTCTCTTGCGATGAGGTGTCGGCGAGGCGGCGCGCCAGCGCTTCAGCCGCATTGCGCGAGGCATGCGCCACGAGATCGCGCTTCTCGCCGCGCTTCGGCTCGATGATCTCGAGGCGCGTGCCCGAGCGTGCGGAGAGCGCTTCGCGCAACAGCTCCTGCTCCTCGATCTCATGGGACAGAAGGATGAGCTTCGGCGTCGGCTTGTCGTCGTAGAATTGGGCCAGGAAGGCGCCGAGCACCTCGGCATCGCTCAAGGCGGGATCGGCCTTCGGAAAATAGGCGCGGTTGCCCCAATTCTGGAAGTTGCGGAAGAAGAAGGCCTCGACGCAGAAATGGCCGGCCTGGCGGGCGAGCGCGAAGACATCCGCCTCCTCGGTCGATTGCGGATTGATGTCCTGGCTCGCCTGGATCGCCGAGAGCGCGGCGATTCGGTCGCGCAGCCTCGCGGCGCGCTCGAACTCGAGAGCGTCGGACGCCTGCTGCATCTCGGCGCCGAGACGCGCGCGCACGGCCCGGCTCTTGCCCGAGAGAAAATCGCGGGCCTCGGCGACGAGCTGCTGATAGGCCGTGTGGCTCACCTCGCCCGTGCACGGCCCGGCGCAGCGCTTGATCTGGAACAGGAGGCAGGGCCGGGTGCGATTGTCGTAGAAGGAATCCGAGCAGGACCGCAGGAGGAAGGCGCGCTGCAACGCATTCAAGGTGCGGTTCACGGCCCAGACGCTGGCGAAGGGGCCGTAATAATCGCCGGGCCGCGCGCGGGCGCCGCGGTGCTTGGTGATCTGCGGCGACACATGATCCCTGGTGACCAGGATGTAGGGGAAGGATTTGTCGTCACGCAGCAGCACATTGTAGCGGGGCTTCAGCTGCTTGATGAGATTGGCCTCGAGCAGGAGCGCCTCGGTCTCGGTGCCGGTGGTCACGAATTCCATCGCGGCCGTCTCGGCGATCATGCGGGCGATGCGGTTCGTATGCGCCTGGCCGCGCGCGTAAGCCGCGATGCGGGCGCGGATGTTGCGCGCCTTGCCCACATAGAGCACGTCGCCATTCGCCGCGATCATGCGGTAGACGCCGGGCGAATTGGGCGCGCTCTTCAACTGGCGCCGGATGACGGCCGCACCGGCGCCGAGGGCGTTTGCGGCGGCGCCCTTGCTCTCGGTCTCGTCGCTGGCCTCAAGCGAGGCGAGCACTTCCTCCTCGTCCTCTTCCTCGCTCGCGACAGGGGGGAGGTCTTCACCGCTCATGGGGTCGATGTAGGCGAGGTGATGGCGGCGCCGCAAGGGTCGGGCGGCGCTATCTCATAGGCAAGAGATTGGGATAACGACAGGTGGTTGGGACGGCTCCAGCGGCTTGACGCCGTCTTTTCAATCGTAAGCGAGCGCGATCGTCTCCGCGATCAGCGCCGGGCGTTCCTTGCCCTCGATCTCGATCTTGGCCTCGAAGATCAACCTCTGGCCGCCCTCGATCGGCTCGGCAGCCTTGAGCGTCTGGACCAGCCTGACCCGGCTCCCGGACGTCACGGGGTTGAGGAAACGGACCCGGTTCGAGCCGTAATTGATGCTACGCGAGCGCTTGGCGATCCGCCAGATGCCTTGTGAAAGGCGAGGGAGGAGCGACAAGGTGAGATAGCCATGCGCGATGGTCTTGCCGCCCGGCATCTCGCGCTTGGCACGCTCGACGTCGATATGAATCCATTGACGATCGCCGGTCGCCTCGGCGAAGCGGTCGATCATCGCCTGATCGACCGTGAGCCATTCCGAGGTGCCGAGCTCCTTGCCCGCATGGGCGGCCATGTCGGCCGGCCTTTCGACCTCCAGCATCGTGGCTTGCTTTCGTGATCTTCCGGGAGATTATCGCGCGGTCGCCTTCTCGCCCGCGGCCCTGATTTCGGAGAGCGTACGCGTCGGCGTCAAGGCCTCCGGATCGATGAGGCAATGCAGGATCGAGGGCTTCTTGGAGGCAAGCGCCCGTTCGAAGGCGGGGGCGAAATCCTCCGTACGCTCCACGCGCTCCCCATGGCCGCCGAACGCCTTTGCGTAAGCCGCGAAATCAGGGTTCTTCAGCATCGTGCCGGAGATGCGCCGCGGATAATGCAGCTCCTGATGCATGCGGATCGTGCCGTACATGCCGTTGTCGATGATGACGACGATGATCGGCAGATCATATTGCACCGCGGTCGCGAATTCCTGGCCGTTCATCATGAAACAACCGTCGCCCGCGAAGGCCACGACGATCCGATCCGGGCATTGGCGCTTCGCCATCACGGCCGCCGGCGTGCCGAAGCCCATCGAGCCCGAGGTGGGGGCGAGCTGCGTGCCGAAGCGGCGGAAGCGGAAATAACGGTGCAGCCAGGTCGCGTAATTGCCGGCGCCATTCGTGACGATGGCGTCGGGCGGCAAGCGTTCGCGCAGCCAGACCATGGCTTCGCCGAGCTGAAAGGTGCCCGGCAAGTCGCGCGGCTTGCCGGTCCAATCGAGATATTCGGCCCGCGCCGCCTTCGTCCGTTCCGACCAGGTAATGCGGTTCGGGGTCGCGAGCCCGGCAAGCGCCGCTGTGAAATGGTCCATCGTCGAGTTGATCGCGAGCGTCGGCTGATAGACGCGCCCGAGCTCGGCGATGTCCGGATAGACATGCACCAGCTTCTGCTTCGGCACGGGCACGTCGATGAGCGTGTAACCGGAGGATTGCTGCTCGGAGAAACGCCCGCCGACGAGGAGGATGAGATCGGCCTCCTTGACGCGCTGCACGAGCTTGGGGCTTGGCCCGACGCCGATATCGCCGGCGTAATTGGCGTGATCTGCGGGGAAGAGCGAGGAGCGGCGGAAGCTCGTCGTTACCGGCAGGTCGAAACGCTCGGCAAAGCGCAGGAAGGCGTCATGGGCTTCTTGCGACCAGGCCGAGCCGCCGAGGATGACGAGCGGACGCTGCGCCGCGGCGAGAAGCCCCTGAAGCTTGGCCATGTCGGCCTCGCCCGGAAAGGGGCGCACCGGCTCGATGCGCGGCACATCCGCGACCGTCGCCATTTCGGTGAGCACATCCTCGGGGAGCGAAACGACGACGGGGCCGGGCCGCCCTTGCGTCGCGACCCTGAAGGCGTGCGCCACGATTTCGGGAATGCGCGCGGCCGAATCGATCTCGACGGCCCATTTCGCCATGGTGCCGAACACGGCCTTGTAATCGAGCTCCTGGAAGGCCTCGCGCTCGCGCATGCCGCGCTCGACCTGGCCGACGAAGACAATGAGCGGGGAGGAATCCTGCATGGCGATGTGAATCCCCGCCGCGGCGTTCGCGGCGCCGGGTCCGCGCGTGACGAAGCAGATGCCGGGCCGCCCGCTGAGCCTTGCATAGGCATCGGCCATCATCGCGGCGCCGCCCTCCTGGCGGCAGATGAGCACGTCGATCGCCGCGTCGTGCAGCGCGTCGAGAACCGCGAGATAGCTTTCTCCGGGCACGCAAGTCGCGCGGTCGACCCCCTGGATGAGAAGCTGGTCGACGAGGATCTGTCCGCCGGTGCGCGGGAACTCCACTTTGCCCGCCGCCGCACCCTGCTGCATCTTGCCTGGATCTTTATTCATCTTACGAAAAAGCCTGTATTCCGGTGATGGCACGCCCGAGGATCAAGGCGTGCACGTCATGGGTGCCCTCATAGGTGTTCACCGTCTCGAGATTGGTGAGATGGCGCATGACGTGAAATTCCGCCGAGATGCCGTTGCCGCCGTGCATGTCGCGCGCGGCGCGCGCGATGTCGAGCGCCTTGCCGCAATTGTTGCGCTTGATCAGCGAGATCGTCTCCGGCGAAAGCTTGCCCTCGTCGAACAGGCGGCCGGCTCTGAGCGCGGCTTGCAGGCCGAGCGAGATCTCGGTCTGCATGTCGGCGAGCTTCTTCTGGATGAGCTGATTGGCCGCGAGCGGGCGGCCGAATTGCTTGCGATTCAAGGTGTAGTCGCGCGCCGCATGAAAACAGGCCTCGGCCGCACCCATCGAACCCCAGGCGATGCCGTAGCGGGCTCTGTTGAGGCAGCCGAAAGGCCCTTTGAGGCCCGACACATTCGGCAAGAGATTGTCTTCCGGCACCTCGACACCTTCCATCACCAGTTCCCCGGTAACGGAAGCACGAAGCGAGAGCTTCTTCTCGATCTTCGGCGTCGAAAGCCCCTTCATGCCGCGCTCGAGGATGAAGCCGCGGATCTTGCCCTCATGCGCGGCCGATTTCGCCCAGACGACGGCGACATCGGCGATCGGCGCGTTGGTGATCCACATCTTCGAGCCGGTGAGCCGATAGCCCCCGGAGGTCTTCTCGGCCAGTGTGCGCATCGAGCCCGGATCGGAGCCGGCTTCGGGCTCGGTGAGGCCGAAGCAGCCGACCCATTCGCCGGTCGCGAGCTTCGGCAGGTATTTCTTGCGCTGGCCCTCGTCCCCATAGGCGTAGATCGGATACATCACGAGCGAGGATTGCACGCTCATCGCCGAGCGGTAGCCGGAATCGACCCTTTCCACCTCGCGCGCCGCGAGCCCATAGGAGACATAACCCAAGGCCGCGCCGCCATAAGCCTCGGGAAGCGTCGAGCCGAGAAGGCCGAGCGCGCCCATCTCGTTCATGATCTCGCGGTCGAAGCGTTCATCGAGATAGGCGGAGGTGACGCGCGGCAAAAGCTTGCCCTGTGCATAGTCCCGCGCCGTGTTGCGCACCATGCGCTCATCCTCGCTGAGCTGGTGCTCGAGCTCGAACGGGTCGGACCAATCGAAATGGGCTTCGCCTTGCGGCGTGGCGAGCTTCTGCTGCGTCAGGCTCATTTCCGCCTCCTCACGCGATCGGCTAGAGCATGACCGGAAAAAAGCAAAATGATTTTTGCGACGCCGTCACGCTCGAGTCCGGGTTGATGCGCGAGCTTCACTGAAAAACTTCGGCGGCCCACGCATGCTCCTCCTTAGATTGAAGCGCCGCTGGACGCAAAGCAGGGTGTTCCGCGGGAGCGCCTCAATTTTCTCCAATGGAGGCGGTTGATATCGCTGAACGCCGCTTTGAGCCTCGGGAGAAAGCAAGATGGAACGCGCCTTTTATCATGAGCACCCGGACGTCATGACGCTCGAGACCGAGGTGCTCGATCACCGTCCCGGGCGCGTCCTGCTTGCCGCCTCGCCGTTCTTTCCAGGCGGTGGCGGCCAGCTCGCCGATCGCGGCGTGATCCGCTGGGCCAACGGCGAGGCGCCAGTCACGGGCTTCGAGCGTGCCGACGGGAAAACCTGGGTGCTGTTGCCAGACGAGCAGGAGATTCACGGGAAGATCGAAGCCGTGGTCGATGTGCCGTTTCGGGGGATGATGACGCAGATGCACACCTATACGCACATCCTGAACGCCTGCGTCTATCGCAGCTTCAACGGCGCGCTGGTGACCGGCGTGCAGATGAACGATGACGGCACGGCCCGGATGGATTTCGACCTGCCGGATGCCGACAACGAGAAGCTTCGCGCGCTCGAGGCGCCGATCAATGCGGCGATCGAGGAGGACCTACGTGTCGGTGCGAGCTATGTGCCGATCGCACAGGCGCAAAGCGAGCCCGGCCTCATTCGCACGCGCTCCGTCGCGCCCCCGCCGACGGCGGACGGCATGATCCGCATCGTCGAGATCGAGGGCCTCGACCGTCAGGCTTGTGGCGGCACGCATCTGTCCTCGACGCGCGGCGAAAACCGCATCCGCGTCTTGAAGATCGACAATAAGGGACGCCACAACCGGCGCATCAGGATCGGGCTCACTTGAATTTTGAGCGTTGCTCTTCACGCGCCGTCGAGGAGATCAAATAATGACTCATCTTGAGAAGCTTAGAAAACGTCTTCTGAAAAATCCCGAGGTGAGGAAGGAATACGATCGGCTCGGTCCCGTTTATGCCCTGGTTGGAGCCATGGTCGAAGCCCGGCATGAGGTCGGGCTGACGCAAGAAGAGATCGCGAGGCGGATGGGCACGACGCAGTCTGTCGTTGCCCGCTTGGAAAACGCGCGCCATCTGCCGAGCTTGGACTTGGTCACACGCTATGCCGCCGCGCTCGGCCGCCGAATTCATTTCGACTTCATCCCGGCGGAATGTTCACGGCCACGCGGGCTCAGGCGCTGTTCTAGCCAAGTCCGGATGTGACCAGGGACCCTATGGCTGTGAGAAAGCTGGGGTTGTCGATCCAAAAACCTAAGTCAGGCCGTCCCCATCACATTTAGCTTTTCAGGAGAACCGACACCCAGTCCGCTACCGCGTCACCACTACTCATGCCAGCCTGTAAGAGCCCATCGATCATGAAAGTCGGTGACACATGGATGCCGTTTTGGCGCGCATATCGGCAGTGCCATTTGATTTCACGGTCCAAATCCGGAATCGCAAACGCCTCGGCGAGCCGGATGCCGCTGTAGCCCTCGACCCGCGCAATGATCTCGTTGGGTGTGCTGTCGAGATTGGCGCCGCGGCAATGCCGTTCGAACTCGAATTCCTCGCGGTGGTTGGCGACAGCCAGCATGACGGCTTTGGCGGCTTCCTTCCCGGGCTCGAGTGTCGAGGCGGCAAGAATGCACCGCACGACCACACCCGAGTACATATGCCAGGGCTGTGACTGAAGGCGAATCTTGATGGTGATGCGGTCGTCACCTGCCTGGTCGAGCAAGTTATCGAGTTTGGAAAGCGCCCTCGCCGAAAACGGGCAGGTCGGCTCGAGGAACACTTCGAATATATGAGGCCCGCGACCCCAAGTAAGGGGATCCGCGCGCCAAGCCGGTTCAGCCATAATCGCCGCTCCTGTTCCTTGTGCCGACTGCAACATAAACCGCCGTATCGGACATAAGGTACGAGGGTCTAAAATCCGATCCTCGATTCGATATAAAGAGAAAAGTCCATCCAAAAGATCGTCAGCTCCGCGCGTCCCAAATCACTTCATGGTTCCTGTACCACGAAATCATATCGCGTCATTCCTCCCCGAGTTTTTCAGCAACCCATTGGAGAATGATCCGCAAAAGTGGAAGCCATGGTTCCGAAAACATCGTGCTCAACTATGACCGAGAGCCGGATGGTAATTCTCCTTGAGGCCATCGTGCTCCAAGCGACGCCCTACGCTTCCGCCCCCTCGAGCACCTGAACATCGGCCGGAGCGAAGCTCACGGTCGCGCTTTCGCCGCGCCGGGGTGGCGGCGCGGCGGAGCTGTTGAAGGTGTCGAGCGAAATGAGATTGTCCTTGAAGCGCACGCGGATGCGCACGATGGCGCCGAGAAAGCTCACATCCTCGATCGTGCCCTGGAGCGCATTGCGGTCCGGGCGCGCTTCACCGAGCGACACGGCCTCCGGCCGCAAGGCAAGGGCGCGGGTCTCGCCGCCATTGGCGTTCGCGATCGGCTGAGCGAGGCGCACATCCTGCTCATCGACCCGCATCACGCCTTTCGCGGCGTCGATCACCTTGCCGCGCAAGATGTTCAGCGTGCCGACGAAGGAGGCGACGAAGCGCGTGCGCGGGCGGTTGTAGATTTCGAAAGGTGTGCCGAGCTGCTCGATGCGCCCCTCGCTCATCACCACGATGCGGTCGGACATCGCCAGCGCTTCTTCCTGGTCATGCGTGACATAGATCGTGGTGATGCCGAGCTTACGCTGCAGATCGCGGATCTCGCCGCGCAATGAGGCGCGGATCTTGGCGTCGAGCGCGGAGAGCGGCTCGTCGAGCAGGAGAAGCTGCGGTTTCCCGGCAAGCGCGCGGGCGAGCGCCACGCGCTGCTGCTGCCCGCCCGAAAGCTGGTAGGGGTAGCGGTCGCCGAGCTGAGGCAGCTTGATCATCTGCAACATCTCGGCGACGCGCGGCTTGATCTCCGCTTCCGGACGCTTGGCGATCTTGAGGCCGAAGGCCACGTTCTGCGCGACCGTCATGTTCGGGAAGAGCGCGTAGGATTGGAACACCATGCCGATGTTGCGCTGGTTCGGCCGCAGGCCCACGACGTCGCGCCCGTCGATGCGGATCGAGCCGGCGCTCGGCTGCTCGAAGCCCGCGACCATGCGCAAGGTCGTGGTCTTGCCACAGCCGGAAGGCCCGAGGAAGGAGATGAACTCGCCGCGTTCGACCGCGATGTCGAAATGCTCCACGCCCACCTGGGCGCCGTAGACTTTTCGGAGGTTCTCGATCTCGAGGAATTTCATGCTCGCTCCAGAATGGGGTTAGCGGCCCGCCATGGTGGCGCGCCGGTCGCGCCCGAAGATCTGGATGAGACCCATGCAGGCCCAGGTGACGATGAAGGCGACGATGGCGAGCGCCGAGGGCTCATAGGCGCGATTGGCGCCCATGAGCTGCAGATACGGGCCGAAGGCCGGTCGATCGAGCAGGCTCGCCAGCGTGAACTCGCCGATGACGATCGCGAAGGTGAGGAAGGCGCCGGAGAGCACCGCGACGCGCACATTCGGGAAGATCACCTTGAACAGGATGGCGCCCCAACCGGCGCCGAGGCTCTCGGCGGCTTCCGTGAGCGTGCGCACGTCGATCGAGCGCAACCCAGTGTCGACGGCGCGATACATGTAAGGGAGCGCGAGCGTCATGTAGCCGAAGGTCAAGAGCAGGTCGGTGCCGCGCGGCGTCGCGATCAGCGGGATGAGGGAGGACGAGTTGTAGGTGTGCAGATAGCCGAAGACGATGACGATCGCCGGGATGACGAGCGGCAGGAGCGTGATGAACTCGACGAGCGGACGGATCTTGCGAAGCTTGAGCTCGATCCAGTAGGCGGTCGGCACGATGAGCAGCACACCCATGACGATGGTCGCGATGGCGATCAGCGTCGAATAGCCGAAGCTCGCCTGGAAGCGCGGATCGGCGAGCACCACGCGATAGGCCTCGAATGAGTATTCGCCGCGCCGCATGCGCAGCGAGAACTCGAAGGTGGCGATGAGCGGGATGAGGAAATAAGCGGTGCCGATGGCGATGGCGAGCCAGGGGCCGAGGCGCGATCTTTTCATTTCAGCCACCTCTCGCCCCGCGCGCGCAGCCAGATATAGGCGCCGTTCGAGAGGCCCGTGATCACGATCATGCCGAGCGCGAGCGCGTAGCCGAGGTTCGGGTTGTGCAGCACGTCGCCGCGGCTCTGCGCGTAAAGGAGGATGGGCACGATGTTGAGGGAGGAGCCGGTGAGGCCATAAGCGGTCGCCACCGCGCCGAAGGAGTTCGCGAACAGGAGAAGCGTGGTGCCGAGGAAGCTCGGCCAAAGCACCGGGATCGCCACGTGGCGCCAATATTGCCAGCTCGTCGCGCCGAGCACCTCGGCCGCCTCCCGCCATTCGCGCTTCAGCCCGTCGAGCGCCGGCGTCAGGATCAGCACCATCAACGGGATCTGGAAATAGAGGTAGGTGAGGGTGAGCCCGGTGAAGCTCAGGACGTTGAAGCCGGTGGCGTAGAGGTCGAAGCCGAGATAGGTGTAGAGAAGCGCGGTCACGAGCCCGGTGCGCCCGAGCGTCGCGAGAAAGGCGAAAGCGAGCGGCAGGCCCGCGAAGTTCGAGGCGACGCCGCAAAAGGTCATGAGCGTCGGGCGCAGCCAGCGCGGCAAGCCGCCGAGCACGACGGCCGCGGCGAGAAAGAAGCCGAAAAGCGCGCCGAGAAGCGCCGAGGCGATGCTGATCTCGATGCTGATCGTATAGGCGTTGAGGATCGTGGGATCGGCAAGCTTGCGGATGTTCTCGAGAGTGAAATGACCTTCGCCGTCCTGGAACGAGCCGACCATCAGGAAGGCCGTCGGCCAGAGCAGGAACATGACGGCGAAAACGAAGAACGGAACGACGCCGAGGAACGCAAGCGACATGCGCCGGGGCGGCGCCAGCGGCAGGGCTGCTGCTTCGAGTTGCATCCGCGCCATTCAAGGGTTCCGGGTCGTCGGCGGGCTGATCAGGGAGCTGGTCATGGAGGAGGGTTCCCGCTTTTCCCGATCACACCCTAAATGTCAGAGCGTGGTTGCATCGGTAAGCGACGGGGCGCCACGAAAGCCTCCCGCCGCCAACCAAAACGATGGGGCGCCTCTCCCGCTTCAGCGGCGAGAGGCGGTCCTTGCGTCGGGCCGAACCTCGTAAGGTCCGCTCACTTCACGTTGGCGCCTACCACGCTGTCCCATTGCTTGGTGATCGCCGGGTTCGAGACGGCGAGCTGATCGAGCGTCGGGAACACCGCCTTGGCATAGCTTTCCGCCGGCGGCAGCTTGGCCAAAAGCTCGGCCGGCACTTTCTTGCTTTCGACGAGGTTTTGAAAGCGGATCGGGTGGCAATAGCCCTTCAGAAAGCCGGTCTGGCCGTCGTCGGAATAAAGCCATTCCATCCACAGCTTGGCGGCGTTCGGATGGGGCGCGAAGGCGCTGATCGCCTGGACGTAGACGCCGGCGAGCACGCCAGTCTTCGGCACCACCACGTCGATCGGCGGGTTGCCTTTCAGCGTGTCGCGATCGCCGAGCGCGTTGTAGTCCCAGCGGATGAGCAAGGGCGTCGAGCCCTGCGCCACCGAGCTCGCCTTGCCGATCACGGGCACGAAATTGCCCTTCTTGTTGAGGTCGGCGAAGAATTTGAGGCCGGCCTCCGGCGCCTTGGCCATGTCGCCGCCGCCGGCCGAGATCCCCGCCGCGAGCACGCCCTGGATCGCCTGCGCCGAAACGCGCGGGTCGCCGGCGAGCGCAACCGCGTTCTTGTATTCGGGCCCGAGAAGATCGGCCCAATCCGCCGGTGATTTCTTGACGATGTCCTTGTTCACCTCGAAGGTGAGCACGCCGTAGTAATCGCCATACCAGGAACCGTCCGCGTCCTTGGCGCTGTCGGGGATCGTCGACCAGGTCGCGACCTTATAGGGCTGGATCAAGCCGTCCTTCTTGGCCGAGGGCCCGAAGGCAAGGCCCACGTCGATCACATCCGGCGCCTGCGGCCCGGCGTTGCCCTTGTTCGCCTTGATGGCCTCGACCTCATCGCCCGAACCCGCGTCGGGATTGAGCTCATTGACCTGCAAGCCGTATTTCGCCTTGAAGCCATCGATGATCGCGCCATAGCCGCACCAGTCGCGCGGCAGCGCGATCACGGAAAGCTGCCCCTCTTTCTTGGCGGCTGCGACGAGGTCGGAC
The DNA here is from genome assembly GCA_035949255.1 of Beijerinckiaceae bacterium. Taxonomy (GTDB): domain Bacteria; phylum Pseudomonadota; class Alphaproteobacteria; order Rhizobiales; family Beijerinckiaceae; genus GAS188. The sequence goes on along the minus strand of DASZIL010000173.1, from coordinate 18,073 downwards.
GACTGAGCGAATGCGCCCCCGGTGGACGCCAGCACCGCGAATGTGGCGGCCGTGGTGAGAAGTGACAATTTTTGCTTCATGTTTTTTCCTCGAGCGTCCCTGGGAATTCATGCCGAGCGCGCTCGCGGCGACGCGTTCGCGCAAGCGTGTGAAGTATCACACTTCCTTGACAGGTTCGTGTCAATGGCCGCCGTCAGCGCCGAAGCGACGAGCCGGCTTCACACCGATGCCGCTCGCTCCTCGAAGCGGCGCAGCTTGTAGATTGCGAAGGAGATCGCCCAGGCCGCGACGAAGACGCCGACGATGATGAAACCGAAATTCGCAAGATCGTCGTTGAGGTCGCCAACGAGCTTCCAGAAGCCGGTGTCGAGAGAAAGCTGATCGGCGATCAGGCCCAGGGCCTCGATGCCGCCGATGAGGAGCGCCACAAGCACGGAGACCGAGGTGATGGTGAGATTGTACCAGAGCTTGCGGATCGGATTGAGGAAGGCCCAGCCGTAGGCGCCGACCATGAGCACGCTGTCCGTGGTGTCGAGAAGCGTCATGCCGGCCGTGAAGAGCGCTGGAAAGATCATCACGGTCGAAAACGACATGCCGCCCGAGGCCTGGCTCGCCGCGACGGCGAAGAGGCTGATCTCGGTTGCGGTGTCGAAGCCGAGGCCGAACAGAAAGCCCACCGGGAACATCTGCCAGCTTCGCGTCACCATGCTGAACAGGGGGCGGAAGAGCCGCGCCAGGAAGCCGCGGCCGGCGAGCAGCATGTTCAATTCGTCCTCGAGCACCGGCTCGCCGCGCCGCGCCTTCTTGAAGCTTCGCCAGACGCCACGCAGGATCACGATATTCACCACCGCGATGGCGAGCAGGAAGAATGCGGAAACCGACGTGCTGACGACCGCGCCGATCGACTTGAAGCTCTCGAAGCTGGTTTCGACGGCGGCCGCCGTCGCCGCGATCGCGCCCGCCGCGAGCCCGACCGCGAGCGAATGCCCGAGCGCGAAGAACAGCCCGACCGAATGCGGGCGCTTGCCCTCCTGCATCAGCTTGCGGACCACATTGTCGATCGCCGCGATGTGGTCGGGATCGACCGCATGGCGCAAGCCGAGCACATAGGCGAGGAACGCCGTGCCCATGAGAGCGGGGCGATCCGCCAGCGCGATGACCGCCCAGGCCCAGATCGCGACGTTGACGACGCCGAGAAGCCCGTAGATGGCGATCACCTTGGGGCGCTGATCGGCACTGGCGTCGTTCAGGATAGTCTTCAAGGCGGATTTCATCATGGTCCTCGCGGGTCACATCGAGCCGGCGCGGGCGAGGACCGAAAAGCCCGAGAGGGCTTCCAGGAACATCCGCCAGCACACCCCGGCCGGCGTTTGCACGCGTCGACGATAAGACGGCCGGTCTCCTGGCTCGCGATGGGGCCGAGGCGAATGCATAGCGCATCACCTTGGCGCCGCGCCGCCTTCCCGGATCGCTCCAGTGGCGTTCGGCGCGAACGCACCGCTTACAGTTGCGGGGGCAGCCGCGGCATCACACCGCGTTCCCGTTTCACCCGTGAGGGCACCGTCGAGGTGAGGCTAGGCCATGGCGCGAGGGCGCGTCAATGCGCCGGCCTCAGGCCTTATCGGGGCTGTGAAGAACGGCCCGTCCGAGCCGGGGTCTGGACGGGCCGTCAAATTGATTGGGCGATCTACTCCGCCGCGCTCATGGCCTCGGGCTTGCCGCGCTTGCGCTTCACCATGAGGCGGTTCAGGGCCCCGAGATAGGCCTTGGCGGAAGCGACGAGCGTGTCCGGGTCGGCGGCGCGCGCCGTCACAGTCTTGCCGCCCTCGGCGAGACGGACGGAGACTTCCGCTTGCGCATCGGTGCCTTCGGTGACGGCGTGCACTTGATAGAGCTCGAGCACGGCCTCATGCGGCACGATCGCCTTGATGGCGTTGAAGGTCGCATCGACGGGCCCATTGCCCTCGACTTCCTCGGTGACGGCGCGCCCGTCGATCGACAAGCGCATGGTGGCGCGCTGCGGGCCGCGCGTGCCGGCGATCACGGAGAGCGAGACGAGCTTGATGTTGTCTTGCGCGGTCGCGATGTTCTCGTCGACGAGCGCCTCGATGTCCTCGTCGTAGACGATCTTCTTGCGATCGGCGAGATCCTTGAAGCGTAAGAAAGCATCCTCGAGCTGGTTGTCGGCGAGCTTGTAGCCGAGCTCGGCGAGCTTGGTGCGGAAGGCGTTGCGGCCGGAATGCTTGCCCATCACCAGCGAGGTCTTTGACACACCGACGCTTTCGGGCGTCATGATCTCATAGGTGAGCGGGTTCTTCAGCATGCCGTCCTGATGGATGCCGCTCTCGTGCGCGAAGGCGTTCCGCCCGACGATCGCCTTGTTGTACTGCACCGGGAAGGAGGAGACGGCCGAGACGAGCTTCGAGGCGCGCATCAGCTTCGTGGTGTCGATGCGCGTCTGGAAAGGCAATACGTCCGGGCGGACCCGCATCGCCATCACCACCTCCTCGAGCGAGGTGTTGCCGGCGCGCTCGCCAAGCCCATTCACGGCGCATTCGATCTGCCGGGCTCCGCCGACGCAGCCGGCGAGCGAATTTGCGACCGCAAGCCCAAGATCATTATGGCAATGCACCGAGAAGATCGCCTTGTCGGAATTAGGCACGCGTTCGATCACCGTCTCAAATAGGACACGGTATTCGTCGGGCGTCGTGTAGCCGACCGTGTCGGGGATGTTGACGGTGGTGGCGCCCGCCTTGATCGCCGCCTCGACGCAGCGGCAGAGGAAATCGACCTCGCTCCTCGTGCCGTCCTCGCAGGACCATTCGACATCGTCGATATGGTTGCGCGCGCGCGTCACGCTGTCGATGACGGCTTGCAGCACCGCCTCGGGCTCCATCTGGAGCTTCGCCTTCATATGCAGCGGAGAGGTCGCGATCACCGTGTGGATGCGGCCGCGCCGCGCCGGCCGCACGGCCTCGGCGCAGCGGTCGATGTCCTTCGCGTTGGCACGCGACAACCCGGCGATCACGGCGTGCTTGGCGCGCTTCGCCACGGCATGCACGGCCTCGAAATCGCCTTGGCTCGCGATCGGGAAACCAGCCTCGATGACATCGACGCCCATCTCGTCGAGGAGATCGGCGACCTCGAGCTTCTCCTCGAACGTCATGGTGGCGCCCGGCGATTGCTCGCCGTCGCGCAAGGTGGTGTCGAAGATGATTACGCGGTCCTTGGCGGATGCGGCCTTGCCCTCGGCATCGGACGGCTTGGACGCGTGGGTCTTGGACGCTGGGGTCTTGGTCACTGCGGTCTTGGGCGCACGGCCCTTATGTACGGAAGTCTTGTGCGTGGCGGTCATGGAATGTCCTTCTCGGCTGCGGAGCGCCGGAGAACCGTCGCGCTCCCGATGATGCTCTGGCTCGTCCCCTGAGCGCCCAGGCGTCAGCCCGGCCGGCCCTCAGGGGCGGCTAAGAAGGAGGCTGAGCAGCGTGAGGGCGCGTGCGCGAGCCGGGGCAAAACCCCCGTCGATCGTCGCGCGGAAACCGGATGCGGTCACGTCCAACCCTCGGGCGCGGCTCGGCGCCGCACGGAAGGGTTTATAGTGGAACCTCGCTCCAGGCGCAACCGAAGCTCACACCAGCACCGGCATCGCGGCCTCTTCCTTGGCCTCGAAGACGCGGCGATAACGGGCGATCTCTTCCTTCGGGCCCATGGCTTTCGTCGCATTGTCCGAGAGCTTCACGGCCGGGCGCCCGTTCACCGACTTCACCTTGCAAACGATGGAGATCGGGTCGAGGACGCCGTCCTCGGCGAGCCCGCGGAAATCATTGGTCAGAAGCGTTCCCCAGCCGTAGCCGAGCCGCATGCGGCCGAGGAAATGCCGATGCACCGTCTCGATGGCATCGACATCGAGCCCATCGGAAAAGATGGCGAGCTTGTTCCTCGGGTCCTGGCCGCGCGAGCGCCACCAGGCGATCGCTTCCTCGCCGCCCGCGATCGGTTCCTTCGAATCGATACGGATGCCGGTCCAGCGCGAGACCCATTCGGGTGCGTGCCGCAAGAACCCCATCGTTCCGAAGGTATCGGGCAAGATCACGAGGAGATTGCCGTCGTAATCCTCTTGCCAGTCCCTCAGCACGTCGTAAGGAGTGTCGGCGAGCGCGGCATCGTCCTTGGCGAGCGCCGCATAGACCATCGGCAGCTCGTGGGCGTTTGTGCCGACGGCCTCGACTTCGCGCCGGAGCGCGATGAGGCAATTCGAGGTGCCGAGAAAACCAGACCCCAGCCCCTCCATCATCGCCTGCACGCACCAATCCTGCCAGAGGAAGCCGTGGCGCCGCCGCGTGCCGAAATCAGCGATGCTCGGCCGGCCGAGCGCGCGCAGCCGTTCGATCTTCTCCCACACGCGGGTCATGGCGCGCGCATAGAGCACCTGCAGCTCGAAGCGCCCCATGCCGTCGATCACGGCGCGCGAGCGCAGCTCGTTGAGGATGGCAAGCGCCGGGATCTCCCACATCGTGGTCTCGATCCAGGGGCCCTCGAAGGTGAGCTCATATTGGCCGGCGCGCTTCTCCAGGTGATAGGGCGGAAAGCGGAAGCGCTCGAGCCATTCCATGAAATCGGACGCGAACATCTGCCGCTTGCCGTAGAAGGTGTTGCCGCGCAGCCAGGTCGATTCGCCGCGCGACAGCGAAAGGCCGCGCACATGATCGAGCTGCTCGCGCAGCGCACCCTCGTCGACGAGGTCGCCGAGGCGCACCCGCTGCGTGCGGTTGATGATGCCGAAGGTGACCTGCGCGTCCTTGTGGCGCCGGAAGATCGTCTGCGCCATCAGGAGCTTGTAGAAATCCGTGTCGAGCACGGAACGCACGATCGGATCGATGCGCCACTGGTGGTTATAGACGCGGGTGGCGATGTCGGTCATGGGCTGCTCGGGTCAAGGCGGGCTCTGCCGCAAGCGCGAAGCTTCAAAGCCCGCGATCATAACCGCAAGCGGGGCTTGCCGCCATCCGATGGCCGGGCGGTTGGGTGCGGGATCGACCGGGGAGATACGTTCTCGTTGGTATTGGAAAAAGAAACCCCTTAGGCTCAGGAACTTTCAGACGCCGGCAATGAGATGATCACAAGCAGATTGACGAGCAGGGCCCAGACCACCATCCCCCAGGCTGTGCGCGAGGCGCTCGGGCTGCGGCAGGGCGACGAGATCGTTTATCTCATCAAATCCGGCCGCGTGGCGATTTCGAAGGCTGGGGCAAAGGCTCGCATGGATGATCCTTTCGCGGCCTTCGAGGAGTGGGATTCCGATGTCGATCAAAAGGCTTATGCGAATTTTTGAGCGTGGCCAGAGCCTCCGGGTTCCGATAGGGACACAGGCCCGCTCGGGGGATTTTCAGGCGGCCGTTCCCTTCGCATAGCGGGCAAGACGCTCTTCGAGCGTTCCGGTGTGAAGCTCAAAAAGATGATTGTCGAAATCGTAGAAGTAGATCGAGTGTCCCTCGCCCTCCACGCGCGGGCGCGCTTCGCGCATCTCGAGGCCGAGCCGGTCGATTGCTCTCCTGTATTCCGGTAAGTCCTCCGGGCGAACCTTGAAGGCTATGTGGTTATAGCTTCTTGTCGGCGGCGGCTCTCCTTCCATGGCTGCGAGCCAGATTCCATGGACCAGGAAAAACTTTTCCCTGGAAGTGGAGAATGTCGCATCGCCGCTCGAATAGATTTCCCGGCCGCCCAGCACGCCGATGATGACGGCGCTCATCTTCTCGAGGTCGCGCACGATGAAGGTCAAATGGCTAAGACCTTCAATCATGACCCGACCCCGAAACTCGATTGAGTGGTGTTCAACGGAAGACTCTGATCCCGACGTGCTGCGCGCCCGATCGGATGCTTACTGTGTCCTCTTTCCGTCATTTCGCCCGGAAGCATCCAACATTCGCATCTGGCTTTTCAGCGCCTTCATCTGCGTCTCGAGGAATTCGCGCTGCAATTCAAGAAGCTGCGAAACCTCCGTCGCATGGACCATGTCATGAGCAAGCGCGAAGGCGCCTTGCACATTGCGCTCGGCGAAGCCGAGGGCGAGGCGGGAAAGCTGGGCTGACGCATCGGCGCTATCGGCGGGGCTTGGCGCTCCGCTTTCGATCGCCGCGTTCACGACCCCCACGAAGCTCCCGAAGGCTTTTTTTGCCTGCTCGACACTGCGATCGGCAAAGTCGCGGACTTCGTTCGGCACCGCACGGCTCAGCGGCTCGGTCGCCATCCAGCTCTTCGCCCCCGCGTTGTCGCGAATCACTTCGCCGGCCCCGAGGCTAGCAGCGCGCGCGCATTTGTCACGCGGGCGCGAAAGCCTGTCCCCAGGAGCTCCCCAAGAGCTGCCCAAGAGCTGTCCAAGAGCTACCCATGAGCTTCGGCCATTAACATTAATCCCGGCCTCAACTCGCCAGCCGCGCGATTCGATGCGACACGGCGAGTCGACATGGTCTATAAAGCGTTAACCGGGCCCACCCTGCGGGTGTCCCGGAACGAAACAGGCCGATCGACGTCACATTTCGTGAATATGACAGGTCTTCAACGCAATGTCGCCGCCGGATAGCGCTCCCCCTGGCCCAGAAGCCGCAAACGTGGCCTGGCCATCTCCTCCGCTGGCGGCGGGGACCGACGCTTCCTTCCAATCCGCGATCGAGAAGGGCTCAGCCGCGGTGATTTGGGCCTTGGGCGATGCCACCCCCCTTTGGTGGAATGAAGCCGGCGCGGCATTGTTCGAGCTGCCCAGGGTCAAAGAGGCGCCACCGCCGGTGCTCGCCGCGCTTTCCCGGGCCGCGGCTTCGGACCGGCCCTGGATCGAGCGCTGGCGGCTCGCCGTCGAAAGGCGCGCCACGGTCGCGACCTTTCTGCTTGGCCGAGCCGGCCTCAGCGACGGCCGGGAGGGACTCGTCGTGGCGGCGACCGACGTCGCTCCGCCGATCGTCCCGGATGTCCAGGCAACGCCGCCAGACCTCGCCCCAAGAGCGCCGGAAAGGCGCGCCGCGTCCGCCGAGGTGACATCGGCGGGCGCGGATGCCGCGCGGCGTCCGGACGCCCCCGTCAACCCGGCGATCTCTCACGCTTCGAGCCGCCGATTGACCTGGCAAACCGATGCGAGCGGAAAATTGCTCGCGGGCCCTCCCGGCACGAGCCTGTCGCAAGCCCTCGGGCGCGGCGCGCCGATGCTGCCTGCCTTGTTGAGCGAGTTGTTTGCGAAAGGCGGCGGGGCCGTCGAGGAGGCGATCGCCTCCGGGCGGCCGGTCTCTGGAGTGCTGGTCGAGACGATCGCCGCTCCAGACGGCTCTTCGCTGGCCGGCGTGTTGTTCGGCGCGCCGGTGCTCGACCAGGGCCGCAAGGCCGCGGGTTACAGGGGGTTTCTCGTCGTTTCCGAGATGCGCCCGCCGGAGCCTCGGCCAGCAGCGGCCGAGGTGCCCCCGGACGAAAAACCGCCACTGCCGCTGTCTTCGACCGAAGCCGCGCCTCAAGAGGAACGTGACGCTCCTGTCACCGGTGAGCCGTCGAGCGCGACCGGCGCGCCGCCGCCTGTCGGGGCCGAGCCGCCTCCGTCGAAGGGCGAGCTTGCCGGGGGCGCCTTGACGGACGAGGCCTCGCAAGGGGCCCGATCGGCGGCGCCCGGCCGCCCGGTCGCCCCGCCCATTGGGGCCGCCTCGGCCGCCGGGGAGGCAGGGTCAATGACGTTGGCGCGTTCGCAAATTTTCACAGGCGCCTCAGGTCAAGCCGAAGCGCCGCCGGCGGCGCAACCCGCCGAAGCGCCGTTGCGCACCTCCAATGTGATCGCCTTGCGCAAGCCGGGCGCTGACGCGGCCCGCCTCAAGGAACAGGAGGCCTCCGCGCTTTCGCCGGCGGAACGCGATGCTTTCGCCGATATCGCCAAGGCTCTCGGCGCCGCCTGGGCCAACAAGGACCAGGGTCAGGCGGACAGCGCCTCGCCAAGGGGGCTCGAGGGGAAGGCGGGGGCCGGGGGCGAGAAGTCCGACGCGCAACGGCAGGAAGCTCCTGAAGCCGAGGACGGCGACGAAAATCCGCAAGCCGAGGCGGTCCCGGAGCCACGAGGCTTCGCCGAAGCGCCGACCGACGATCTTGCGGCCATCATCGACCGGCTCCCCGTCGGCATTCTCGTGCACCGCTCAGACACCGCGGTCGCTGTGAACAAGACACTGCTCGACCTTATTGGTCACGAAAGTTTCGAGGCTTTCCAGGCGAAGGGCGGCATCGAGGAGCTGTTTGCCGATCCGAGCGTCAAGGCTGACGGCGGCAAGCGCGTGGCCATCAGGACGCGCGCCGGCGAGATCGTCGAGGTCGATGCCCGCTGCCAGGCGGTCAAATGGCGTGGCGAGGCCGCAACCTTGCTGTCGCTTCGCCGCTCGTTTCACGGCGAGACGCAGGGCCTCGAAGCGGCTCACCGTTCGGCGGTCGCGGCCAAGGAGGCCGAGATCGAGGAATTGCGCGCTCTTCTCGACGGCGCGACCGATGGCATCGTGACCGTCGACGAGCTCGGACGCGTCCTCGCCATGAATCCATCAGCCGAGAAGCTTTTCGGCTATGGCGCGGATGAGATCGCGGGTGAGGCGCTCGCGGTGCTCATGGCCCCGGAATGTCACCAGGCGCTCGCCGCCGCGCTCGCGGAGGCGCGGGGCGGAACGTCCCATTCGGCGACGCTCGAGCCGCGCGAGATCACGGGGCGCAAGCGCGAGGGGCGGCGCATCTCGCTCTCGATGCGCCTTCATGCGGGCACGTCGCGTGAAGAAAACTCCCTCAATTCTTCCCGCAGATGGCACGCTGTCTTCCGCGATCTCACGGCGAGCAAGGATTCCGAGGCCGGTCTCGTCGAGGCCCGCGTCGCGGCCGAGCGCACGACCGCGCAGAAATCCGAATTTCTCGCGAAGGTGAGCCATGAGATCCGCACGCCGCTGAACTCGATCGTCGGCTTCGCCGACATCATCGCGGAGGAGCGTTTCGGCCCGCTCGAGAACGAGCGCTACAAGGAATATGTCAAGGACATCCGGGCCTCGGGCACGCATATCATCAGCCTCGTGAACGATCTCCTCGATCTCTCGAAGATCGAATCGGGCCGCGCGGAATTGTCCTTCACGCCCGTGAATCTCAACGCCGAGGTCGCGGCCGGCGTCGCCCTCGTGCAGATGGACGCGGCGCGCTCGCGCGTGCTGATGCGCCAGAGCCTCGCGCAAGGCTTGCCGGCCGTCATCGCGGATGCGCGCAGCGTCAAGCAAATCCTCCTCAACATCCTGTCGAATGCCGTGAAATTCACCGAGCCCGGCGGGCAGGTGATCGTGTCCACCGCGCTCTCCGACAAGGGGGAGGTGATTTTCCGCGCCCGCGACACCGGCATCGGCATGTCGGAGCGCGAGCTCGCCCAGGCATTGGAGCCATTCAAGCAATTCGCCACCACCTTGCGTCCGGGGGGCAGCGGGCTTGGGCTTTCGCTCACCAAGGCCCTGGTCAAGGCCAATCAGGCCAATTTGTCGATCGCGAGCCACGCCAACGAGGGCACTTTGGTGGAAGTCGTCTTCCCGCGCACGAGGGTGCTGGCGGCCTGACGCCGCATCGGAATGGGCTCGTCGCTCGCGTCGGACGCTGTCCTCAATTGCCGAAAATCGCCTCGAGGAAGCTCTTCGGCCGGGGCTGCGGCGCGGTCCCCGAATGACCCGGGGAGGTATTCGGAATGGACGCTGGCGGCCGCAAGCCGCCATCCGGGAGAAGCCCGGCGCGCGTCTGGCCCGCCTCCGCGCCGGCATTCATCACCAGCGGCGCCGGCGGAATGTTTCCGGAACCCGGCGGGTAGGAAGGCGCCGAGGCGACCGGGGTCGAGGCGGCGGGCGGCGCGGACGGGTCGAGCACGCCCGGCGTGTGCTCCCAAGGAACCGCGGGCAAGGGCGCGGGCGTTGAGCCCGCGAGCGCCGCGCGCATGAAACGGTTCCAGACCTCCGCGGGCAGGCCGCTTCCCGTCACCTTCTTCATCGGGGAATCATCGTCATTGCCGAACCAGACGCCGGTGACGAGCGTCGCCGTATAGCCGACAAACCAGGCGTCGCGATAATCCTGCGTCGTGCCGGTCTTGCCGGCGGCGTCCCAATTCGGAATCTCGGCCTTTCGCGCCGTGCCGGTGAGCAAGGTCTCGCGCATCATGTCGATCATCATGGCGTGCGCGGTCTGATCGATGACGCGACCGTGGCTCTCCACGCCCTGTCGATAGAGGAGCTGGCCGTTGGCGGATTTCACGCTTGCGATCACATGCGGATCGACGCCGATTCCGCCATTGGCGAATGTCGCATAAGCGGTGACGAGCTCGAGCGGCGTCACCTCCGAGGTGCCGAGCGCAATCGAGGGCGTCGCCTGCAAGGGGCTCTGGATGCCGAGCCGCGCGGCGGTCGAGGCGACCGCCTTCGGCCCGAACTCGGCGGCGAGCCGCACAGCGACCGTGTTGAGCGACATGGCGAAGGCCTGTTTCAGCGTCACCGGGCCGAAATATTCGTGGGTGTAGTTCTCGGGCCTCCAGCCCTTGATGTTGATCGGCCCGTCCTCGCGCACCGTGTCGGGCGTCAGCCCATGCTCGATCGCGGTGAGATAGGTGAAGGGCTTGAAGGACGATCCCGGCTGGCGGCGCGCCGAGGTCGCGCGGTTGAACTGGCTCTTCGCATAATCGCGCCCGCCGACCAGCGCCTTCACGGCGCCGTCCGGCGCGAGCGCCACGAGCGCGCCTTCTCCGACATCGAGCTTGCCGCCCTTGGCGTCGAGCTCCTCGCCGAGGACATGCTCGGCGAGCGCCTGGAGGCGGCTGTCGATCGTGGTCGAGACGGTGATGTCGCCCTCGAGTGCGCCGATCTTCTCGTCGAGCACGTCCATGACGTAATCGGCGGCGTAATTCGCCGCGCCGCCGCCGGCATTCTCGATCGCCTGCGCCGGGTGCGCGAGCGCGACCTTGGCCATGCCGTCGGTGATGAAGCCTTGGTCGCGCATATCCGCGATGACGATCCCGGCGCGCTTCTCGGCCGCATCGGGGTTGCGGTTCGGCGCGAGGCGCCCGGGCGCTTGCACGACGCCCGCGAGCGTCGCGGCCTCGGCAAGCGAGAGCGAGCGGGCAGGCTTCGAGAAATAGCGCTGGGCCGCCGCCTCGATGCCATAGGCGCCGGCGCCGAAATAGACGCGGTTGAGGTAAAGCTCGAGGATCTGGTTCTTCGTGTATTTGCGCTCGAGCCAGACCGCCAGGATCGCTTCCTGGATCTTACGCGACACGGTGCGCTCTTGCGTCAGAAAGAGGTTCTTGGCGAGCTGTTGCGTGAGCGTCGAGCCGCCCTGCAGGCCGCCATGGCCGCGCCGCCAGAGCGTGATCGCGAGCGCGCGCGTAAGGCCGATCGGGTCGATGCCGAAATGCGAGTAGAAGCGGCGGTCCTCGATGGCGACGAAGGCCTTCGGCGCATAGGGCGGCAGTTCGGAAAGGGTGACAGTGCGCCCGCCCGTCTCACCGCGATTGGCGACGAGCGAGCCGTCGGACGCAAGGATCGCCACATTGGGCGCGCGCTTCGGCACGGCAAGCTGGTCGATCGGGGGCAATTTGGTGAAGTAATAGCCGACGAGCCCGGCGAAGCCGATCATCCCCCAGATGCAAAGTGTGAAGCTCCAGACGACGAGCCGTCCGACGAGCGAGCGATGACGCCGGTCTTCCTTGCGCGAGCGAGACTGGCCTCGCCCCTTGCGGCTTCCCGATGCCTTGCGTCCGGCGCGCTCAGCCACGGGTTTCACCGCTGGCGTGACGCTGGCCTTGCGCGGTTGCGGTTGCGGTTGCTGGGGGCGATCTTCCGGCCGCAGGCGGAAATCCTCGCTCTGGCGCCCCAAATCGCGCCCGGAACCGAAGGAAGGTTCCCGGCGCGTGCCGGAATGCCGTCCGCCCTCCCCCTTTGAATTCTGCATCTTGCGCGATCACTGTCCGCCGAGCCCTCATTCGCTCTCGACTGTGATTGTGGCGGATTAAGGTGCGGTAAAGGGGCGTTTCGTAGAGACGCGCCGGTCCGGAGCGGCAAGTCTCGGCTGCAAGCGCCAAGGCCGCGTCGTGTCAGCGGTTCACGCATGGGCTCGGGGCGCTCCGGCGGCGACCCCGTTAAGACCCTCGAATGATCACCTGGAGCTTGCGCTGCGCCTCCGCCACGGCCTGGGTTTTCTGCGTCAGAGCGCCCATCAGGCGGTTGAGCTCGGCGAGCAGCTTGGGATCACTCGCCTGGATCTGGTTGCCGCTGGTTTTGATCTCGGCGCGATGCTTGTCGGCAAAGTCAGCCAGGCTCTGCGCCGCCAGCAACGTGTCGTTCATCACGGGAAAAATATCTTCGAAGGCTTTTGTCGGAACGGTCACCGTCCGCTCATAGGCCTTGTCGAAGACGGCCTTGAGCTCCTCGGGCTGCTTAACTGCTGCGTGGGCCGCATCGGCCTTGGCGAGCTCTTCATCGAGCGTCTTGCGCAACGTCTTCATCCCTTCCGCCACGACACCGAGATCAGCGCGGCGTGTCACCAACTCGTCCACGGAGCGGATCATGTCACTCTGGAAGACTTGCTGCATGCGCGCGGAGATCTTTTTGTCCATCGCGTCGTTGAAACCGAGGATGATCTCGTATTGCTTGGCATAATCCCCGAAGGACCTCGTTTCCTCCGCTGACGGCATCGGCACGTGGAGGCCGGGCTCGTAGATGATGCGCGTCTGCAAAAAGTCCATGAACGCCTTGCGCTGCGTCGGCTCGCTGTCGTCGCAGGCCGCAAGGCCGAAGCCCGCCACGAGGGCGACGATGAGGAAACGGCGCGTCAGGAAAGGCGTCATGTCTTTTCATCCGAAAGTTTGATCGATGGGGGAAAGGTTCGTATCCAATGAGCGCCATAGTCGTGGGCTCATGCTGTACTCGAAGTGCTCGTGCCTATCACTCTCGCGCATTTTCGGGATTGAGCCGGTCTTCAAGTAACCTCAACGGACCGCCCATATTGACTCTTGCTATCAGCGGTTGCTTTGCTAGCTTATGGCGTTGGCGTTCGAACCACCCGATTGCGGGTATATAGCGTATATTGATGAAGCGGGAGACCCAGGTCTAACGAAAGTTAGGCCAATAGATCCAGATGGCGCTACTGAGTGGCTTACGCTCGGCGCCGTGGTCATCAAGGCGGAACGCGAGACCGAAACCGTCGGTTGGGTCAGAGATATCCGTGAGGCAATCCGGATGCGTCAAAAGCCAGATCTCCATTATCGCGGACTCGCGGCTGATCGAAAGCGAAAAGCCTGCGAGATGCTTGCTGAGCTGCCTCTTAGGTGCTTTGCTCTTTTATCCAATAAAAAGAATATGCGGAGCTATCGTAACCGGAGAGCGGAAGCTGCGCGAGCGTCCTCTCAAGAGTGGTTCTATAATTTCTGTGTGCGGTTAATACTAGAGCGTATAACCGACTACGTTGAACTTCGGTCTATGAAGGACCACGGACGACCAAAGCACCTGCGTCTAGTTTTTAGCCATCGTGGCGGCCTACGTTATAGTCAAATGACCGCGTACCATGATCTCCTAAATAACCAGGCTCGCTCAGGCACTACCTACCTCAAAAAGCGTGAGGTGAAATGGCGGGTTCTTCATCCTCGCCTATGCGAGTCAGTGTCGCATAGTAAGAGCGCTGGAGCGCAGCTCGCGGACATCGTCGCCAGCTCATTTTATCAAGCAGCGGACGCACTTGGTCCCGGACAATGGGATACCCAGTTTGCCGAACTTCTGAAGCCAAGAATACCTACATCGAGAGGATTGCATGCCGATTACGGCGTGACCCTCATGCCTACTCCGGCGTGGAAGGCGAGCCTGACCCCCGATCAGAAAAAGATATTCCGCTTCTACGGCTACCAGATTTAGGAAAAGCGGCGAGCCCCGGACTTGTTACCGCTAGCGGAGGTCTAGGTCGCCATCCAGCGGGCGACCATCCGCTAACTGCCCCCTGCCTACTCCCAGAGAGCCCAAGTTTGCACCCGACGTATCTCGCCACGAACCCATATAGGGCAATGATCATAAACCGTCAAGAAAAAATTACGCTAAATCAATAGCTTGATAACTCTTTGATGTAGAGTCCTTTTTCTTAAGGACAGCATTTCGCGGCGTAGATCTCTTGCATGGCGCCCTCAGTGGCTCGCGATCTGGCCGCCGTCGGCCCGCAGGATCGAGCCGGTCACATAGCCCGCCGCTTCGCTCGCGAGGAACACGGCGACCGAGGCGTAATCCTCGACCGTGCCGTAGCGGCCGGCCGGGATGCGCGCCTTGGCGGCGGCCTCGATCTCGGCGACCGATTTCCCCTGCTTCTCGGCATTCGCCTTGTCGAGCTGGGTGAGGCGGTCGGTGGCGATCCGCCCGGGCGCCACGGCGTTCACCGTGATCCCGTGGCGCGCCACCTCATTCGCGAGTGTCTTGCCCCAGCCGACGAGCGCGGGGCGAATGGCGTTCGAAATGGCGAGGTTCGGGATCGGCTCGATCACGCCCGACGAGATCACCGAGATGATGCGCCCCCATTTGCGCTCGATCATGCCGGGTAGCGCAAGATCCGCGAGCCGCACGAGCCCCACGAACATCGCCTCGAAGGAGTTGCGCCATTGCGCGCTCGACACGCCTTGCGCGCCGCCCGGAGGCGGGCCGCCGGAATTGAGCACCAGCACGTCGACCCCGCCGAGCTCCTTCGCGACGGCCGCATGCAACGCCTCGACTTGATCGAGCTTGCCGGTGTCGCAGGCAAAGCCCTTGGCGCCGATCGTCTTGGCCGCCGCGCCCGCCGTTTCCAATGTGCGGCTCGCGATGGCGACGCTCGCGCCTTCCTCGGCGAGCCCCTTGGCGATGCCAAACCCGAGGCCCTTGCTCGCGCCGAGCACCAGGGCGCGCTTGCCTTTCAAACCGATTTTCATGCGGCGATATCCTGTGTTTCCTTGTGGCTCGCGGCCTTCTCGATGCGCGCCATCAGCCAATCGACTTCCGCGATCGTTTCGGGTGAAAGCTTTGCTCCCGGCTTGCGCATCGTGTCATGGGCGATGATGCCGCGCTTCTTCAAGACATATTTGCGCACGCCGAGCCCGATGCCGGGCTGCGTCTCGTAGCGCACCAGCGGCAAATGCCGGTCGAAGAGGTCATGCGCTTCAGCGCGCTTGCCGGCACGCGAGAGCTTCACCACGCCGATGAGCATTTCAGGATAGGCATAGCCCGTCATCGCGCCGTCGACGCCGCGCTCCATCTCGTAAGGGAGGAACATGCCGCCATTGCCGACGAGGATCGAGACGCGGCGAAGCTCGCCCGCCGCCTCCATGCGCCGTATCGCCGTGATCTTGTCGAGGCCGGGCCAATCCTCATGCTTGAGCATGACGCAAGACGGATTGGCCGAGATGATGCGCGCGATCACCTTCGGCGACATCACGACGTTGGTGGTCTGCGGATAATCCTGCAGAACCCAAGGCACTTGCGTCCCGATCGCCTCGACCGCATCGGCGAAATATCCCACGATCTGGTCGTCGGTGCGCAAGCCCGAAACCGGTGCGATCATCACGCCCGAGGCGCCCGTGTCCATCACGGCCTTGGTCAGATCGCTCATGGCCGCGAAGCCCGCAGCGGAGACGCCGACCGTGACGACGACGCGTGAATCAACGCGCCCCAGTACCTCCTTGACGAAGAGGCGCGCCTCGGCGCCGGTGAGCTTCGGCGCCTCGCCCATGATGCCCAGGATGGTGAGGCCGGTCGCTCCCGCTTCGAGATAACGATCGACCATGCGCGCGGTCGAGGCGAGATCGAGCCCGCCTTTTTCGTCGAAGGGCGTCGGCGCGATCACATGGACGCCTTCTGCGTCGTTCGTCAGCTTCGGCATGGGGCCTCCGGGATGATGGGCCAAGCGGTCGCTCGCCGGCCGCGCGGATAAAAGGCCGACAGGCGCGCCAGCGCAAGGGAAATTTGCAGCTGAAATTTGCGGCTGAAATTTGCGACCGTGAAGTTTGCGGCCTATGTGGCTTTCTCCAATGGATCAGCATGGGAGCCTCTCTTGTCCCGCACCGTCTACGTCAATGGCGACTTCCTTGCCGAGGAAGAGGCCAAGATCTCGATCTTCGACCGCGGCTTCATTTTCGCCGACGGCATCTACGAGGTGAGCGCCGTGCTCGACGGCGGCCTCGTCGACAATGACGCGCATTTGGCAAGGCTCGCCCGTTCGCTCGGCGAGATCGACCTGCCCATGCCCATGTCGAAGCAAAAGATCGTCGCCTTGCAGAAGGAGCTCATCGCCCGCAATCATCTGGTCGAAGGGTCGATCTACCTCCAGGTGACGCGCGGCGCGGCGGATCGCGAATTCGCCTTCCCTCAAGACGGGAAGCCGAGCCTCGTGATGTTCACGCAGGCCCGCGAGATCGTGAACGATCCCAAGGCCACCTCCGGCATCAAGCTCTTGAGCGTTCCCGACATTCGCTGGGCGCGCCGCGACATCAAGAGCGTCGCGCTCTTGGCGCAGGTGCTGGCGAAGCAGGCTGCCGCGGCGGCCGGTTGCCAGGAAGCCATCATGCATGAGGACGGCGTGGTGACCGAGGGCGGCTCCTCGACTGTGTTCATCGTGACCGAGAAGGGGCAAATCGTGACGCGGCCGAACTCGCACGCGATCCTTCCCGGGATCACGCGCCAATCGGTGATCCGCCTTGCCGGAGAGAAGGCGCTCGCGGTCGAGGAGCGCAACTTCACGCTCGAGGAGGTCTTCGCCGCGCAAGAGTGCTTCATCACGAGCGCGACGAGCTTCGTGAAGCCGGTGATCGAGGTGGATGGGAAGCGCATCGGGGGCGGCCAGCCGGGTCCGGTCGCGCGGCGCTTGCGCGATATCTACGTCGAGGCGGCCCGCGCCGAGGCCGCCGCCTCGCGCCAGGCGGCCTGATCACACCATCGTCTCGGGCCGCATGAGCCGGTCGTAATCCTGCGCCGTGACGGCGCCCGAGGCCAGCGCCTCCTCGCGCAAGGTCGTGCCTTTCCGGTGCGCCGCCTTGGCGATGGCGGCGGCCTTGTCATAGCCGATCACCGGGGTGAGCGCGGTGACCAGCATGAGGGAACGCGACAAGAGCTCCTCGATGCGGGCAAGATTGGGCTCGATGCCGGTGACGCAATGATCCGCGAAGCTCACCGAAGCGTCGCCGATGAGGCGGATCGATTGCAGGAAGGCATAGGCCATCACCGGCTTGAAGACGTTGAGCTCGAGATGCCCTTGCGATCCGGCAAACGCGATGGTGGTCTGATTACCCATCACCTGCATGACCGTCATGGTGAGCGCCTCGGCCTGGGTCGGATTGACCTTCCCCGGCATGATGGAGGAGCCGGGCTCGTTCTCCGGCAAGATCAGCTCGCCCAAGCCCGAGCGGGGGCCCGAGCCCAGAAGCCGGATATCGTTGGCGATCTTGAAGAGCGACGCGGCGACGCTCACGAGCGCCCCATGCGCGAAAACGATGGCGTCATGCGAGGCGAGCGCCGCGAATTTATTCGACGCCGAGGTGAAGGGAAGCTTCGTTTCCGCGGCGAGGCGCGCCGCGAAGCGGATCGCGAATTCGGGATGGGTGTTGAGCCCCGTGCCGACGGCGGTCGCGCCTTGCGCCACGGGGTAGAGCGCCTCGAGCCCTTGGCGCATATGCGCGATGCCGAGCTCGAGCTGTGCCGCGTAGCCTGAAAACTCCTGGCCGAGCGTCACTGGCGTCGCATCCTGGAGGTGGGTTCGGCCGATCTTCACGATCTTGGCGAAGGCCGAGGCTTTCTCCGCGAGCGCTTCACGAAGATGCGCGAGCGCCGGCAAAAGCCGCGCCGAGATCGCGGTCGCGCCTGCGATGTTCATCGCGGTCGGAAAGCTGTCGTTTGAGGATTGGCCGAGATTGACGTGGTCGTTGGGATGGACCGGCGATTTCGCGCCGAGGCCCTTGCCCAAAATCTCGTTGGCGCGGTTCGCGATGACCTCGTTGACATTCATATTGGTCTGCGTGCCCGAGCCCGTCTGCCAGATGACGAGCGGGAACTCCGCGTGCATG
>DASZIL010000172.1:0-1601 GCA_035949255.1 Beijerinckiaceae bacterium | reverse complement strand
CCCACCCTCTCCCCGCAAGCGGGGAGAGGAGAGGGCCACGCCACGCCCTCCATTAATGCGCATCTCCGCGCGCTCGCCGCCGCAGGCTCCGGCTCCGTCCCCCTCAACGAGGTCGCATCGAAGGACATCCTGCGCGCCTATGGATTTGCCGTGCCGGACGAGGCCCTGGTCGCTTCGCCCGAGGAGGCGCTCGCGGCTGCCGAGCGCATTGGCTATCCGATCGTGCTCAAGGCCGTCGCGGCCGAGCTGACCCACAAGTCAGATGTGGGCGCGGTTGCGCTCAATCTCGCGACCGCAAGCGAGGTTACATCGGCCTTTCTGCGCATAACCAAGAACCTTGCGCGCCACGGCTTTTCGCAAGAGCTCGATGGGATGCTCGTCGCCCGGCACGTCAGCGGCGGACTCGAACTCGCGCTTGGCCTCAATCGCGATCCCGAGGTCGGACTTGTCGCCATGGCGGGAAGCGGCGGCGTCCTCCTCGAATTGACGCAGGACGTAGCATTTTGCGCACCCCCGATCGGCCGCGACAAGGCGATCGATCTTCTCGAGCGCACCCACGCGGCGCGGCTCATGCGCGGCTATCGAGGAGGGCCGGCCCTTGACAGCAACGCCGCCGTCGATGCCCTGATAGCGCTCGGGCGGCTCGCCGCCGATCTGGGCGACGTCATCGAGGCGGTCGATATCAATCCATTCGTGGTCCTGCCACAGGGCGGCATGGCGCTCGACGCGCTCGTGATCCTGCGCCGGTTATCACCCTCCTAGAGCGAAATGGGATTAGGTTGAATCGCCATTTCGCTCTAGCCACTTGTTTCGTCGCATGATCTTGTCCGAAAAGTCTGCAACTTTTCGGGATCATGCTCTAGGAGCAAATGCCAAATGTCGGAACAATACGAAGCCATCAAGGTCACGAAGGAGGATGGCATCACCTTCGTAACCTTCAACCGCCCGGAAAAGCGCAACGCCATGAGCCCGAAGCTGCACCACGAGATGGACGAGGTGCTGGACGAGCTTGCGATCGATCCCCAGACTTTGGTGCTGGTGATCACGGGGGCGGGCGAAGCTTTCTCCGCCGGCCAGGATATCGAGCTCTACTTCCGCGGCGGCGCGAAGGACCCGGCGATGATGCAGCGCGCGCGGCGCGCCTCGAACCAGTGGCGCTGGCAGAAGCTCTCGACCTTCCCCAAACCGACCATCGCGATGGTCAACGGCTATTGCTTCGGCGGCGCCTTCACCCAGGTGTGCGCCTGCGACTTCGCGATCGCGGCCGACGAAGCGCTGTTCGGCCTCTCCGAAGTGAACTGGGGCATCCTGCCGGGCGGCATCGTGGCGTGGAACGTGACGCAAGTCCTGAATTATCGCGACGCGCTCTATTACGCGATGACGGGCGACACCTTCGACGGCAAGCGTGCGCGCGAGATCGGGTTCGTCAACATGTCGGTGCCCTTGGCGAAGCTCAGGGAGACGACCGTCGCGTTCGCACAAAAGCTGATGGAGAAGAGCCCCGCGGCGATGCGCTACACCAAGGAGGCGATCCGCGCCGTGCGCTCCATGAACGAGCCGCAGGCCGCCGACTATCTCCATGCCAAGAGCGACGCCCTGAA
>DASZIL010000171.1:0-3054 GCA_035949255.1 Beijerinckiaceae bacterium | reverse complement strand
CTTAACCAGAAGTTGGAAGTTAAAACCGGGTCGCTGTCGTGGCGATCCGACGGATGGCTTGGCGGAGACCGAACTGACCGCCTCGGCCGGAGTCATCGGCCCCGGGCGATAAGAATTGTCGCGACGACCTTACTCGTCCTTCGCACGGCATCATCAAGTTGGCGATGCCTCGCGTCTACATGAACCCCCGGTTAGGCAGATGTTCCCGAGCCACCGGCCTTCCACTGGCCATTGATCAGGCCCAGGACCGCGGCAGGGATTTCCTGTTCGCGCCAACGCCTCCGAACCTTCGCCTGATGAGCGAAGTAGAAAAGGATGGCTACCGCTAGGAGCCTGTCCGAGAAATAGCGGAAATTGGTGGCGGTGTGTGCGCGAATCGGATTCTGCTTGCTCATGAGCAAGACTTTCCGCCGGTGGACGATCGATCAGCCACTGTTGTTGCCGGCGAGCGTGCAGGACTTTGTCGGCGAGGACCACTTGGCCCGCTTTGTTTTGGCGCTTGTGCTCGAGCATCTCGAGCTTGGTGAGATCGAAGCGGCTTACGCGAGCGAGCGCGGACAGCCGCCGTTTGACCCGGCGATGATGACGGCGCTGTTGCTTTATGCCTATTGCAATGGCGTCTACTCGTCGCGCCGGATCGCCAAGGCGGCGCGCGAGCGGGTCGACTTCATGAGCGTTGTCGGGCTCGATCCGCCGGATTTTCGCACCGTCTCTGACTTCCGCAAGCGCCACTTGAAGGCGCTCGCCGGCCTGTTCGCGCAGGTTCTCAAGCTGTGCGAGCAGGCGGGGTTGGCGAAGCTCGGCCATGTCGCGCTCGACGGCACGAAGATCAAGGCGAACGCCTCCAAGCACAAGGCGATGAGCTACGAGCGCATGGGCAAGCGGGCGGCGGAGCTTGAGGCCGAGGTTGCGCGATGGCTGAGCGCCGCCGAGGCTGCGGACGCCGAGGAAGACAAGGCCTTTGGGCGCGACCGGAGCGGCGAGGAGCTGCCCGATTGGATCGCCGACAAGAAGAAGCGCGCCGAGAAGATCCGGGCGGCGCAGGCCGAATTGGAGGCCGAGGCGAGAGCCGCCGCGGCGGCCAAGGCCAGAGCGCAGGCCGAGGCTGAGGAAAGGCGACGAGCCGAGGGCCGCAAGAAACCGGGAAAGCCCGCCGCCCCGCCGTCCGAAGAGCCCGATCCCAAAGCGCAGAAGAACTTCACCGATCCCGAAAGCCGCATCATGAAAACCAAGGACGGCTTCATCCAGGGCTACAATGCGCAGGCGGCGGTCGACGCGACGGCCCAGGTGATCGTCGCCCACGGGCTCGACGCGAAGCAGAGCGATCAACATCAACTGGCGCCGATCGTGGACGCGATCGAAGCCAATCTCGGCCGCAAGCCGGCGCAGCTGTCGGCCGACGCCGGCTATTGCTCCGACGCCAATCTTGCGGCGTTAGAGCGACGCGACGTCGACGCCTATATCGCCCCGGGGCGGGCCCAGCACCCGGGGGAAGGAGAAGGCGGCGGCGCGCGCATCGCCGCCATGCGCGAGAAGATCAGGGCGGGCGGGCACGACAGCCCCTATCGCTTGAGGAAGCAACTGCCCGAGCCGGTGTTCGGACAGATCAAGCAGGCGCGCGGCTGCCGCCAGTTCCTCTTGCGCGGCGTCGAGAAGGTCGCCGCCGAATGGGGCCTCGTCTGTCTCGCCCACAATATCCTGAAGCTCGCTCAGCGGCGGACTCCGTTTCCCGCCGCTCTCGCAACGGGATAAGCCTCGCCGCAAACCAGCAGCTAAGAATGGCCAGATAGCCTACGCTCGCGCTTCAAATCCCATCGCCCCAGGGTTAAGCAGACAGGCTCCTAGGCGGGAAAATCGCGCTGTTGTGCGCGCTGTGAAAAAGACCACCCTGCCCAAAAGAGACTTAAGATGCTGCGGGGCAAGAAGCACGATTTGCCAATTTTAAAAACGCGCTTATCGTCCCTGGTTTGTTCAAGAGGACCGCTGCAAACCTTCCATCGTCAACTCAGCTCGGAGTGACTCGTTGTCGCGTTCGACGGTAGCCACGGCGAGATCGCGGCCCGCGAGACGGAAGCGGACCAGGCCATCCCGATGCGAAAGATCGCCCTCGACTCGCGCCTCGTCCCATTTTGCCGCATGGCCGACATAGCGGATTGAGAGGTCGAAGTGTTTTGTCCAGAAGAACGGAACCATCGTGAAAGCCTGGTCGCGGCCTAGCATACTCGCCGCCGCGACCTGACCCTGGCGCTCAGCCACAACCCAATGTTCGACACGGATGTTTTCGCCAGTATGGGGATCAGGCCAGCGGGCGATGTCGCCCGCGGCGAAGATGTTGGGATCGCTGGTTTGCAAGCGTGAATTGACCACGACGCCGCGATCCAGAGTCAGCCCAGCCGCCTTGGCGAGCTGAAGGCGCGGCTCAACGCCGATGCCAACGATCACAATGTCCGCGTCGATCCGCTCGCCCCCTTGCAGCAGAACCTGCTTGTCTTCAATGCGAGCGACTGGCGAGCCGAGGTGAAGGCGCACCCCCTTTCGGGCGTGAGTCTCCAAAATCAGATCTGAGAGTTCTCGCCCAAACACCTTCTCGAGCGGATGCTCCTCCGGTGCGATGACGTCGACCGAAAGCCCGCGGCCGAACAAGGACGCCGCGGCCTCCATCGCGATGAAACTTCCGCCCACGACAGCAACGCGAGCGCCGGAGATCACATTGGCAAGAATGCGCCGGCAGTCCCGAAGGGACCGCAACACCATCAAGTGCGGTAGGCCTCCTCCCGGAACATCAAGTCGTCGTGGAGCGGCGCCCGTAGCGAGGAGCAGCTTCTCATAGGATCGCTCGTCCCCGTTCGCCAGTCGCAATCGTTTGTGTTCGGGCTCGATTTGTTGGACGCTCGCGCCGCCTTCGAAATCGACGCCAAGGTCAGCCAGGGAATGCCGGGCGATGGGCAGTCGGTCATCCCCGAAAGCGCCCTCGAGATAGTCCTTCGTAAGAAGAGTCCGGTCATGGGGCTGCTCGGCTTCGTCCGAGAATATTGTTACCCCGCCACGCCAGCC
>DASZIL010000170.1:0-15628 GCA_035949255.1 Beijerinckiaceae bacterium | reverse complement strand
CGACGTTCGTGCCCATGACGATCGCGAAGTGGCGTCATTGCTCAGGGAGCTCGAGATCGACATCGCGGTCGACCTCAAGGGGCACACGAAAGGTGAGCGTTTCGGCATTTTTGCCCACCGTCCCGCGCCCATTCAGGTGAGCTATCTCGGATTCCCCGGGACCACGGGCGCGGATTTCATCGATTATGTGATCGCGGACGAAATCGTCCTGCCCTTCGATCAGCAGCCCTTCTGGAGCGAGAAGATCGTTCACCTGCCGGGCTGCTACCAGGTCAATGACCGGAAGCGCGAAATTGCCGAGCGCACGCCAACGCGCAAGGAATGCGGCTTGCCGGAACAGGGTTTCGTGTTTTGCTCTTTTAACAACAGCTACAAGATCACGCCTGAGTTCTTCGACATTTGGATGCGGCTTCTCAACAAGATTGAAGGGAGCGCGTTGTGGCTGTTGCGCGGCAATGCGGCGGTCGAGCGAAATTTGCGCCGAGAGGCGGCGGCACGCGGCGTCGATCCCGCACGCCTCGTCTTCGCGGAACCGATCGTGCTCTGCGAGCATCTGGCGCGCCACCGCTTGGCCGATCTGTTCCTCGACACGCTTCCGGTGAATGCCCACACCACGGCGAGCGATGCGCTCTGGGCGGGCCTGCCGGTGCTCACTTGTCTTGGAAAAGGCTTCGCCGCGCGCGTGGCAGCAAGCCTTCTTGATGCGGTCGGCCTTCCGGAGCTCGTGACGAAGAGCCTCGAGGAATATGAGGCGCTGGCGCTCAAGCTCGCGCGCGAGCCTGCGCTGCTTTCCGCTTATCGGGACCGGCTCGAGAAGAACGGCCCGACGGCCCAGCTCTTCGACGCGGATCGGTTGCGCCGGCATCTCGAGCAGGCTTATACGACCATGCTCGACATCGAGCGGCGAGGGGAGAAGCCGCGAGGCTTCAGCGTTGATCCGACCTGACTTTCGGCAGGCGAGGACGGTTCAACCCATCAACGAAAGCGGCGTGACGCCACGCAATAATCGAGGGTGAATTTCGTCGAGGTCGAGGCGCTCGCGCATTTTGTCTCGCCTGTCTTGGGATCGTTCGAGCAGGCAAGGTCGGTGCGGCAGCAATCTTGGACCTTCAAGGAATTTGCCGCATCGATGCAGTTTTGAAATGTGGAACCGCTCACGACGCATTGGCGTTCCGTGGGGCCTCCGCAAACATGCGTTCCAGAAGCCGTGAACCTTGTAAGATCGAGCGCCTTAGCGCCCGGGGGCAAGACGCACATCGCAACAACCGCAAATGCCGCGGCCCTTGCCATGCAAAGGCTGAAAGTGGCGAGAAATTCAATCGGCCTGTTCATGATGTGAATCCAACAAAGGGATCATCAGCTTAACGCGAATCTCAGTAGCATACCTTAGAGGATGAAATGAGATTTTCAAGCCGGCGGCGGCCGCGAAATTGGCGTTGAGGGGCGCGAATTACCGCGAATTCGGATCGTAAGGGTCGATTAAGGGAATATTAGGGTTAACCCGCCATTTTCCGCACACGGTGCAATTAGCGTTAATTCGTGTGGAGAGTAGTCATGCGGTATTCCCAGACGGCGAAGGGCTCCGCCTGCAAGGCGAGCGTCCTTGAGCGGAGCGGGGGGCGCAATTTCGCTCGCTTCCTGGGCGTCGCGGCCGGGGCACTGCTGGTTGCGGGCTGCGCATTGACTCCGAAGCCCTTCACCACCGAGGAGAGGTGGAGCGAGATCCAAAGCGACCGGGAGGAGATGTTCGCGGATCAGGAGCCGGTCACCCGGCCGCTGACCTTGAACGAGGCCTTCGCGCGGGCGCTCAAATACAATCTCGATGGGCGCGTCAAGGCGATGGAAGAGGCGCTCGCCGTGAACGACCTCGATCTCTCGCGCTACGACCTCCTGCCCAAGGTCGCAATCGACGGCATGGCGACGACGCGCAACAGGTTCGACGCGAGCTCGAGCGAATCGATCCAGACGCGCCAGCAATCCTTGGTCCCGTCCACCTCCTCGGACCTCAACCGCTTCACCGGTGATCTGACGCTCTCATGGAACATTCTCGACTTCGGCGTCAGCTATTTCGCTGCTCGGCAAGAGGCCGACCGGGTGCTGATCGCGCAGGAAGAACGCCGCAAGGCGGTACAAACCCTGCTGCAGGACGTGCGGCGCGCGTATTGGCGGGCGGCGGCCGCTCAGCGCTTGACCAATGACGTGAAGGCCGCCATTCGCGCGGCTGAAGATGCTCTCCCCGCCGCGCGCAAGGTCGAGACCGAGGGGCTGAAATCGCCGATCGATTCGCTTCGCTACCAAAAGGCGCTGCTCGATGCGATCCGCCAGCTCGAGACCAACGAGCAATTATTGGCAGTTTCGAAGGATGAGCTCGCCTCGCTCATCAACGTGCCGCCGGGAGAGCCTTACACCATCGCGGTTCCGAACGAGGCTTCGATGCGCCTCGAGCCGATGAAGATACCGGTCGGCCAAATGGAAAGCACGGCGCTCTTGCTCAATCCCGACATCCGCGGAGCGAGCTACGAGGCGCGGATCAGCGTCGCCGAAACACGCAAGGCGCTGCTCAAGCTCCTTCCCGGCATCTCCCTCTCCGCCGATCCGAACGTCGACAGCAACAGCTTTCTCGTTCACCACTATTGGGTGGCGGGGGCAGCGCGCGTGAACGGCTATCTCTCCAATCTGCTCACGGCGCCGTTGGTCATCCCGCAACGGGAAAATGCCGAAAAGCTCGCAGTGCTGAAGCGCCAAGCCCTGAATATGGCAATTTTGGCCAAGCTGCACATCGCCTATCAGCAGTATTTCGCCTCCATCAAGGAATATTCCCGGGTGAAGCAACTCTCTTCCGTGGATCAGCGCCTCTACACACAGATCGCCAATCGCACCGCGACCGACGTCCAGGGAGATCTGGAGCGAATCTTGGCGCAAGCGAGCGCGGTCGATTCGAAGCTGCGGCTGTTCCAAAGCTATGCCGAGGCGCAAGAGGCTCTCGGAAGGCTCTATTCCACGGTCGGCGTCGACTTCCTGCACCAGGATGTCGAGACGCTCAGCGTTACCGAGCTGGGCAATGCGATCCGGCAGACGAGTTTCGATCTTGCCCCGAAAGCCAATGTGGGTGTTTCGGGCGAGCCGGGTGAGAACGAATCCGAAGTTCAGGGCGCCGGTTCCGAAGCCGGGACGGCTGCTTCCGCGCAAGGAAATTTCAGCGTCGCTCAATTCCAGCAACTCGACAATCAATAGGCACCACCGAGACCGTCCAGAGACCGCAAAGACACGCCAAGAGAGTGTGAAAGCCGATCCAGCCCAACGACCAATGGGCGTGCAAGACCCCATGGTCGAAAAGAGGTCTCATTTGACGCTAAAATGATGGTCCGCTGAGCATAGAGAGGCTAATTCGGGCCTCGCTTCAGATCTTGGCGGGGACCGGGCTTGCTCGCGCCCGGTTCCGTTATCGAGCGAGGCCCCGGCATGTATCACCTTTCACTCCGCAAAGCTTCTCGTCTCTCGTTTTGGGTCGCCACGCTTTCGCTCGTCGGGATGGCGATCACCAGCGCTTCCGCGACAATTGCCGCCACCATCGAGCCGAATGACGAATTGCGTTCGCCCGCGCCCGCGCCTGAGGCGGGGCCTGAGATCCGCGCCCAGCTCACGCCGCGCCAATACACCACCTTGTCGAGCGAGATGGCCGGGCGCATCGATCGGATCAACACCAAGCTCGGCGAGCATTTCAAGAAGGGTGACAATCTGGTCACCTTCGATTGCGTCATTCAGCGCGCGCAAGTCGCCCATGCGCAAGCCATCGCCATTCAGGCGGAAAAAACATACGGCATCAACCAACGCTTGCTGGCGCTCAAATCCATCGGGCAATTGGAGCTCGATGTTTCCGCCGCGGAAGTGCAGAAGTCGAAGGCCGACCTCGCGAGCGCCAATGCGGTGGCCTCGAAATGCGCGATCGACGCCCCCTTCAACGGCATCACGGTGGAACAGAAAGCGCGTGAATTCCAATACACCGGTCCCGGCCAACCTCTGCTCGATGTCCTGGATGACCGCAGCCTCGAGGTCGAGCTGATCGCGCCTTCCCGTTGGCTGAGCTGGCTGCAGCCCGGTTACGCTTTTGCCTTGCATGTCGACGAGACCGGCAAGAGTTATCCCGCGAAGATCACGCGCATCGGAGGCAGGGTCGATCCGGTAAGCCAATCGATCAAGGTGGTCGGAGAAATCACGGACGAGGCGCCTGAGCTCATCGCCGGCATGAGCGGCCGTGCGATCATCACTGCTCCGCATTGATCGCGCCCGCTTCGTTTGGGCCTCCACCCGCTTGCCCTTTGTTGGCTTGCCCTTTTGTTGCGCTTTCCCCGGTTTGCCGCGAAAGCCTCGCCGGGCTATAGCGCGCCGATGACAGTTAGCACCGACCACACACCCTTCGGCGCCTTCGCGCCGAGCGCCATCGCTCGGACCGCGATCGAGCTGACCCGCGCCATGCCGGATTCCTGGCTCGGCCGCAGGCTCGCTTTCGCGCTGCGTCAATGCGTCGTCTCGGCGATGCGCGGGCGCCCCGTGGATTTCGAGGCCTTCGGCGCCAATATGCGGTTATTCCCCTACGACAACATGTGCGAGAAGCGCTTGTTGTTCACGCCGCAATATTTCGACCGGCGCGAGCGCTCGATCCTCGTCGAGCGCATGAGGCCCGACCTTCGCTTCATCGACATCGGCGCCAATGTCGGCGCCTATTCGCTCTTCGTCGCGGCGCTCGCCCGAGGCGCCGCGCGTATTCTCGCGATCGAGCCGCAGCCCGATATCTTCGAGCGGCTCGTCGCCAACATGCGTCTCAATCCGTTCGGCACGATCAAGGCGGTGCAATGCGCGGTCGCCGACAAGCCAGGCGATTTCACGCTGTTCCTGGACACGAAGAACCGTGGCGAATCGAGCATGCGCGCCGTGCGCTCGCCGAACGGCCTTTCGATGAAAGTGCCGGCCACGACCTTGCTGCAACTCGTGACCGAAGAGAAATTCGAGCGCATCGATGTGATCAAGCTCGACGTGGAAGGCGCCGAGGATCTCATTCTCGAGCCTTTTTTCCATGATGCGGCCGAAGCGCTTTGGCCCTCGCTCATCATCATGGAGGACGGGGTGGGGCGCTGGCACACGGACATGGAGCCTTTCCTCAAGGCACGCGGCTACCGCCAGCTTCTGCGGACCCATGTGAACTACGTCTTCGAGCGCCAGGGGGAAGGCGCGCGGCGAGCTTGAGCGTGCAAGCCCCGTGACGCAGGCAAGGATGAAATCTTGCGTTTGCTCCTTCGGCGGGCGATCACCTCGCGCAAAAGCCGTTTCGAATAAAGGGTGAGAGGCGGCATGGAACCAGATATCATCACCGCTGGCCTCCTCGTGATCGGCGACGAGATTCTCTCGGGCCGGACGAAGGACAAGAACATCGGCTACATCGCCGAATATCTCACCATGATCGGCATCGATCTATCCGAGGTGCGCGTCGTGCCCGATGTCGAAGAGGAGATCGTCGCGGCGCTCAACGCGCTGCGCCGGCGCTATACCTATGTCTTCACCACGGGCGGCATCGGCCCGACCCATGACGACATCACGGCGGACGCCGTCGCAAAAGCATTCGGCGTGCCCATCGACCATGATCCCCGGGCGGTCGCCTTGATGCGAGAGCGTTTTCCAAACGCCGATCTCAACGAGGCCCGCATGCGCATGGCTCGGATTCCGCAAGGGGCTGAGCTCGTCGCCAACCCCGTGTCGAAGGCACCGGGCTTTTGGATCGGCAACGTCATCGTGATGGCGGGCGTGCCGCAGATCATGCAAGCCATGCTCGACGAGGCCGCTCCTCGCCTGAAAACGGGTCGCAAGATGCTCTCGGCCAGCATTCCGGCCGGCATGCGTGAAGGCGATCTCGGCACGCCGCTTGCCGAGATCGCGCGCGACCATAAGGATGTGATGATCGGCAGCTACCCTTTTTCGAATGAAGGACGCCCCGATACCAATCTCGTCGTCCGCTCGCGCGATCCGCAAGCCCTGGCGGCCGCAAAAACGGCGGTGGAAACCATGCTTGCGACCTTGCGGGCCAATGGCGTTACCGCCTCCTGAGGTATAAATTCGCCGGCATCCCCGGGGGAAATCTTATCGGCAAAGAGCTTGCATCATGTCCGTCGAGAAACCTCCGATCAAAGCCTTTCCTGTCTCCTGGGACCAGTTTCACCGCGATTGCCGCGCGCTCGCCTGGCGCTTGTCGGCGCAGGCTCCGTTCTCCGGCATCGTCAGCATCACCCGCGGCGGCCTCGTGCCGGCGGCGATCGTGGCGCGCGAGCTCGGTGTTCGCCTCATCGAGACGGTTTGCATCTCGAGCTATGAGGAATCGGATCGGCAAAACCGCTTGGCCGTGCTCAAGGACATCGCCTCGAGCCTGACCTCTGGCGCGAACGCGAACGGCAAGGGCATTCTGGTGATCGACGATCTCACGGATACGGGCCGCACCGCGCTCGTCGTTCGAAAAATGGTGCCTCAGGCACATTTTGCCACGGTCTATGCGAAGCCGCAGGGCCGACCGACGGTGGACACTTTCGTTACCGAGGTGAGCCAGGACACCTGGATCTATTTCCCTTGGGATCTCGATCTCGCCTATGTCGCGCCCATGTCGCAGAAGTCATGACGCGACCGCGACGCTCCCGAGAACCGAAAAGAGCGAGCTCGCAGCGGGAAGACGCCGCAGCATTCCAAAAACGCATGGGAAATGGGTTATTCACCAGCCTCCCGACGGGAGATCGGTAAAGATTTAGTGAATATGCCATGCATTTTGGCATGACAGCGGACCCGCATTGTGAGTTGTTATGCATGTTGCATTGCACATATACCCTCCATCAGCAGATCGACTGAGGACGAAGTTGCCGGGACGGCGCTTCGCAGCACTGGAGGGTTTGACATGTTCATCACGCTCATTCTCAAGCGGATCGCCGCTTGGAGACGTTATCGCACCAATCTCCGCGAGCTCGGCCAGCTAACCGACCGCGAGCTCGAGGACATCGGTCTTTCGCGCGGCAATGTGGATTACGCCGCTCGCATGAGCGCTGGGCTCTGACCTCGATTATCTACAGAATTCCAGCAACTTGACGCCCGCCTCTGGCGGGCGTCTTGCTTTATGGGGAAGAGCGCGCGATTCTGGCGTCCATGTCCTCTCGCGCGCCCGTCCATGTCATCGGCGCCGGCCTTGCCGGCTCCGAAGCCGCCTGGCAGATGGCGCGGCGCGGCCTCCCCGTCGTGCTGCACGAAATGCGCCCCACGAGCCTGACGCCGGTGCATAAGACAGGGGACGCCGCCGAGCTGGTCTGCTCGAATTCATTTCGCTCTGATGATGCGCTGCACAATGCCGTAGGCCTCCTGCATGAGGAGATGCGCAGGCTCGATTCGCTGATCATGCGCATGGGCGATGCGCATAAGCTGCCGGCCGGCGGCGCGCTCGCGGTCGATCGCGATGGCTTTGCTTCGGGAGTGACGCAAGCGCTCGAATCTCATGAGCTCATCACGATCGAGCGCGGTGAAGTCGCCGGCCTCCCGCCGCCGGAATGGGGCATGACCATCATCGCGACCGGCCCCTTGACCTCGCAGGCGCTCGCCGAGGCGATCCGTGGTGTGACGGGGTCGAATGAGCTCGCCTTCTTCGATGCGATCGCGCCGATTGTGCACCGCGACACGATCGACATGGGCGTGGCCTGGCTCCAATCGCGCTACGACAAGGCGGGGCCTGGAGGATCGGGCGCCGATTATCTCAATTGCCCGATGACGCGCGCGCAATATGAAGGGTTCATCGACGCGCTGCTCGCCGCGCCGAAGACCGAATTTCGTGAATTCGAGACTTCGACGCCCTATTTCGACGGTTGCCTGCCGATCGAGGTCATGGCTGAACGCGGGCGCGAGACCTTGCGTCATGGGCCCATGAAGCCCGTCGGCCTCACCGATCCCCGCAACCCCACGGTCAAGCCACATGCGGTGGTGCAATTGCGCCAGGACAACGCGCTCGGCACTTTGTTCAACATGGTCGGGTTTCAAACGAAGCTGCGCCATGGGGAGCAGACCCGCGTGTTTCGGATGATTCCGGGCCTTGAGAAGGCGGAGTTCGCGCGGCTCGGCGGCTTGCATCGCAACACCTATCTCAACTCGCCGAAACTCCTCGATCCGCATTTGCGGCTCAGGGCGATGCCGCGCTTGCGTTTCGCCGGCCAGATCACCGGTTGCGAGGGCTATGTCGAGAGCGCCGCGATCGGCCTCATCGCCGGACGCTTCACGGCGGCGGAGCATCAAGGCGAAATGCTTTCGGCACCGCCTCAGACGACGGCGATCGGCGCGCTCTTGGCTCACATCACCGGTGGGCATCTCCTCAGCGAAGCAGGGGAGGCCGAAGGCTTGCCGACATCGCAAACGGGGAATGGTGAGGGGACAAGCGGCGTCGCGAAGGCGCGCTCCTTCCAGCCGATGAATGTCAATTTTGGACTGTTTTCGCCCATGGACGCACCTGTCCGCGGCGAGAGCGGCGAACGCCTGCGGGGCCTTGCCAAGACGCAAGCACGAAAGCGCGCCATGAGCGCGCGTGCGCTCGGTGATCTCGCGGCTTGGCAGAAAACTTGGCAGAAGCATGGGGTTGGCGAGGAGCCAATGATCGGCAGGAGCGCGCCATGACCACGGTAGCCTTCATCGGCCTGGGCAATATGGGCGCCCCCATGGCGGAAAACCTGACGAAGGCCGGCCATCACGTCACGGCGTTCGACCTCGTGCCCTTCCTGCGCGACGCCGCGAAGGAGAGAGGCATCAGCGTCGCCTCTTCCTCGGTCGAGGCCGTGAAGGAGGCCGAGGTCGTGGTGACCATGCTGCCGGCCGGGCGCCATGTGATCGATGTGTGGAGCGCGACCTTGCCCGCCGCGGGGCCGGGAACGCTCTTCATCGATTGCTCGACGATCGATGTCGAGAACGCGCGCAAGGCGCACGCCATGGCAGCTGAGCGCGCTCTCCTTTCGCTCGACGCCCCGGTCTCCGGCGGCACGGGGGGCGCCAAGGGCGCGACCTTGACCTTCATGGCCGGCGGCGAGGCGGCGGCCTTTGCACGCGCCAAGCCGCTCCTCGAGGCGATGGGCAAGAAGATCGTGCATTGCGGGACGGCGGGCGCCGGCCAGGCCGCCAAGATCTGCAACAACATGATCCTCGGCGTCTCGATGATCGCGGTCGGCGAAGCCTTCGTGCTCGCCGAGAAGCTCGGACTTTCGCATCAGGCCTTGTTCGACGTCGCCTCGACCTCATCAGGTCAATGCTGGTCGCTCACCACCTATTGCCCGGTGCCCGGACCGGTTCCTTCCTCGCCGGCGAACAGCGGCTACAAGCCGGGCTTCGCGGCAAGCCTCATGCTGAAGGATTTGAAGCTCGCGCAAGAAGCCGCGCAGGGGAGCGGTGCCGCGACCCCCCTCGGGGCGTTGGCGGCGCAGCTCTACGGCCTTTATGCGGCCTGGGGTGAAGGCGGCAGCGATTTCTCCGGCATCATTCACCTCATCCGCGGCAAGAGCGAATGATCGCGGGACCGGGGCGCGACATCCCTTCCTCTTGCCTCTTGCACTCATGTTTTGCGAAATGCTGATCATGCTTGCGCCCGGCAAATCATGACGCAGATCGAGATCAAGCCACCGAAGACAAGGTCGGGCCGGCCCGTCGTTCCGACGCGCCCGCGCGGTACCCAGGCCGATGCCGCCGCCGACGCCGTCGGATTTCTGCGGCGGCTCGGCTTTGCGGTCATGGTCGCCCTTTTGCCGATCGCGGCAGTCATCATGCGCCACGCGGTCGTCGTCATTGCGCCGGTCGGCGCCATCCTGTTCTCGATGGCGATGCTGATCGAGAGCGAAGGACGCGAGCCGTTTCGGCGCATGTGGCAACTCGTCAGGACGCAAGCAGCGGTGCTTCTGCTTTTCCTGCTGTTCTGGGCGGGGCTGTCGCTGCTCTGGACGCCGTTCTTCGACGACGCCTCGGAGCGATTGTTGAAGGCGACGGGTGTCGGCCTCTTCGCGTTCGTGGCGCTCGCCTCCATGCCGGCACGCATGCGAGCCTCCAATCTCTATCTCTCGCCGCTCGGCGCCGGCGTCGGCTCGCTCTCGGCCATCATCTGGGTGTTGACCGTGCCGAACGCCCAGGCGGCGATCGACGGCGAAGGACCCGTATTGGTGCGCACCGCCTTGAGCGTGACTTTGCTCACCTGGCCGGGGCTGGCCTGGCTCCTCATGAGATCGGAGCGCGCCTTTGCGATCGTGCTTGCGATGGTGGCCGTGTGCGCCGCGCTCATGACGGAGCCGCGAGGCGCGGTCCTTGCGCTCATCGCCGGCGCTGTCGCCTTCGGCGCCTTCGTGGTTGCGCCACGTCTCACGATCCAAGTGGTGCAATGGCTTCTGGCGCTCGCCATCATCGCGGCGCCGGTCCTGCCTTTCCTCGTGACGCCCTTGGCGCGCGCGCTTCTCGGGGCCGACGCCTCGGCCTTGCAGCCTTGGGAGGTCTGGCGAGACAGCGTGCTCGGCGAGCCCACCCGCTTGCTCACCGGCCATGGGCTCGACACCGCCTTGCGCAGTCAGCTCGCCGGGTTGTTGGCGACGGGCGCCCCTCAATCCATCCTGTTCGAGGTCTGGTACGAGCTCGGTTTGCTCGGCGCCGTCCCGCTCGCCCTGCTCGTCGCGCTCGCGGTCAGAAGCGCAACCCATCTCGGCGAGGCCATTGCGCCTTGCCTCGTCGGGGCGATCGTCAATCTCTTCGCCTTCGCGTGCGTCGGCCTCGTCGGCTCGCAAACCTGGTGGCTTACCTTGATAGCGGTCTTGTCGATTGCCTTCACCGCCGTCATTCACGGGCGCTTCGGGACAAGGCGGCCCAAGGCTTTCGTGAGCCGCTGAGCTCGGGAGCGGCGGCCGCGACGGCGGGCACGGCGGGCTCCGGCGCGTCGAGCTTCGGGTCGATGGGCGCGAGCATTCGCTCGGGCGTCTGGCGCGCATAGTAATTGTAGTAGACGCCCTTTTTGGCGATGAGCTCGTCATGCGTGCCGGCTTCGGCGACCCTGCCGTTCTCGATCACATAGATACGGCTTGCCTGCACCACGGTCTGCAGGCGGTGCGCGACGACGAGCGTGGTGCGTCCGCGCCCCAGCTCATCGAGCGCCTTTTGCACCTCGCGTTCCGATTCCGGATCGAGCGAGGCGGTGGGCTCATCGAGCAGAAGAATCGGCGCGTTCTTCAGGAAGGCGCGCGCGATGGCGATGCGCTGCT
The DNA here is from genome assembly GCA_035949255.1 of Beijerinckiaceae bacterium. Lineage (GTDB taxonomy): Bacteria > Pseudomonadota > Alphaproteobacteria > Rhizobiales > Beijerinckiaceae > GAS188. The sequence continues at coordinate 4,340 of DASZIL010000170.1, read as the reverse complement.
TCTGGCCGCCGGAAAGCTGCGTGCCGAGCTCGCCGACATCGGTGTCGTAGCCGAGGCGGAAGCCGCTGATGAAGGCGTGCGCATGGGCGGCCTTGGCCGCGGTGACGATTTCCTCATCGCTGGCGCCGGGTTTCCCGAGCGCGATGTTGTCGCGGATCGAGCCGCGGAACAGATAGACGTCCTGGCTCACATAGCCGATCGCCGCCCGCAAGGAGGCGATATCGACCTCTCGCGTGTCCTGGCCGTCGATCCGGATCTCGCCCGAGCTCGGATCGAAGAAGCGCAGCACGAGGTTGAGGATCGTGCTCTTGCCGCCGCCCGATCCGCCGACGAGGGCCGTCGTCTTGCCCGGCTCGACGCTCAGGCTCAAATGCTCGAGCACCTCGTCGCGGCCCGGATAAGCAAAGCTCACGTCGGTGAGGGTGACGCGCCCGGCGCCCGCGCGCAAAGCCGGCAGGCCTTCGCCGCGCGGCTCGAGCGATGGGGCATCGAGCACCTCGTACATCAAGGTGACGCCGATGAGCCCGTTCTGGATCTCGAGATTGAGGCGGCCAAGGCGCTTCGCCGGCTCATAGGCGAGCAGCAAGGAGCCGATGAAGGAGAAGAAGGCGCCCGGATCATGCCCGCCCTGGATGACGCGCCAGCCGCCGTAGAGGATGACGCCGGAGACCGCGAGACCTCCCAATGTGTCCGACAAGGGGCTCGCCATCGCCTGGATGGCTGCGATCTTGTTCGCCGCGCGCTCGACCTCATGCACGGTATCGCGCATGCGCCTGCGCATCAGCGCTTCGAGATTGAAGGATTTGACGATGCGCACGCCTTGGGCCGCCTCGAGCATGATGTCGAGGATGCGCGTCACCCCATGAAAGGAGCGCAGCACATATTTGCGCACGCGCTTGATCAACTTGCCAAGCGTGATGCCGATGAAGGGAAGGCCCGCGAGGGCGATCACGGTGAGCGCCGGATCTTGGATGATCATCACCCCGACGAGGCCGATCACGGTCAAGGCGTCTCGCCCGATGGAGGTGATGAGCGCCTGCAGCACGTCGCGCGCCCCGTTGGCGGCGAGCGTGAGGCGCGACATGAATTCGCTCGAGCGCCGATCGTGGAAATAGGAGACGTTCTGCTCCATGAGGCGGTCGAACAAGCGCTCCTGCGCCGAGGCGATGATGCGGTTGCCGATGCGCGACATGGTAACGATCTGCCCATAGGTCGCGAAGCCCTTGACGAGGTAAAGCCCGGCGATCGTGAAGGCGAGGATGCGCAAGCCGCGAAAATCGCGCTCGATCATCAGCCCGTTGATGATGTTCTTGAGGAGATAGGCCGAATAGGTGGTGGAGGCCGCGACGAGCGCCATGAAGACGAAGGCAAGCGCATAGCCCCATAGATGCGCCCTGCCGTGCTCGAGCACGAGGCGGCGCAGCACCGGATAGGCGATCCGTGTGAAATAGGGCAGCGGCCGCTCGATCATCGACATGGATGCCCTGGTATAGGGCGAAGCTCGCTGCGGCAAGCGCATGCGCCCTTAAAGGCGAGCGAGGCCGGCGCCTCTCAAATCCGCTGGATCAAGCCTTTTCGGTGGACTTCCGGCGTGGGGCCTCCGGAGAGGGATTCCTTGTCAAGCCGCGGCGGGAATGGCGGCCTCGATCGCCTCGATCGCCGCCTCGGCCTTCGAGCCGTCAGGCCCGCCCGCCTGGGCGAGGTCGCGCCGGCCGCCCCCGCCGCGACCACCGAGCGCTTGCGCGCCGGCCTTGACGAGGCTCACCGCGTCCCAACGATCGACGAGATCCTCCGTCACGCCGACCGCGAGCGTCGCCTTGCCGTCCGCGCCACGCGTCACGATGGCGGCGATGCCGGAGCCGAGCTCGCGCTTGCGTTCGTCGATCAACCCCTTGAGCTCGCCCGCCGGCACGCCGTCGAGGACGAGGCCGAGAAAAGGGACACCGCCGATCTCGCGCCGCGTGCCCGCGCCGCTCGTGCCGGAACCGGCGACGAGCTTGCGGCGAAGCTCGGCGAGCTCACGCTCGAGGCGGCGCCTATCCTCGATGAGATCGGCAACGCGCGCGGCGACCTCTTCCTTTCGGACTTTGAGCCGTTGCGCGATGTCGCCGAGCGCCTGGCTCTCGGCGTTGAAATGGGCGCGAGCGGCGTTCCCGGTGAGCGCCTCGATGCGGCGAACGCCCGAAGCGACACCGCTCTCCGAGGTGATGGCGAGAAGCCCGATTTCGCCCGTGCGCCCGACATGGGTGCCGCCGCAAAGCTCGATCGAGAACGGTTTGTTCGAGCCTTGCCCGTCTTGCCCCATCGAGACGACGCGGACCACGTCGCCATATTTCTCGCCGAACAAGGCGCGCGCCCCACTTGCGAGAGCCTCCTCGAGCGCCATCACGCGGATCTCGACGGGCGCGTCCTGCAGGATCGCGGCGTTCGCCGTGTCCTCGACCCGGCGCAGCTCGTCGGGCGTCAGCGGGCGAGGTTGCGAGAAGTCGAAACGCAGCCTGTCGGGCGCGACGAGCGAGCCTTTTTGCGCCACATGCTCACCGAGCACGCGGCGCAGCGCCTCATGCGCCAGATGGGTCGCGGAGTGATTGGCCTCGATCGCGGCGCGCCGCGCGGCGTCGACCGTCACGGCCACTTCCGTTCCGGGCACGAGCACGCCGCGATCGACGGTGACGCTATGCACGAAGAGATCGCCGAGCCGTTTCTGCGTGTCGGTCACGCGCGCGGCGATCCCGGGCGCCGTGATCACCGCCATATCGCCGACCTGTCCGCCTGATTCGGCGTAGCTGGGCGTCTGGTTCAAGAGCATCTCGCCGCTCTCGCCGGCCGCGAGCGCCTTCACCTCGCGGCCGTCACGGAACAAGGCCTTCACCACGGCTTCGGCGCTCAAGGTTTCATAGCCGAGGAACTCGGTCGCGCCGTGCCGCTGCCGCTCGGTGAACCAGATGTCCTCCGTGCGGGCTTCGCCCGAGCCCGTCCAGCCGGCGCGCGCCTGCTGGCGCTGCGCCTCCATCGCCGCCTCAAAACCCGCGACATCGACCATGATGCCGCGCAGCCGCAAGGCATCCTGGGTGAGGTCGAGCGGGAATCCATAAGTGTCGTGGAGCATGAACGCGGTGGCGCCGTCGAGGCTCGCTCCGGCCGAGAGCTCGCGCGTCGCCGTGTCGAGGATGGCGAGGCCGCGCGCCAGCGTCGAGCGAAAGCGCGTCTCCTCGAGCCGCATGGTCTCGGTGATCAGCGCGCCCGCCCTGATGAGCTCGGGGTAGGTCGTGCCCATTTCGCGTTGCAGGGCAGGGACGAGGCGCCACATCAAGGGCTCCTTGGCTCCAAGGAGATGCGCATGGCGCATGGCGCGGCGCATGATGCGGCGAAGCACATAGCCGCGCCCTTCGTTAGCCGGCGAGACGCCGTCGGCGATGAGAAAGGCGCAGGCGCGCAGATGGTCGGCGATCACCCGATGGCTCACGCCGCGGGGGTCCTCCGGGTCGACGCCCGTCGCATCCGCGACCGCCCCGATGAGCGCGCGCATGAGATCGATGGCGTAATTGTCATGCGTGCCTTGCAGCACCGCCGAGATGCGCTCGAGCCCCATCCCGGTGTCGATCGAGGGCTTGGGCAGCAGCACGCGCTCACCGCCCGCGCGCTGCTCGAACTGCATGAACACGAGGTTCCAGATTTCGATGAAGCGGTCCCCATCCGCATCGGGCGAGCCGGGAGGCCCGCCGGGAATGTGGTCGCCGTGGTCGTAGAAGATCTCCGAGCAAGGGCCGCATGGCCCGGTGTCTCCCATCGACCAGAAATTATCCGATGTCGGGATGCGGATGATGCGGCTGTCGGGAAGGCCCGCGATCTTTCGCCACAAGGCGTGGGCTTCATCGTCTTCCGCATAGACGGTGACCGTGAGCCGATGCTCCGGCAATGCGAATTCCTTGGTGACGAGCCGCCAGGCGAGCTCGACCGCACGCTCCTTGAAATAATCGCCGAAGGAGAAGTTGCCGAGCATCTCGAAGAAGGTGTGGTGGCGCGCCGTGTAGCCGACGTTCTCGAGATCATTGTGCTTGCCGCCGGCGCGCACGCATTTTTGCGCCGTCACCGCCGTCGGAAATCCCGGCTTCTCGGCCCCGGTGAAGATGTTCTTGAACTGGTTCATCCCCGCATTGGTGAACATCAAAGTCGGGTCGTTGCGCGGCACGAGGCTCGAGGAGGGCACGATGCGGTGCCCCTCGCGCTCGAAAAACTCGAGAAATTGCGATCTGATCTCGTTGACGCCGGTCATGACAGAACCTTGAGGTAAGAGCGCGTTTTTTAAAGCGCGAGCGCGCTCGAAACGGGTTTTAGGG
>DASZIL010000169.1:0-4446 GCA_035949255.1 Beijerinckiaceae bacterium | reverse complement strand
GAATACCACTCCTCGTCGTTCGTGGCGAAGAGCCCGGTCTCTTCCGCGACCACGACGTCGCAATTGGCCCCGATCGGAGAGGCGACCGAAGCCCTCCCGGCTGCCATATATTGAATGAGCTTGTAGCCGCTCTTGAAACGGCTCCAACCGTCGTGCTGCAAGGGGCTTATTCCCACATGGCATTGGGCGAGGAGCTTCGCCTCCGTCTCTTCCAACCAAGGATGCTGCTCGACCGTGATGCCGGCAAGCCTCTCGAGCGCGCGATTTTCGCCCACAACGAGCAAGCGCACGCCTTCCTCGCAAAGGCGACGCAGCGGGCCTTGGACGCTTTCTAGGTATTCGGTGGTGAAGGGGCCACCGATCCAGCCGAGCGTGAAGGGGCCGCCGGGTTCGGGGGCAAGATCATAATGGCCGACGTCTAGACCGGTCGGCGCGAGCGTCACCTTGCTTGCAGCCACGCCCGATTCGATCACCCAATCGCGAAGCGCCGCATTGGCGACGGTGATGCCATCGGCGCGGCGCGACAGCCGCTGCATCTTGTCGGCGAGAAGGCGTCGAAGCGGGCTCGCCCGCGCCCGCAAATGCCAGGCATCGTCGAGGTCCAAAAGGATTTTGCTACCCCGCAACAGCAGCGCCTCGAGCGGATAGGGCATTTGGGGAAGTGCCTCTTTCTCGACCCACAAAAGGTCATACCGGTCGCGCTTCCAAAGCTCGCCAAAGCGCTGCCGATAGTGACCGAGGAGCTCCATCCCATTGACGTTCAGGCCCGAATTGACGCGGGCGATATAGGCTTCATCGAAGAAAGGCCGCGCCGTGACCTCGATTCCCTGCCGCGCCAGATAGCCCGTGAAAGCCAGGAAACGCTGGCGCGAGCTTGCGGCCGATCGCGGCCAACGCGTCAACGCGAGAACGCGAACCACCGATAGCCATCCCTTTGCAGTAGCGTCGCCTCGACGGCTCGCCTATCCACGCCGCGGCGATTCGGCGAGGGCCGCGCGCGCCTTGAGAGCTCAGCCTCGATCGCGGCGTGGGCGAAACGGCGCGTTGATCCTCTCAAAGGGAGAAATCGCCAAAGCCGGTTCTGCCCCCTGCGGCGGTCGAGAGCGCCGGCGCAAAAACCCAAGCCCACCTCCCGATTGAGACTTGCGCCCCTTTCGATTGTCTCATCGGCCGCGATCCAGGATACCGGGTTGCCACGAACGCCCACACTGTATAACAACCCGCCGCCCCTTTCGGCGCAAGGATGTCATGGCGAAGCTCGAGACCACAGCATTGGGGATTGCCGACGTCAAGGTCATTCGCTCCTTCAAGCAAGGCGATGCGCGCGGCTTTTTTTCGGAGACTTACAACCTGCGAGAATTTGCGGCCGCGGGGTTAGAGTTGCCGTTCGTTCAGGACAACCACTCCCTTTCGGCGCGAGCCGGAACCGTGCGCGGCCTCCATTATCAATCCTCGCCCTTCGCTCAGGACAAGCTCGTGCGCGTCGTGCGCGGGCGAATATTCGATGTCGCTCTCGACATTCGGATGAGCTCCCCCACATTCGGCCAGCACGTCACGGCGGAAATCAGCGCCGAGGCTTGGAATCAGATCTTCATTCCCATCGGCTTCGCGCATGGCTTCGTGACCCTCGAGCCGGATACGGAGGTCGTCTACAAGGTCACCAACTATTATGCGCGCGAGCACGATCATGGCATCCTCTGGAACGATCCCGCTCTTCGCATCGAATGGCCGGTCGAGGAGGCGAAGGTCACGGTTTCGGATAAGGACCGCGCCAATCCAAGACTTGCCGATGCCGTGAGACTGTTCCCGTGAAGCTCGTCATGCGTCTTGCCACACGAACTCCCCGCTTCCTCATCGGTTGATCGGAAGGCCGCATTCGGCATGAAAACCATCTTGGTCACGGGCGGCGCCGGGTTCATCGGCGGGCATGTGGTGCGAACGCTCGTCGCGACGGGCGCATACCGCGTGATCAATGTCGATGCGCTGACCTATGCGGCGGATCTGCGCCTGCTCGAGCCGCTGAAGGAAAGCGGCCGCTACCTGTTCGAGAACGCCGATATCCGCGACCGGTCCGCGGTAACGAGCCTCTATCAGCGCCATTCTCCCGACGCCGTCATGCATCTTGCGGCGGAATCCCATGTGGATCGCTCGATCGAGAACCCCTTGCTCTTCGTCGAGACCAATGTGCTCGGCACGACGAATCTTCTCGTGGGCGCGCTCTCGCATTATCTCTCGCTCGAAAAAGGACGGCGCTCGGGCTTTCGCTTCCTTCATGTTTCGACGGATGAGGTCTTCGGTTCGCTCGGCGAGGAAGGGTTTTTTCACGAACGCACCCCCTATGACCCTTCTTCGCCTTACTCGGCGAGCAAGGCTGCTTCCGACCATGTGGTGCGTGCTTGGGGACGCACCTACGGCTTGCCGATTCTCATCACCAATTGCTCGAACAACTACGGGCCGGCCCAATTTCCCGAGAAGCTCATCCCCTTGATGATCCTCAGGGCCTGGAAAGGCGAACCTCTTCCCGTCTACGGCAAGGGGGAGAATATCCGCGACTGGCTCCATGTCGCCGATCATGCGGCTGCCTTGCGCACGGTTCTCGAGCGCGGGATGCCGGGAGAGACCTATTGCATCGGCGGGCGGAGCGAGAGACGCAACATCGAGATCGTCGAGGCCATATGCGATGCGCTCGACGCGAAGCTCGGGCGTCTCGCATTGGGGCCGCGGCGCTCACTCATCGCTTTCGTCACAGACCGTCCCGGTCATGATCTGCGCTATGCGATCGATTCGAGCCGTGCCGAAGGCGAGCTCGGCTGGCGCCCGAGCTTGTCGATCGAGGAGGGGTTGCGGGCGACGGTCGATTGGTACCTGGCCAACGAAACCTGGTGGGGGCCGCTCGTCTCGCGTCAGAAATCCCTCGACCGGCGCGGACTCGACTTGCGGCACGGTTGATCGCGGGGCCGGTCATGACGACATCGAGGCCGGGCCCCAAAGCTCCATCGAGCGGGCGGCTTGATGTCGTCATCGTCAATTGGAACTCCGGGCAGCGCTTGCGGCGCGCTCTCGAAGCGCTCGCTGCGTCGCCCGAGGACGTCGCCTTTATCTCCAAGCTGATCGTCATCGACAATGCGTCGACGGACGGATCAGCGGAGCTTCACGATTTCGCCCGAACCCTGCCGCTGCAAATCATATCAAACGAGGAAAACCTTGGTTTCGCCGCCGCCTGCAACCAGGGCGCTTCCACGGGAACGGCTGAGGCTCTTTTGTTCCTGAACCCCGACGTGCGCATATGTCCGGGAGCGCTGGCGAAAAGCCGCGATTTTCTCTTCGCCGATGATCGAGCCCGGGTCGGCGCGGTTGGAGTGAAACTGATCGATGAGGGCGGGGTGACACAGCACAGTTGCGCGCGCTTTCCGACGGCCTGGCGGCTCGTTGCCCAATCGGCTTTCCTCGATCGCCTGGCGCCCTCGCTCTTCCCGCCCCATTTCATGCTGGAATGGGACCATGAGACGACGCGCAGCGTCGACCAGGTGATGGGTGCCTTCCTGATGATGCCGCGCGCTTTGTTCGAGCGTCTCAAAGGCTTCGACGAACGCTTCTTCGTCTATTTCGAGGATCTCGATCTTTGCCTGCGCATCAAGCGGCAAGGCTGGTCCGTCGTGCATTTTGCCGAATCCAGCGCCATCCATGAGGGCCAAGGCACGACGCGCGCCATAGTGGGCACTCGCCTTTTCTACAGCTGGCGCGGCCGGCTTCTCTACGCGGCGAAGAATTTTTCGCGAGGCGGTCTCCTGGCCTGCCTTCTCGCGACGCTTTTCCTGGAGCCTCCGGTCAGGATCGCCGCTGCGCTCGGGAAAGGGTCCGCCAAGGACGTTCGCTCCGTCCTTAGCGCCTATCGGCTGCTGCTTGCGGCCCTGCCGCGGCTCCCACTTTTCTGACGCTTCCGACATGGCGTTTCGAGGCGACCGATCAACTCTTGCGCCCTTCATCCCGGCAGTGTATCGAGCGCTTCCCCGCGCGCCGGGTTCATCCTGCGAGGGCACGATGCGCAAACATGGTTTGCGATGGATTAACTGAGGAAGTTGAGCGGGTGCCTTGATCGTTCCGGCTGGGGCTCCGTCGAGCCGGGTCGCATGCAGAGCCGGCGCGCTTGCACGGCGCCCAGGAAGCTTCGGCAAGCGTGATCGATGAATTTTGGGCAAAGACATGGCCAGGACTAGATGCAGAGGCTCGCAAGATGCGCTTCTGCTCTTTGCGAACCTTCGTGAGTCGGCGTGCCGATGAGCTCCACGGCGGCATCTTTGAGAAGCGCTGGCCAGGCGCGTACCCTCGTCGGCTACGGAATATCAGGCTGGCAAGACCTTATCGACGGCACACGCCAATGGCGGCTTTGCCATTTGCTGGCGACGGCGGATATGCGTCGCCGCTTCGCGCGCTCGAAGCTAGGGC